>CAYRPX010000398.1:0-2559 GCA_964426195.1 uncultured Salinivenus sp.
CAGGTTCGGTGAGCACGCCCGCTCGGGCAAAGGTCTTGTAGATCTGGTCGTCGAGGTCGGTGCGGTCGGTGACGACCAGGAACGTCCAGTTGCCTTCGAGGAGGCGCTGTACCTTCTGCGAGAAAAACACCATCGAGATGCTCTTGCCGCTGCCCTGCGTATGCCAGAAGACGCCAAGGCGGCTGTCGTTCTCTTCGCGGTGCTGGAGAGCCTCCACGGCCTCGTTCACGCCGTGATACTGGTGGTACATTGCCAGCATTTTCTGTACGCCGTCCTCCTGCTTCGAGTAGACGACGAAGTTCTCGATCAGGTCGAGCAGGCGCTCTGGGTGGCACACGGCACGGATCGTGCGCTCCAGCGACACGCGCGGCACTTCGTCTTCGTCCTCCACCTTCTTCCATCGATTGAAGTGCTCCCACGGGGCCGTGGTGCTGCCCACAACGGCATCGGTGCGGTTGCTGAGGATGACGAGGCCGTTGGGCCAGAAGAGCTGGGGAATTTCCTCGCGGTACGTGGTAAGGTTCTCGTCGTATCCGTCGCGGACGGGGCGACGTTGGCTCTTGAGTTCCAGCAGGACGAGCGGCAGACCGTTGACAAAACCGACGAGGTCCGGAATCCGCGTGTGGGGTTCGCCGGCGACGCGAAACTGCCGGACGAGCCGGAAGTTGTTCTCGAACGGGTGGCGCCAGTCGATCACGTCCACCCGTCGCTCGACCTCGCGGCCCCGTTCGTCTCGCACCGTGACGGGAATCCCGTCTTTCAGCAGGCGGTGGACCTTCCGGTTTGCGCGGGCCAGGGAGAGGGTGCCCCGGCCCTGCGTGAGGATGCCGAAGGCCTGGTCGAACGCGTCCGGCCCTAACGCCGGATTGAGCCGCTCCATCGCTGCGCGGAGGGGCTCGCGGAGAAACACTTCGCTGGGTGTGCGGCGGCCAAAGGTGGTCGCTCCGGGGCCTATCGTTTCGTCAGTGCCGTCGTACGGCGTCCAGCCGAGATCGTCGAACCAGCCGACGGCTGGGTCCTCCACCACAGTGCCTTCGTCGTAGGCGGGGGACATGCAGGACCGCTACTCTGTGCGCAGAGATGTGCCGTGTGCGCACGTGAAAAGGCGGGGGAGGTTTCCACGGCAACGGTCATGTAGAACGGTTCAGGCCGGGGAAAAATGCCGGTCGTCCGCCCAATTTGCCGGATTCCGGTGGATGTACCGGCACACCGCCTCCCATTCGCGGCGGTTGCGGACGATGCGGTCGTAATACCGGGATTGCCACCCAAAATCAGGACGGCACGCCGCCCGAATACGTTTGGTGCACACCGATTTGTATTGGCCGATGATGGCCCCCAGCGAATGGGCACGCAACCGAAATTCGTCGTTTGATTCATCCGTATTTTCCTGCGTAGATGCGTCCCGGCGGGACGCATCTACGCCGTCATTATCCCCATCACCCGCGGTGTTTGATCCGTCACATTCGGATGCATCCGTGACGGTGGCGTCGTCGTGGGCGGGCGATTCGGTGGTAATCCCAATCAATCCGTGCACATGGTTGGGCATCACGATCCACGCCCCCAACCGCACGTACGGGCGGACCGCCGGCGTCCGCCGCCATTCCTGCGCCGCAATACACCCGGCGGGCGACAATCCGACGAGGCCGTGCCGCACCGTGCCGAGATTTGGGAGGCGGTCGTGGGTGCAGATTGTCACGAAATACCACGCAGACCGGCGGTAGTCCCACCCGTCGAGGCGAAGGGTATCCGAACGGTGGCCGTTGTATCGCCGGACAGACGAGGACATGGGGGCCGCGGATTATTCGGAGAACGTGGACCTTGCAGACACACGCTCGACCGCAGTCATAACGTCCTTGCGCCGGTACGCCAACTGCCCCCGTTGTTCTAATTCGTGTGCCGCTCCAGAAAGCCGGCGAGCCGATCCTGATTCCCCTTCAGATTTGAGAAGAGTGTGCCCGCCACGTCCATAAATTTCGTCAGCTGCTTGTCGCTGATCTCGCGCACGTCCTCAAAGACGCCCGCAGAATCGTACTCCAGTCCCCACTGCTCGTACTTAAGAAGGGAGATGGTGGCGTCCCGTACCCGCGTATTCGTGTTGAGGGCAAAGAGGAAGAGGGGACGACGTGGCCCCACGATGCGGACATCCACAGGGTACGTTCCGTCGGGATCATGCTCGGGATCAGTCCAGCTGAACGTCCGCCGCTCGGGCGGGACCCGCTCCTGGACAAACTCGCGGAAGTCGTCGAGAAAGGTGGAGCGAATCACCTCCCGCCTGAGGAATTTGATGTCCGTGATTTTCGAGAGGGCCTGCACGTAATCGAAAAGGGCGTCTCCGAACGCGTCGTTATCCACGCGGCGGCGGAGCTCGCCGTCTTCCTTCGTGACCTCGAACATGGAGAGCACCTGCTCGATGATCTCGGCCCGGCGACCCTTTTTCCAGTCGCGTTCCTTCATCTCGTAACTCAGGTGCATGAAGGTGTGGGCCTCGTCGGATAGGGTCCAGCCGTGACCCTCCTTCCGGAGCAGAATCGTGAATTCGTCGCCGTCGTCGAAGGTGAA
>CAYRPX010000399.1:0-2555 GCA_964426195.1 uncultured Salinivenus sp.
CCGGCATCGACGTTCTTTCAAGCGGGTCTGTCCTGGTCGGGCAGACCCGCTTTTTTTGAGCCAGGCCATCACGAGCCCTCTGTGCGAGGCGTTCCGATGCAAGTGTACGGCCCACTTTCGACACCCCGCCAGTGGGGGAAACTGACCTGTTTCTGAGGGTAAAAACACGTAAGCGAGGTCGTCATGGTATAATAGAAAGGTACCATGCCCCGATCAGAGGAGGTTGAGGCAACCGAGGCTGGCGAGGAGTTCCCGGAGAGCAAGGTCCTCGATCATCTGGACTTGGTTGCAGGGGGAGTCCCAGGAGCTTCAGATCGGCGAGCGAATCGACGAGCACATCGCACAGGATCTCGATGAGCGGGAGGTCTCGGTCGGGCAGGCAGTGAAGGCCCTGATGCTGAACGGATTCGGATTTGCCGAAGAGCGGCTCTATCTGACGCCAAACTTTTTCGAGAGGGCAGAAGACTGAGCGGCTCATCAGGGAAGGAGTTCGTCCAGGGCACCTCAATGAAGGAGTGCTGGGCCGCGCCCTGGATGATCTCTACGAATACGGGGTCACGGAGCTATTTCGGGATCTTGCGGTCCACGCGGCCGATCAGTTGGGGCTGACCTCCCGGTTTGCGCACCTCGACGCGACCAGCTTTTCGTTCCACGGTGAATATGACTCGGAGGATGACTCCAACGAGTCTTCCGAAGACGGGGTGACTCGCATCCAGCAGGGGTACTCGCTCTGGCCTTCGCCCGGATCTGAATCAGATCGTTCTCGACATGGGTGCCCAAGCGGAAAGCCGGACTTCCGGTCCTGATGAAGCCCCTCTCCGGAAACGTAAGCGATCCAGGCAGCTTCCCGGAGCTGATCGACCGGCATGTAGAGCACCTCCTCTGGCGCCCCACGGATTTGACTACGTGGTGGCTGATAGCTCCCTCTACAGCGCCGATCACGTGAGAAAGCTCACGGAAGGGGGCGTCAAGTTTGTTACCCGGGTTCCCTCTGGCGTTCAGCGAGGCAAAAAAGCGGATTCGGGAGGCGGAGATTGAGTCCATGGAGCCGCTTACCGAGGGCTACCGCGCCGAAGTCTGTCGCTCCAAGTACGGAGACGTCCAGCAGCGGTGGCTCGTCGTCTATTTGGAGGAGGCCGAGGAGCGGGCCCGAGAACGTGCCCGTGAGAAGAAGATTCAAAGCGAACATGAGGAGGCAAAAGCCTTCTCCGAGCTGACCGAGCGGGAATTTGCCTGCCGAGAGGACGCCGAGCAGGCGCTTGAAGAGTTTGAGTCCAAGCTCGAAGCGAGCAAGTTTGCCGGCAAACAGGTCCAGCGAGCTACTCACTACGTGCTGGAAGAATCCTCCTCGCCCGATGGGAAAGGCAACTGGCTCGAAGAGACCGGCGAGGTAGACTGGCTTACAAGGGGAACACTCGTGCCTTCAGAAAAGCGAAAGGCCCAGCTTCTCAAGCAAAAGAGTCTGTTCATCGTTGCGACCAATGAGCTCGACGACCAGGTCCTCTCTGCCGAAGAGATGCTGAAGGGCTACAAAGGCCAGGTCCGAGTCGAGCGCGGTTTCCGCTTCCTGAAGGACCCGCAGTTTATGGCGAGGTCCTTCTTCCTGAAAAGCGAGGAGCGGACCCGTGGCCTTGCTCAAGGCAGGGACGCTGTGTCTGATGGTGTACTCGGCCCTCGAATGGCGAATTCGGGAAGGTCTTCAGGTCCTACTTGAGAGCCACGTGGTCGACTAGACTCCAGCTGTCCTCCATGTCCACAAGCATGTCCAGGTCGCTGTCAGACGTGTCGTCCCCCCGGGCCGCAGATCCGAACACGTGCACGTAGTGGGCGCCGTGCTCGCGGGCGAGCCGCAGAATCGCCTCTCGATGCGTGCGGAGTTGCCGGTTCATGAAGCGGAAGGAGCTATAAAGCGAAGCACTCTTTGTACGCGCGGCCCTAAACGTTCAACGCGATACCAATGCTCCAGGACACCCTCAACCACATCCAGGACCCCGTCGTCCTAGAGGGGCTCGCCCAGGTCGGCGCCGCCACCGTACTGGCCGCCCTCGTTGTGCTCCTCTCGCGCCAGCGGGGCCTGGAGCTGGAGTCGGAGCTGAGCGTCGCCTTCGTGCGCGGCTTCGTCCAGATCGTGGCTGTCGGGCTCGTTATTGGGGTGCTGCTGACGGTGCCCCTGGCCTGGAGCACGCTCATCCTGCTCGGCATGGTGGGCGGGGCCACCTGGATCTCGCGGCAGCGGGGGGAGGGCCTGCCCGGCGTCACGCAGGTGTCGTTCCTTGCCATCACGGTCGGCGCCGGGCTCGTGATCGTGACGATGACGTGGGCGCGGGCCATCGAGCCGACGGTGCGGAGCCTCGTGCCCGTCGGCAGTCTCGTCATCGCCAACGCCATGAAGATCAACGGCCTGGCCCTGAACCGGCTCAAGGACGAGCTTCAGGACAAGCGCGACGAGATTGAGGTGGGCCTCGCGCTCGGCGGCCCGCCCCGTGCGGTGCTGGCCCGACACCTGCGCACCAGCGTGCAGGCCTCGCTCATCCCGGTGGTCGACTCGCTGAAGA
>CAYRPX010000400.1:0-2542 GCA_964426195.1 uncultured Salinivenus sp.
GGAGCGGTCCATCACCGCGGAAGTGCGGCGCAAGATTTCACTCTTCTGCAATGTGGAGGAGGAAGCGGTCATTCAGATGCTCGACGCGGAGTCGATCTACGAGGTACCTCTCCTGCTGAAGGAGGAAGGCATGGGCGAGTTCGTCGTTGATCGATTTTATCCTGATCGGAGACGAGACAATGTCTGCAGCGACACCCCCGACCTCAGCGACTGGGTCGAGTTCCTAAAACGCCTGAAGAATCCCGAAGAAACGATCCCCATCGCGCTGGTGGGCAAGTACGTAGAGCATCAAGACGCGTACAAGTCCATCACCGAGAGCTTCATTCTCGCCGGTGTGCCCGATGGGATACAGGTGGACGTCGAGTACGTCCTGTCGGAAGATCTAACGCCGGGCACCGTGGACTCAGTCCTCGGGGACGTGGCAGGCATCCTCGTGGCTCCGGGCTTCGGAGATCGGGGAGTGGAGGGAAAAATTCTCGCGGCGCAGTACGCTCGCGAGCGCGATTTGCCCTTTTTTGGAATCTGCCTCGGTCTGCAGTGTGCCATCATCGAGTTTGCGCGCCACGTATGCGGCTGGGAGGGCGCCCACTCCACGGAATTCGATCCGGACACCTCCTACCCCGTAATCGACCTGATGGAGGAGCAGAAAGAGATCTCCGATAAGGGCGGCACGATGCGCCTCGGGCAGTACGACTGCCGAATTCAGGAGGGGTCCCGTGCCCACGAAATTTACGAGGCGGATCAGGTGCAGGAGCGGCACCGTCACCGCTACGAGGTAAACAACGTCCTCCGCTACAAGCTGCTGGAGGAGGGGATGCGCTTTAGCGGCGTGAATCCCGACATGGATCTGATCGAAATCATGGAACTGCCCGACAAGCGCTGGTTCCTCGGTGTGCAGTTCCATCCCGAGTACCGGACGACCGTTGGCAATCCGCATCCCCTGTTCCAGTCCTTCGTGCGGGCCTGCACGACCTACGCCCACGAGCAGGACCTCGTCGCCTCACCGCAGCCACCGGAGCGGGAGGCCGTACCCCTCGCATCGGTCGACATGTAATCTCGAATCTCAAGGGACACGTCGCGGAGTGCGAAAGTAGGAGTCCGAAAGGAAGAGGATTTCAGAGAAAGCTGCTCCAGCGTAAGAAATTTACCGATGGAGGGCTTCCGTTCCCCGAGAGTCCGGTATAACATATCACGCTCGTCGCCTTGCTCAGCCAATCGCTTCATGCGCCGCGTACCTGGCCGTCTTTGTGCCGCCGTTTCCGTACTTCTCTTGGGACTGTACCTCGGAGGGTGTGCCGCCCCTGAGTCTCCCACCCCGGCTCCGAAAGTGAAGCCCGCACTGGATGCACCATGGACGCTCGTGCCGCTCCAGGCAGAAGGGCCTGCCACGGCCGACCAAGGCGTTACCTCGTATCACAATCATCTCGCGTCGGTCGCAGAAAGGGAGCTCGCCAGGCTCGGGCAAACGGCAGTGTTGTATCGCGGAGACGGAGGGTCGGATACTACTGGAGTGCGTCCGGATCGGTTGTATCGCTCGGCCGAAGGAAAAGAGAGCCGTCCCCTGGACTACGAGGCGCTGAACGAGACTGCCCACACCACTGGCACTCAATACGTGCTGCTTGCGCAGGCCGTGCGGTGGGACCGCTCATTGTTTGCCGACGGGGTGGAAGTGTCTGCTGGGTTCTCGCCTACCGGTGGTCTTTCCATCAGACTCGGGACAGGCGCGACCAAAGGGCTATCGGTGAATCTCGCCCTGATCGACGTGTCGGAGGAGCGAACCGTGTGGCAAAAGGGGCGCCGGTTCACAGGTATGCTTGAGTCCACCGTGAATCCATTTGGCACCGATGAGCGAACCGTCAAGCTATACGGTCGCTCTATGATTTTGGAGCTCATAACAGGCCGAGAACTTTCTCCGAGAAGCTTCACCCTTGAGACCGACGATGACGTGATCGTGTACCGCTACGGCACGTCGTCGGTCGTGGGCCGCTCGGCACGCGTGGATGGGGGCGACATCGTTGTCGAGAAGCAAGATGGAAAAACGGTTCGCTACCCGATCGAGACCGTATCGTCGATCAAGTCCACGACACAGAATCAGAGAATATTTCCTGCCACCAAAATGTACTAGTTCATCGTCGGCGGGCGTGAACAAAAACAGGTCGACGCGGGACTGGTCCGTGGGAGTGTTGGCGTGACTCGGACGGCACGGGCACGCTCCGTTCGACGCCAGTTCGGGAACGAGTCCACGTGCTGTGAGCGTGCGGTCGCGACAATGGGCTGAAATGGTGAGCACTCCAGTACTTCTTACAGCGTGCGGATCAGTCCCCGCAGGCGCCCGATGACGTAGCAGCCGGAATGATCGGGCGCGAACGTTTCCTCGGCGTAGTGACGGTCGGCCGGGCGGAGGTGAAGCTTGCGGTTGGCAAAGTAGAACTCGCGGGGGAGCAACTGGGTCTCCACGAGGGCGGCCACGAGCGTTCCATTCTCCAAGTCGGCCCAGTCCATCTCTTCAATCAGGAGCAGGTCGCCCTTGTGGATGCCGGCT
>CAYRPX010000401.1:0-2536 GCA_964426195.1 uncultured Salinivenus sp.
TCGGCCCCGTCCAGGATGAACGACGGAAGCGAGACCTCGGGAACGTCGACGTCGGAGTGGGGGCTCGTGTAGATCATGGCGTGGAGATCGGCGGCGGGACGATGAGAAAGAATCTGTGAACAACGACGCTTTCAGCGCACTGAAACGCAAGGCAGCGTCCCGAAGAAGCTTGCTGCCACTCCGCGCTACGGTCGTGTCTCTCGTCCCCAATCGTTCTCATAGGGCCTCGAACCAGTTGCCCGCCTGCTGCAGGTCTACGTTGCCCCCCGTCACCAGCACACCCACACGCTGATCAGTCACGTTTACGACCTTCTCTAGGAGCGCCGCCGTGGCCAGCGCGCCAGTCGGCTCCACGACGATCTTCATCCGCTCCCAGAGCAGGTGCATCGCCCGAAGGATCGCCTCGTCGGAGACCGAGACCACGTCGTCGGCGTATTCGAGGACGAGGGGAAACGTCACCCTGCCGAGGTGGCGGGTGCGGGCTCCGTCGGCCACCGTGTCGGGGTGAGTGACCTCGTGCAACGTGCCCGTCTCGAAGGACTGCTCGGCGTCGTTGGCCGCCGCCGGCTCCACCCCCACGACCGTGCAGTCCGGCGCAAGAGCGTCCGCCGCGAGGGCGCAGCCGGAAAGCAATCCGCCGCCCCCGCAGCACACGAGCAAAGTGTCGAGCGCACTCACCTCCTGCAGCAGCTCCAGGCCCGCCGTGCCCTGCCCCGCCACCACGGCCGGGTGGTCGAACGACGGGATGAGGGTTAGGTCCCGCTCCTCGGCGATCTCGGTGGCCAGGTCCTCGCGGACCGTCGTCTCCGGGTCGTACAGAATGATCTCCGCACCGTAGCCTTTCGTCGCGTTCAATTTCACCTCGGGGGCGTTCTCCGGCATCACGATGGTGGCGGGAATATCGAGCAGCCGCCCGGCGAGCGCGATGGCCTGTGCGTGGTTGCCCGACGAGTACGCGATCACGCCTCGCTCTCTCTGCTCCGCTGAGAACCGCGAGAGGGCATTGTAGGCACCCCGAAACTTGAAGGCGCCCCCGCGCTGGAAATTCTCGCACTTGAAAAATGCCGTGGCGCCGGTACGGGCATCGACGGTGCGGGAAGTCATGACGGGCGTCTCGTTCGCCACGCCGTTGAGGTGCGCGGCGGCCGCCGATACGTCGTCGAATGTCACCTGGAGGTCGTCCGTGTCGACGGGAAAGTCCAAGACGGGCGTGGGGGTGCTCATGGACAGCAGTATTCGGAAATGATGGCAAAGAGCCCCTTTTGCAGATCGAGGCACGCGTTCGAGATCCGATTTTTCCAGAATGGCTCGGATCGGAAAATGTTGGACCATATGTGCGAAGTGGCGAGATTAACTGCACACGGACAATTTCTCTCTTTCGACAGTGATGATTTGCGAGGGAGCATATTGCCCATGTTAGTACATGGCCGTTCATTTTGCCTAGATGCAAAAACGAACCAAAAAGATGCTGTGTTGCTGAATGTCAAGTTCCAGGGTGAAGCGACAGGTCGAACGGGGCTTGGTTTTTCAACACGCCATAGCAGATGTGGAGTAGTTTCCGCATGGCCGCTTCAATGATGACCATCTTTTCCTTCCCCCGCTCGGCGAGTCGGTCGCCGAAGGCTTCGACCGCAGCGTTGCATCGAAGGGCCGCAATTGCTGGGAAGTAAAGCGCTCTCCGCCTCCTCAAAGCCGGGCATCGACAAGAAATATCCGTCCATCCCAAAGCGGCGGCCGTGGTAGCGGCACTGGATGGAGGTGCCCGGCAGGTGCTCCTCTCCCTCCACCAGGAGATTCCCGCGGTGGGTGCACACGCCAGACAGGCAGTGCAGCGTCTGCTCCATCTCGCCTTGCCTGCTCCTATTCCAAAACGAATCGACGACGTAATCTCCGGGGGCCGACCTTGACCCTCTCGTCCCGGACAGGCATCTTGGGCGGTGAGTATTTGCTGTCTCTCTACTTTTCTGCTCCCTCATGCCCGACGCCAAACAGACCAAGTTTCTCCTCTCCGAAGCGGAGCTTCCCACCCATTGGTACAACTTAAACGCCGATCTGGAGGCGCTGAACGTCGAGATGGCCCCGGTGCTGAATCCCGAGACACACGAACCAGCTGGGCCCGCCGACTTCGAGGCCATCTTCCCTGACGCCCTCGTGCACCAGGAGATGGGCACCGAACGCCACATTCCCATCCCCGAGCCGGTGCGTGACGTGTACCGTCTCTGGCGCCCGACGCCGATGTATCGGGCCCATCGCTGGGAAGAGCGGCTGGAGACGCCCGCCAAGATCTTCTACAAGTATGAGGGCGGAAGCCCCACCGGCAGCCACAAGCCGAATACGTCCGTTCCCCAGGCCTACTTCAACGCCGAGGAGGGGACCACGCGCCTGACCACCGAGACAGGCGCCGGACAGTGGGGCAGCGCCCTCAGCTTCGCCACCCAGATGTACGACCTCGACTGCGAGGTGTACATGGTGCGTATCAGTTACGAGCAGAAGCCCTACCGCCGCGTCATGATGGAGACGTGGGGCGCGACGGTGA
>CAYRPX010000402.1:0-2532 GCA_964426195.1 uncultured Salinivenus sp.
CGTCGGGGATGTCGTCGGCACCGCCGCCGCCTCCGCCGCCGGGCATGCCGCCCATTCCGCCCATTCCACCGGGCATGGCTCCTGAGGGACTCATGGTGTAAGTAGAGGTTATGAGGAGATATTTTGTAAGGGAGGCGGCCTGGGTGAAAAGGCCGGGCTCCGTCTGGAGCGTGACTCGTGATGCGTGAAACGTGACGGGTGAGGCGTGACCCCTGAGAAAAGAAGTCCTCATGAGTCACTCCTCACGCATCATTCCTCAGTTCCGAACCGTCCGGGCCCGTTCCTGCACCGCCTCGATCATGGCCTTGAGCCCGTTGTTGCGTTGAGAGCTCAGGTGGTCGTGAAGGCCGATATCGTCGAGAAAATCGAAGTCGGCATTCGCGACCGCATTCGGCGGCTGTTCGTCGAGCACCCGAATGATCAGGGCAGCGAGGCCCTTCGTGATCTTGGCATTGCTGTCGCCCCGGAAGTGGAGCGCTCGGTCTTCATCGTCAAACTCCGTCTCAATCCAGACGTCGGACTGGCAGCCGTGAATGTAGTTTTCCTCCGTCTTCTGCTCCTCGTCGAGCAGGGGGATGTCGTCCCCGAGCTCGATGAGATACTCGTACCGGCTCATCCAGTCGTCGAAGAGCGAAAACTCGTCGACGACCTTCTGCGCGCGGTCCGAAACTGTATCCGTAGTGGGCATAACAGCGGGCAAAGTTCGTGAGAAGGGAACGTTACCTCACCTTCACGTACGAAGGCTTCCAGTGTATGGTTGTCGGGGGACGGAGTGCCCTATCCAAACATGTGCTGGACCTTCTGAAGGCCGTCGACCAGCCGATCCACGTCGTCGCGCGTGTTATAGGCGGCAAAAGACGCGCGGATGGTGCCGGGAAGGCCGTACTTCTTGAGCAGCGGCTGGGTACAGTGATGACCCGTGCGCACCGCCACCCCCTCGCGGTCGAGCACCGTTCCGGCGTCGTACGGATGGATGTCGTCGAAGACAAAGGAGAGAACGCTGGTCTTGTCGGGGGCAGTGCCGATAATCCGGATCCCGTCAAGTGACTGAACCTGCTCGGTCGCGTACTTCAGAACCTCGTCTTCGTGGGCCTGCACCGCCGTCCAGTTCAGGTCCATCACGTATTCGGCCGCCGTGCCGAGCCCGATTGCGTCGGCAATGTTCGGCGTACCCGCTTCAAACTTGTGGGGCAGGTCGTCGTAGGTCGTCTCCTCAAACGAGACCTGATCGATCATGTCGCCACCGCCCTGATACGGAGGCATGGCCTTCAGGTGCTCGCGCTTCCCATAGAGAATGCCAATGCCAGTGGGGCCGAACATCTTGTGCCCCGAGAAGACGAAGAAGTCGGCGTCGAGGGCCTGCACATCGACGGGCATGTGTGGGGCCGACTGCGCTCCGTCCACGACGACCGGTACGTCCTCGGCGTGGGCGACGTCAACGAGGTCGCCCGCCGGATTGATCGTGCCCAGTGTGTTAGAGACGTGGGTAAGGGCGACGAGGGCCGTATTGTCGGTCAGCATCTCCGGAAGCAGGTCCATCCGGAGTTCCCCCCGATCAGTGACGGGGAGTACCTCGATCGACGCTCCCACCTCCTCGGCGAGCATTTGCCAAGGGACGATGTTGGAGTGATGCTCCATCTCCGTGAGGAGAATCTCATCTCCTTCCTCTACGACCATCTGTCCAAATGTCGAGGACACGAGGTTCAGTCCCTCCGTCGTTCCTTGCGTGAAGATGATCTGGTCGGGGTCCGGGGCATTGAGGAAGTGCGCCAGTGATTCGCGAGCACCTTCGTACGCCTCGGTGGCGTCCTGGCTGAGTCGGTGCACCCCCCGGTGCACGTTGCTGTTCTCCTCGCGGTAGAACTGATCCAGCCGTTTGATCACTGGGGTCGGCTTCTGCGAGGTGGCCGCGTTGTCGAGGTACGCCAGCGGCGTGTCCTTGTACACGTCCTGCGTCAGCGCAGGAAAGTCCGCGCGGAGCGCCTCGACGTCAAACGAAGCCGTCTCGGGGGTGGTTTGAGTCGTCGCAGGCATAACAGGTTGGGGATGGAAGTGTGGATGGACGTATGTTCTTCCATACTTCTACATCTCTGCCCTTCCACACATTCATTCGAAGTAGCTGGCGAAGCGCCGTCGGATCTTGTCGGTGATGTATTCGCGCAGCGCGTCGATCTTGAATTCGCTCAGCACCTCGTCGGTGAAGGCCTGAAGCATTAGGATACGCGCCCGTCGCTCGGAGAGGCCGCGGGAGCGGAGGTAAAAGACCCCTTCCTCGTTGACCTGTCCGGTTGTGGCCCCGTGACTGCACACCACGTCGTCCGCATAAATTTCAAGCTCCGGCTTGGTGTAAATGTTCGCCTCGTTTGTCAGGACGATGGTGTCGTTCTGCTGGTAGGCGTCGATACGCTGTGAGCCGCGCGATACGAACACCTTGCCGTTGAAGACGGCAGTGGACTCGTCGTTAAGAACGTGCTTGTACAACTCATTGCTGTTGCAGTCCGGCTGCACGTGGTTCATTCGCGTGTGGTTGTC
>CAYRPX010000403.1:0-2530 GCA_964426195.1 uncultured Salinivenus sp.
TGAGATTTCCTACCGAGGCTCCTCGCAGATTGCCGACGCGGTGGCCACGCACGCAAACTCGATCCGGAACGAGACCCTGGCGCTGGAGTTGCAACCGTCTCACCCCCCGACCGGGGAGGTCGTTGAGACGTTTGAGATCGACGACGAGACGCTCACGATTGGCGTTCGGCGGGTTGAGGCCGACGAGGAGCTCACTTCCTGAGAACCTGTTTTGCGAGTGGATGCGAAGCCGAGACCCAGTAGGCGACGCACATGAACGGGGCCCAAGCGAGCCCTGTAGCAACGCTACCGGGCGAGTGCAGAACCCGTTCTGTGCGAGATTCATGAAGTCGGAGCGCTGGGAGCGGTAGCGACCAAGTAGTCTCCGGGCTGCGCTGGGAACGGAGTGACCGAGTACTCCCCGGGGTGGCCGTAGACATCTCGCCAAACAGGTTCTGAGCCTGTTCTGGACCTTTGGTTGGTTCAGTGGTTGGTTCAGAGTCTCGAAGCCTTTCGCACCCTTTTATCGGAGCATCAATCCTTTTCCCTATGGCGAACGATCATCCAGATTCCGAGACCACCCCCCCAGAAGCGCCGCTTCACACGCAGTCCGGGAAGGGGAGTGAGGGGGCGGAGGAGCGCAAGACCCCATTCTCCGACGAGGAACTAGAGCATTTCCGTGAGCTGATTCTCGAGCGTCGCCGAGAGGCGAAGGGGGAAATCGAGCAGATGCGGAGACAGGTCGAACAGGCCAAGGAGCAGGCCGACGACAACACGGCGTATGGCATCCACATGGCGGATGCGGGAACCGACGCGATGGAACGCGAGAAGCTCCACCTCATGATTGCCCGTCAGCAGAAATACATCGGCTACCTCAATCGAGCCCTCGAACGCATCGACAACAAGACCTACGGCATCTGTCGGGTAACGGGAGAGCCCATTGCCAAAGAGCGACTCGAAGCCGTGCCCCACACCGAGATCTCAATTGAGGCGAAGCGACAGGAAAAGTCTTCCTAACGTTTGGAGGTGTGGAGGGACGTAGGAGTGGACGGGACCACATCCAGATTTCCACACATCCATACATCCATCCCCAAGCTGTATGCGCGTTTTCTGGATTTCTGGGGCCGTCGTGCTCCTCGATCAGGCCACCAAAGCGGCGGTCCTTCAGTTTATGTACTACGAGCAGTCGATCCCGCTCATCGGCGACTGGCTGCGGTTAACGTTCACGGAAAACCCGGGAATGGCCTTTGGGATCACGATTGGCCCGCCCGGAACGGTGACCGTTCTCTCCCTGGTGGCGACCGTTCTTGTGGCCGCCTACGTCTATCAGGTGCGCGACTACCTTCCCTATCGCTGGAGTCTGGGTCTCATCCTCGGGGGGGCCCTGGGCAACATCATCGACCGCATCTTCTACGGCGTTCTCCTCGACTACGGCCCCTACTTCACCGGCAAGGTCGTGGACTTCATTCACGTGAGCCTCTGGCAGGGCCTCATCCCGCGCACCGTGCCTCTCATCGGGGGCTCGTATCTGGAGATCTTTCCGATCTGGAACGTCGCCGACATGTCGATTGTCCTGGGCGTCGTCGGGGTAATGATTTATCACCAGTCCTTCCATGAGCGGCGTCGGGCCGAGCGCGAACGGAAGAAGAGTGCCGCCCGGACGTCCAGCAGTCGGGCTCGGAAGCAGCCCGCGGTGGTATTTTCGAACCTTGGACGGGACGTGGGGACGCCCCCAACGGTGCCCTCGTCCCTGTTGCGAGCGGATGCCCCGAACTTTTCGGACGGAGCGGCGCCCCAAAACGGCTCGGCGTCGGGCTCGTCATCCGTCCGGAACGTGGAGGCGGAGGAAACGCGTGGATAACGCAAGCGCCGGCGTCCGTTCGGTCCGCCTCGGGGGCCGTTGGGTCCAGGGGTTTGGGCAAGAGTCCTTGGTGGCCTTGGCCCTGATGCGGTGAACCGCCACAAAGCCCCACTTTTCTGCGACCCGCTGGCCCTCGTCTTCTCGGGAGCAGCACGGGGGGCGCAACGTGAGGAAGGCGTTGGGACGCCCCGCCGTGCAACGTGACGAGGAGCGGTCCGTTACACGCCCTGTGGACATCCGGGCTCGGTCCAGTCCATCACTGAACGTCCATCCGACGGCCTCTGTGCCTCATGCCTGATCTTTCGACCATCCGCAATTTCTGTATCATCGCGCACATCGACCACGGGAAGAGCACCCTGGCCGATCGCCTGCTCGAGCGCACGGGGACCATCACCGAGCGCGAGATGAAGGAGCAGACGCTCGACGACATGGACCTGGAGCGGGAGCGGGGCATCACCATCAAGAGCCACGCCGTGCGCATGTCGCACACGGCCTCGGACGGGGCGGAGTACACGCTCAACCTCATCGACACGCCCGGGCACGTCGACTTTACCTACGAGGTGAGCCGGGCGCTCAAGGCGTGCGAGGGCGCCATCCTGCTGGTCGACGCGGCGCAGGGCATCGAGGCGCAGACGATCTCGAACCTGTGGCTGGCCCTGGAGCAGGACCTGGAGATCATTCCGGTCATCA
>CAYRPX010000404.1:0-2523 GCA_964426195.1 uncultured Salinivenus sp.
TCTCCTCCAGGTCCTTCGTGCGATCGAAGGCCTCCTGCAGGCGGCTCCGGTAGTCGTCGAGCATCTGCTCGGCCTCGTCCGGCTCAATATCGCCGCGCCGCAGCAGCATCTCGGTGTAGAGCTTCCGCGGGGAGCGCTTCTCCTCGATCTTCTCGTAGAGCAGCGGCTGCGTGAAGGTCGGCTCGTCGCCCTCGTTGTGGCCATGGACGCGGTAGCACATCATGTCGATGACCACGTCCTTGTTGAAGCGCTGGCGGTACTCAAACGCCAGCCGCGCGATGCGGACGCACGCCTCGGGGTCGTCGCCGTTGACGTGGAAGATGGGCGCCTCGATGGCCTGGGCGAGGTCGGTGGCGTAGGTGGAACTGCGAGCGTCGCCCGGTGGGGTGGTGAAGCCGATCTGGTTGTTGATAACTAGGTGGACGGTGCCGCCGGTGGTGTAGCCACGCAGCTTGCTGAGGTTGAGCGTCTCGGCCACCACGCCCTGGCCCGGGAACGCTGCGTCGCCGTGCACCAGGAGCGGCATCACGGCGTCGTGGTAGTCGTCCTCCTCGGCCTCGGGGTGTTCGTCACGCAGCAGGTTTTGCTTAGCGCGCGACATGCCCTCTACAACCGGATTGACGGCTTCCAGATGGCTGGGATTCGAGGCTAGCGTCACGCCGATTTCGTTGCCGTTCGGCGAGGTGACGTACCCCTCGGCGCCCAGATGGTACTTCACGTCGCCGGATCCCTGCGTCGTATTCGGGTCAATGTTGCCCTCAAACTTGGAGAAGATTTCCTCATACGGCTTTCCGATAATGTTGGCCAGGACGTTAAGGCGACCGCGGTGGGCCATGCCCATCACGACGTCCTTGACCCCCTCGTCGGCGGCGTCGGACAGGAGGGTGTCGATGAGGGGAATCATCGTCTCCGCACCCTCCAGCGAGAAGCGCTTGTGCCCGATGTACTTGGTGTGAAGAAAGCGTTCAAAGGCCTCTGCGGCGTTGAGCGTCTGCACGATGCGGCGACGCTCCTCCTCGGAGGGAGGCTCCGCGTCCCGCATCGGCTCAATTCGATTCTGGATCCACTGCTTCTCCTCGGGGTCGGAGATATGCATGAAGGCCGTTCCAATCTTATTGGTGTAAGCCTTCCGCAGGATGGCGAGGATTTCGCGCAGGGGCAGCTTGTCCTCGCCACCGAGCCCGCCGGTAATAAACTCGCGGTCCAGATCCCAGACGGTGAGGCCGTAGGTAGCCGGGTCGAGCTCGGAGTGGTACTGCCACTCGTAGCCCAGTGGATTGGTGTCGGCCTGGAGGTGGCCCCGCACGCGATACGCCCGGATGAGCTGGAGGACCGCAGCCTGCTTCTCCGTCATGTCGAGCTCGTCCTGCGGATCGTGCTGGCCGAGCTGGGGCGTCGAGTCGGCGGCCATCCGGAACGGTTGGTGAGGCACACCCAGGTCCGAAAAGAGGCGCTGATAGAAGTCGTGGTGGCCCAGCAAGAGCTCCTCGATGTGGTTGAGGAACGCCCCGCTCGTGGCCCCCTGAATGACGCGATGGTCATAGGTGGACGTCAGCGTCATGGTCGGCGAGACGCCCGCCTTGCTCGCTACCTCCGGATCGTACCCGCGATATTCGGGCGGGTACCCAATGGCGCCGGCACCCACAATCACGCCCTGTCCGGGCATCAGGCGCGCCACGCTCATCGACGTGCCGATCATGCCGGGATTGGTGAGGGTGGCCGTGGTGCCCTGAAAATCGGAAAGGTCCAGGTCCCCGTCGAGGGCACGTCCGACAATGTTGTTGTAGGTCCCCAGAAATTCGGCAAAGTTAAGACTGCCTGCATCTTTGATGTTGGGCACCAGGAGCGTGCGTTCGCCCCGGCGTTCCACGTCAATGGCGAGGCCGAGGTTAATCTGATCGGGCTTAACGTGTTGCAGGGTCCCCTCGTCGTCTCGGCGGAAGGTGGTATTCATGTCGGGGTATTCCCGCATCGCCTGCACCATCGCGTAGGCGATGATATGGGTGTACGAGACCTTCTCGCCCCCCACCTGCTTCTGGTAGTCGTTTAGCAGGTTGCGATTCTCGTCCAAAAGCTTCACTGGAATCGTGCGGGCGGAGGTCGCCGTTGGGATGCCGAGGCTGTCCTCCATATTCTCGACGACCTTCGCCGAGGGGCCGGTCATGGCCGTTACCTCCGCCCGGTTCTTGTCGACCGAGGGTGCGGAGGCGGGGCGCAGGGGCTCCACGACCCCGTCCTCGGGTTTGGAGGGACGAGTGCGAGGCGATTCGGGCGGCGCCTCACGGGCCTCCGTTGTTGGCTCCGTCGGTTGTTCGGGGGGAGGAGTGGCTGCCTCACCATCGCCCGTCGTCTGCGCCTCGCCGGAGGGCTGCGTGGCGGGGACGAATGAGGCATCCGGGTCGTAATCGGCAAAGAACTCCCGCCAGCTCTGACTGACGCTGTCAGGGTCCTCCTGGTACTGCTTGTACAGCTCTTCGATGTAGCCCGTGTTGAATCCGAGGCTGCTCACGGTGGAACGAGTGC
>CAYRPX010000405.1:0-2478 GCA_964426195.1 uncultured Salinivenus sp.
TGGTCGATGAACTCTCCGTTGTACCAGATGTCGGGCTCCATGGCGACGTGTGGGAACGAAAGGTCGGTGGATAGGATGACGAACCGAAAGGAAAACGGCGCCCCGGGGGAAAGGTTCGTGATATGCTTCGATCCGCCGGCGGGTGTACCACTGAAGCCTTGTCCACTGATCCTGTAACCAAAAAAGAATCCCCGCGACTCACAGGATTCATGCCTTCATGGCTCGTGACTCATGCCCCCGACTCAACCGGCTCTCCGTCCCGAGCCTGCGCGACCCGTTCCTGAAGCCGCGGCGCCCGCCGGTGGGTCGTGGCGGCCATGCGCCCGATCGTCCAGAGAATCTTGGCGGAGGCTTTCACAGTGCCAGAAAGTGTGCCCGTAACTTTGGACGGGCCGATGCCCCGGCGGTACGACACCGGGACCTCGTCGACACGGAGTCCCGCCTCGACGGCCTTAATCTGCATCTCGATCGTCCAGCCGAAGGTCTTGTCCCGCATGTCGAGCGCCTGCAGATCGGAGAAGCGAATGGCGCGAAACGGCCCCAGGTCGGTATAGTCCGCCTCCCAGATGCGCTCCATGAGCGTGCATGCCAGTCGGTTTCCCACCTGCGCTTGCGGGAGGAGTGCACCCGCCTCGGACTCCCCGCGAATGCGCGACCCCACGACGAAGTCAGCCTCGTTGGCGGCAATGGGCTCGATCAGGCGCGGCATCTCGTCGGGATGGTCGCTGTAGTCCCCGTCCAGGAAGACGACGATGTCCGGCTGCCTGGTGCTCGCGTACTCGATGCCGCGGAGGCAGGCGTAACCGTATCCCTGCCGCGGTTCGTCGATCAGTGTGGCCCCGGCGGCGCGAGCATTGGCCTCCGTGGCGTCGGTCGAGGCATTGTCGACAACCACCACCTCGTCGACCAGCCGATCGGGAACGTCGCTGACCACCTGCCCGATGGCACGGGCCTCGTTGAAAGCAGGAATGATGACAAGCGTGGTCACGGTCGACGAAATGACATGCGAAAAACACGATGACCCCAGTCCCCTCCCGTTCGAGGACAAATTGGAGGACATGTTACACGCCTGTTCATAACGGGGGCGCTCTCGGCTGAGATCCCGCTCCTCCCACGTCGAGAAACCGGACAGCGTGTGTGCTGTATCGGCTTCTTGACCGGTGGGACTGCACGCCTACATTCGTCGAGCGAGCACGATTGATTGTAGGCCGCAGAAACGCTTCGCTGGACTGGTGACTCCAACCCATGACCATCACCTACCACGGCGTGCGCGGCTCTGTGCCCGCACCAGGCCCGCAGACAATGCGGTACGGCGGCAACACCTCCTGCGTGTGCGTCGAGGCCGAGGACCGAGTCCTCGTTCTCGACGCAGGGACGGGCATCCGCGCCCTCGGGAACGAGCTTGCCGGCGGCGACCGTGAGATTTACGTCCTCTTCACTCACCTGCACGACGATCACATTCAGGGCTTTCCGTTCTTCCAGCCCCTCTACGAAACGGAGCGGACGATTCATCTAATCCACTACCACCCGCCCGGGGGTGACGACGCATGGTCGCCGCTAGCCCTGTTCGACGGCCAACACTTCCCGTTGACCCCCGACGCGATCCCTGCCAACTGTCACCACGTCGAGGCGAACGGGTGTTCGTTTTTGCGCCGTCAGGGGTTCGACATCGAACGCCTCGCCGTGAACCATCCCGGGGGGGCCTATGGCTACCAGCTACACGACGACGGAGGAACCTACGTGCACGTGCCAGACAATGAACTGCGCCCCCCGGACGATGCCACTCGTTCCTTTCAGGACCTAGTGGACTTTTGTCAGGGGGCCGATCTGTTGTGTCATGACGCCCAGTATCAAAACGACGACATGCCCGCCAAGTGGGGATGGGGCCACAGTCGGGTCTCTCAGGCCTGCGAGTTGGCCGCCCGTGCCGAGGTGGAGGGGCTATTGCTCTTTCATCACGATCCTACCCGCACCGACGACGAAATCGAGGCCCTTCAGACACAGGCCCGCGGTCATCTGGAGAAAACCGATGTCGAGTGCGCCGCCGCATACGAGGGCCTACGACTCGATTTGGGCGGAGGGGCACCGGAGACATTCGGATGGACCTACGACAGCACCTCCCTTTCTCCGGGATCGTCCTGAACAGAATTCCTCTCCAGAAAAACTTCGCCCCCGTGGCGACAATTCCGCTACGCAACGGCCTCGGTAGCCACGGCCTCGATCCCCTCTTCATCCAGCCGCATGGTCGTCCAGTCGTCAAGAGCCTCGGCCCCGAGGCTTTCGTAAAAGTCGATGGCCTCCGTATTCCAGTCCAGCACGGCCCAGTCGATCCGCCGACAGCCGCGGGACTCCGCGATCTGTGCCACACGCTGAAACAGGGCCACCCCGATGCCTTCCCCCCGGTACGTGGGCCGCACGAACAGGTCCTCCACGTAGAGGCCCGCGTTGGTCTGGAAGGTGGAGTAGTTGTGGAAGAAG
>CAYRPX010000406.1:0-2461 GCA_964426195.1 uncultured Salinivenus sp.
CTTCTCGCGCATGAAGGCTTTTTTCACCTTAAGCGCCTTCTCGTAGGCCCGCTCGGCCCCGTTGAGTTGCTCCTGCGTCCGCTCCAAGCTCTCCTTCTGATCTTCGAGTCGCTTCGCATACTTCTTGGCGATGTCCTCGCGATCGGACTTGAGCGCCGTGCGGATGCGACTGGAGAGTTGCTCGACCCGGTCTTTCGTCTTCTCAACCTCCTTCTCGAGCATGATCTTGTTCGCCTTCACCGTGGCGATATTTTCGTTCATCTCCGGAACCTGATCGTTGAGCTCCCGGATGTTTTGCTCGAGAATCGTGCGCGGGTCCTCCATCGCCGAGACGGCACCGCCGAAGATAGACTTCACAGCACGTTTAAATCGGGACCAAATAGACATAGTAGCAGATCGGTATCGAGGAGACTACAAGTGCGCCTTCATATACTTTGCACGGAGGAGAATTGTTACACTCTGCCCCACGTTTCTTTACAGGTCGATCCACCCGTCCTCGCTGTAGCGGGCCTTGAGGGCCGTAGCCCCCTCTGGTGGCGTGTCGGAAAACGTGTACGCATCGCGCACAGCCCCCCGAACGGCGTCGAGATCGGGCGACTCACTGGAATGCAGCCGGGCCAGGACGTCGCCTTGCCCGACTGCATCGCCCGGCTTTTTGAGCGCCGTGAGCCCGGCGACGGAATCGACCGACTCCTCTTTCGACTTCCGACCGGCCCCCAGATTCATGGCGGCCTGCCCAATTGGCAAGGCGTCGAGGTCGGCCACGTAGCCGGACGCCTCTGCTGAGGCTCGGACTTCGGCGATGGGGTCGCAACCAGGGCGTGCGTCGGGATTGTCGACGTACGTCGGGTCGCCGCCTTGTGCCTCCACGAGGCGACGGAATCGCTCCAGGGCCGCCCCACTCTCGAGAGCGTCACGGGCTTTTGAACGGCCCTCGTCGGGCGAGTTTGCGGCCCCGCCTAGCGCAATCATCTCTCCGGCCAGTCCGCGCACGATCTGCATGAGGGAAGACTCCGCGTGCTCGCCCTGGAGACAGGCAATGGCTTCTTCGATCTCGGGCCAGTTGCCAACGGCACGGCCGAGAGGGACATTCATGTTCGTCATCACGGCCACGACGGGCGTCTGGTGCT
Organism: uncultured Salinivenus sp.; assembly: GCA_964426195.1. Taxonomy (GTDB): domain Bacteria; phylum Bacteroidota; class Rhodothermia; order Rhodothermales; family Salinibacteraceae; genus Salinibacter. The sequence continues at coordinate 1,131 of CAYRPX010000406.1, forward strand.
CAGCCCCAATGGCGACCATCTTCTCCGCGAGGGCACGGGCATCCGCCTCGGTTTTCATGAAGGCCCCACGCCCGCACTTTACGTCGAGCACGAGCGCGTCGTTGCCCTCCGCGAGCTTCTTGCTCATGATGGAGGCGGCGATGAGGGGAATGGAGTCGACCGTCGCCGTCACGTCGCGCAGGGCGTAGAGCTTCTTGTCGGCCGGGGCCACCTCGCCGGTCTGCCCCGCAATGACCCCGCCCACGTCGGCCACCTGCTGGCGATACGCGTCTACTCCCAGGTCGGTGCAGAAGCCCGGAATGGATTCCAGCTTGTCGAGCGTGCCGCCGGTGTGACCGAGGCCGCGGCCGCTGAGCTTGGCGACGGGGACGCCGCAGCTGGCCACGAGCGGTACCAGGATGGGCGACACCTTGTCCCCCACCCCACCCGTCGAGTGCTTGCCTACCTTGGTGCCGGGCACGTCCGAGAGGTCAATGCGTGTGCCGGATCGCAGCATGGCATCGGTGAGGACTGCGGCCTCCGCCGCCGAAAGGCCGTTCAGGTACGCCGCCATCAGAAAAGCACTCATCTGGTAGTCGGACACCGATCCGTTCGTGTAGGCGTCGACAAAGGCCTTTAAATCAGGCGCCGACAGCACGTCTCCATCGCGCTTCGTAGAAATGATCTCGACGGGATTGAGGCCGCTCATATGTGCGTTAGGACGTTGGCACGTTGAACGTTGGAATGTTGCACGACAATCCGAAGACGTTCAACGCGATAGCGTTCAATGTTCCAACGCAAAAACAAAAAGGCCACCCGCTCGGCGCAGGTGACCCGTCCGATGCTACAGCATGTGAGAAGGCCTACTCTTCGGCCTCCTCCGTCTCCTCCTCGTCGTCCTCGTTGAGGCCGTAGCGGCGGTTGAATTTCTCGACGCGGCCCGCCGTGTCGACGAACTGGCGCCGGCCCGTGTAGAAGGGATGGTTTGAGGAGTCGATCTCGGACTCGTACACGTCCTCGTCCATCGTAGAACGGGTCGTAATCTCGCTCCCGTCCGCCAGATTGATCGTGACTTCGTCGTACTTGGGATGGAGACCTTCTTTCATGACGTTGCAGGGGATTCGCTCTTGCAATCGTAGCGTCAATTCTGTGGCCCGGGTACACGCCGCGACCAATCGATGGTTTCCTCCTCACGGCTCCTGCGAGTGAAGAACCGGCAAGGCCGCTTGCGACTGAGCGCAGATGACACCGGTCGTAAAAAAAGTGCAACGGCGACGCGAAAACGGGTCGCAGGAGTCCCCTTGCGCGCTTTCTCCTTGACAAAGGATTTCGGCACTGCTAGTATAAGGCGT
>CAYRPX010000407.1:0-2458 GCA_964426195.1 uncultured Salinivenus sp.
CTGGGCGTCGGGCAGGGGCGAGTCGTTCGGTGGAGAGGCGGAATTAGAAGGCGCCGTCGAGGAGGCCGGTCGAGTCATAAAGGAGGAGCCTTCTGAGAGGCAAAGAGAGCTGTCGGGACGGTCCGTCCTCCTGGTTCGATCCGGCGGCCTCCCCTGATGCCTGCCGACAGGGGGCGAAAGCCCAGAACACCGGTTGCAGGACCCTCAGTGCAGGAAGGTTTTAGGAAGTTAGAAAAACAACACACTGGCAAGGGGAGGGGTTCCGATACGCGCGGGGCAGTTGGTCCAGCACGGAGCGGGGAGCACAGTTCTGAGATCCTAACTCACAGGCTCGATGGGACCTTAAAACGCATCTACAAGGAGGCACACTCTACAGGGTCTCCCACATTTGGTCCGGCCCGCGGGGGAGCAACGCGGGCCTCCTCCACTCAGGACTCCTCTCCGGCGGCTTGTTCTGGCGTCTTTGGAAGTCGGATCGTAAAGCAGGTGCCCGTTCCCTTCTCGGTTTCCACCTCGACGCTTCCCTCGAGCTCTTCGGTGAGTTGCTTCACGATTGAGAGGCCCAACCCGCTTCCCTCGTACTCCCGGCCGAGCCCCTCGGACTCCTGTTGAAACGCTTCGAAGAGCCCCATCACGTGGTCCGGCTTCATTCCAATGCCGGTATCCTCGACTTGCAGGACCGCCTCTTGATTATCAGTTCCCACTCGCACATCTACTCGCCCGCCTTCCGGGGTAAACTTGATAGCATTATCCACTAGATTCCGGCAGATTCGAAAGACCGCGTCCCGGTTCCAGCGGCCGACCACGGATTCGCTAGGAGAGTCTGTCGTCAGTGCAAGGGACTTCTCCTCTGCTCGGTGGTGAGTCATTTCGAGGACGTCTTCGACGATTTCTTCGAGGGGAAGCTCCTCCCGTTCCAGTTCGTGGACCCCGGCCTCCAACTTCGAGAGGTGAAGGACCGAGTCGAGCGTATCCATTAGGCGCTGGCTGCTCTGGTGGATTTGGGTGGCAAAGACTTCGAGGTCGCCGTTTAAGTTTTCTTCGAGCATCTCCGAGAAGCCGGTAATGGACGTCAGGGGAGTTCGGAGTTCGTGGCTCATGTTGGCCAGCATTGCGGATTTGAGCTGGGCAGCCTCCTCGGCCTCCGTCTTTGCGTCACGGAGCTCTTCCTCCCGATCTAAGCGATCCAACACGAGGGCAGCGTAGCTGGCGAGCACCTCGACCAGGTGCAGGTTAAACCGGTCAAAGTTTTCGCCGTCTACCTGGCCGAGAACGAGAACGCCATGTTCTCCGAGGGGCACCCCGGCGGCTGAGCTCAGTTCGCCGTAGTCGACGTCGTTGTCCAGCGCCTCAATGTCCTCTACGACCACTTTCTCCCCCGCCCGCAGGGTCCGGGCCGATACAGTGTCTGTGCTAAGCGGTTGGGCAGTGGGAGAGGGCACTTGGGTCGTCTCGTCGGTCGTCGTTTTCTGGGGAACGATGCGCTCATCCTCGAGAACCCCGGTATTGTTGAGCGGATAATCGAAAACCTCCTGGAGTACATCGTGGATGCGGGCGGAGACGGCCCTCTGGGTTCTCGCCTCCAGGAGGTGACTGGTTGCTTCGTAGAGGGACTCGAGCTTTCGCTGGCGCTCGTCGAGTCGCTTTTCCCGATCGGTAAGCTTTCGTCGGATCGAAAGTCGTCCCCGGAGGGAAAAGCCAATCGTGAGTGCTATAACGGCCATGATTCCAAGCAAAACCGAAGGCACCGATTGGGGCGCAGCAGTCAGGAACAGTGCCCCCGCCGTGAGCAGGAATCCGGACCCCAAAAACCAAAGAAGGGGTCGAAACGACTGAGCGCCGAGTTCGATGACCACCCCGATGGACGCGTACACGAGCAAAACGGCAATCGCGTACTCGCTCCCGAATTGGTTCAGCGTGGCCACGGTCGTGATCCAGACCATCTGGACGTAAAGCAGGCCCCACATCCACAGCACATAGCGCCTGCGGACCTCCCTGGAGACATATGATGCCGCGAAAAGTCCGACGAAGAGCCCCGAGAGGCCGAGATATGCCCACCCTGGACTGATGGCCTCCGGGTATGACGTTCTGTAGAGGAGGCTGAGGAAGGTGATCAGGAAGGCTCCAAGAAGGCTCATCAGACGGTAAAGCTGGACCCGGTCCTTTGCCTCCTGGGAAAGCGCCTCGTCCTCGGGACGAAGAAGCGAAGAGATCGACAGAAAAAAACGGATCATCGCATCTCTAGAAACAGCTCCAAGGCACATCGCCCCCTGGGGGCGGTTAGAATTTCAGTATGCTTTCGTTAAGGGCATCTTTCTAAGCATGCAAAAATCATACAAATGAAGATAGCAGATCCCCGAAAGAATGCGCGCTTGTGCCGGGATTGTAATACCCGGCTCGGCCGCGCAGCGCACGCACTGTTCTGAAGCAGTTCCCGGAGAACGCGACGCTACGAGGC
>CAYRPX010000408.1:0-2444 GCA_964426195.1 uncultured Salinivenus sp.
GCAGGCCGAGTACGAGTCGAGGCCGGACGGGTAGAGCCCACGCGGCTCCGTCTGGCCGTCCCGTCCCCCGATCTTGTTTGGCACTCATGGCTCCCTAGAACGCCCCTTCCCGCTCCTCGAAGCCGGATGCGCCCTATGACCGGCCCGCCCCGCTGGAGCACCTGTTGGAAGGTCCCCCCTACGCCCCGAAGGTTCTCCGCAAGACGCTGCCGGGCGGGAAAAGTCGGCCTGAGGGGCGGGCGTGGCGCATCAGGCAACGCCGCGGGTCCGCATCTCCTACGATGGGGGATTCATCGCAGCCCCCCTGGTTCGTCACACGACCGGTACCTTCGCGGTCGGGGGAGCGTTGGGGAGTGGCGCACAACATGACGGGGTCCCGACCGGACCCGTCGCAATCGCCGGGCAGAGGGATCGTCCCAAGGAGGACAAGGTCATCCGGGACGCATTTCTGGCCCCTTCCACTTCTTTCCCCCGAATGTCCCCACGTCAGTATCGGGACATTCCCAGTGCTTCCCACACGGAACGCACAGTTTTTTGTAACTTCGCTGACATCTCAGCAGGGCAATCGGAACGAAGTCTGCGCAGTTACGGCTACCACGTCACATTTCGGAAAGATTCCGCCCCTTCCGTTCAAACGGCGGCCCGCTCATGCCCACCTGGCCTCCTCCCCTTGGCACTCCCTCCTACCTGACGTACCTGCTGGTCTTCGGGGCCGCGGCCCTCGCGTGCCTGGCTGGCGCCGGGCGTGCCCAGTATATCTCAGACCGGGGTGTGCGTCGCGGCCTCGTCGGCCTGCTGCTCACCAGTGCCGCATGGGCCACCGCGCACGTGGGAATGCTTCTGTCCGGTCCGCTCTGGCTGAAGACGGTGTTCTACGAAACAGGCCTGGTGATCGGCTTCGCGACGGTCTGGGCCTGGCTCTGGTTCTGCTCTGCCTTCAGCGGGCGGGCGCTCCACCGGCGCCGCGGGCCCCGGGCGCTGGCCGCAGTGCTGTTCGCGTTGGTCACGCTGATGAAGCTGACGAACGCGTGGCACGGGCTGTACTTCTCGGCCGTGATGGCCGCCGAGCCGTTTTTCCACCTGACGATCGACCACCACGCCCTGTACTGGGGCACCGCGGGGGTGTCCTACATGGGCGCGGCGGTGGGCTTCTTTATGCTGTACGAGTCGCTGCGGCGGATGCAGGTGGGTACCGGGGCGCTGATGGGACTGTTCGGGCTGACGGCCCTGCCGATTTTCGCCAACGCCGTGGGCTACACCCGCCCGTGGCTGCTGGACCTAAGCCACGAACCGGTCGGCGTGGCGGCGTTTGCCGTCGGCGCGCTGTATGTGAGCATCGATCGGTTTGCGGAGGCCCGGGAGGCGGGGCGGCAGGCAGGGCCGGTGCTGATGATCTCGGAGGCGGGGCGGCTCCGCAACTGCAACGAGCAGGCGGCCGCCCTCTTTTCGGAATTGGGGGCGCCGGAGGTCCCCGGCGCGCCGGAAGCCCTCGGCGCGCCCCTGCCGGAGATTCTTCCGGGCCTGGCGGAGGTCCTGGCCGGAGAGTCGGACCTGCTTACGCTTAGGGACGGGGAGGATGGGGAGGAGGCCCGCTACTACCGCCCGGTAGAGAGCCCGCTTGGAGGCGGGGCGGGCCGGGCGGTCGTCCTCGAAGATGTAACCGAGCGGGAGCTCCGGCGCCGGCAGGTGAACCGGGAGCACCGAATTCTCCTCAGGGCCGTCGAAGAGGCGAACCAGGCCATCCTGGTGACCGAAGCGGACCCGATTGAGGACCCGGGCCCGCAAATCACCTACGTGAACGAGGCCTTCGAGGCGATGACCGGCTACGCCGAGGAGGAGATTCTCGGCGAAACGCCCCGCGTTCTACAGGGCCCCAAGACGGACCGGGCGGTGCTCGACTCGCTGCAGGCGGCCCTGGAGACGGAAGAAGAGTGGACGGGCGAAACCATCAACTACCGTAAGGACGGAACGCCCTACTGGTTGCGGTGGAGCATTGCCCCGGTGCATGGGGAGGACGGCGAGGTTGAGCGCTGGGTGTCCGTCCAGCGAGACGTGACCGAGGAGCGGCGGCGGGAGGAGACGCTTCGCCGCCAAAAGACCCTCCTGGAGCAGACCCAGCGGCTGGCCGGGGCGTGGGAGGCAGATCTAAAGTCCAGGGAGGTGTCCTGGTCGGAGAAGGTCTACGAGATTCACGAGCTGGATCCACAGGTGCCCATCGATCTGGACACGGCCCTTGAATTCTACACCCCAGAAGCGCAAGAGAAAATCCAGGAGGCGTCCGACGCACTGTTCGAGGAGGGGGAGCCCTACGACCTGGAGCTCCCGATCGACACGGCCGAGGGCAATCGGCGGTGGGTCCGGACCGTGGGCGGTATGGTCGAGACCGACGGTGAGGACACTGAACGCCAGGAAGCCCTGAAGATCGCGGGTGCCTTCCAGGACAT
>CAYRPX010000409.1:0-2430 GCA_964426195.1 uncultured Salinivenus sp.
TGCTCCCTCCACCCTTCTGGATGAATGTGGTGCTAACAACAACAGTATGTCATAAATGCAGCGTATACGGTAGGGGCTGCTCTAGTCAATGTCAATGTCCTTTTGTGAAGATGTAGACAGAGGACAGGCGCCCCCTTCCGGCTTGTCCGGGATCTGCTACTGCTTCTCGACGGTGACGTGCTCCAGCGTGTCACCTTCTTCGATGCCATCAACGACGTCTTGGCCGTCCACCACGTCGCCGAAGACGGTGTGCTTGCCGTCGAGGTGCGACTGGGGCGCCCGCGTGATGAAAAACTGGCTGCCGTTCGTGTTGGGCCCAGCATTGGCCATCGAGAGCACGCCCGTCTCGTGCGTGAGTGGATTCCCTTCGATCTCGTCGTCGAACTCGTAGCCCGGCCCGCCCCGGCCCGTGCCGGTGGGGTCGCCGCCCTGGACCATAAAGCCCTCGATGACGCGGTGAAACGGGATGCCGTCGTAGAACCCTTCGTCGGCGAGGAAAACAAAGTTGTTGACCGTGTTCGGGGCGTGCTCGGGATAGAGCTCAATCTCGATTGGGCCCTTGCTCGTTTCGAGCGTCGCCTCGTACACGGCGTCCGTGTCGATCTGGAGATCGGGAGGCGCGTCCCACTGCGGATGATTGGCCATCGTATGCAGAGAGTGTTAGAAGAAGAGAAGAACGGAAACGGATCTGTCCGACGAAGGGACACGGGTGGTGTTTCGGGGCCGGGTGGTCTTTCCCGAAAGCGAATCGCCCCCATCTCAGGCCGACGCCAAGAGCACGGCCCGTCGGAGCTCCGTCCAACGTCCCTCGGTCTCTTCTGGATGATGGGGGTTCTCCTGGCGGAGCCATTTTTCGACCGTGGAGAGGTGGACGTCTTCGTCGGCCCGCTCGGCCACCTCGCGGTAGACGGCCATCGGGGCGTCAATGTCGGGCGCTCCCATCACGTCCCACGCGAGCTGCGCAAACTCTTTTGTGGTGGGCGGAACTTCCACCTCCTCTCCGAGGGCCGCGGGCCCCAGCGCACGCCGACGGAGCTCGTGTCGCACGATCTGCTTTCGCACCTGTAGCGCATTGTATTGGAGCGCATGCCGTACGTGTTGGGCCTGCTCCTCGGCCGTCATGGCTCCCCTCACTCCCAGGGGACTCGGATCCGGCAATCGATCCTCCAGCGTCTCCATCTCCTCGGCAATCGTCTCGCGAAGGGCGCGCAGGTCCGAAATGGCCATGCCGTCCACCTGCTCCGTGGCCCGGTCCCGGGCCGCCCGGAGCCGCTCTCGCCACTCTGATCGGAGCTGCTGAAGGGAGCCAGCCGCGTCGCTCATCGAATGCAGGGAGAAGCCATTGAAGCAGAGCTCGGGGGAAAACCGGTGCCCGTCTGCCGACGACACACGCACCGTGCCGACAGACGGAAAAAGACGAACGACGCCCTGAGTTCCCCAACGTGTCAGGGCCCAGTCCGGCACGATTCCTCTCATCCCCCTCACGCGCCGACTCCTGCCCGGCATGCTGAAGCGGGACCGCGGCGGCGTGCTCAACGGGGCCTCCACCGCCGCCTTCCAGCCCGGACCGTACATGAGCGTCTATTACGCGACCGCACAATATAGCCAATGTCAAGTCGAGTTGAGGTAGTGGACCCCTACCTCGGCCTCACGTCCTGAATTTGGAGTCGTGACGCGGGACACGAACGTCACGGTCACGTGCCTCGCGCCCGGCCCCACGGAGACCGCCTTCATGGACCGGGCCGACCCTTTTCAAGAATGCGTCCACCATGTCCCCCGACGACCTGGCTGGAGCAAAGGGGAATTTGCCGAACAACTGGGCCGTCCGTACACTGCGACAAATACTCATACCAAGTGCTGAGGATCACTATACATTATGCGAATCAGGGGTTGATCTGAATCACCATTTGCAGGCTCTAAGGGCACTTTGAATCAGATCCTGCGAAAAGCGAATCACCCTTAGTAGCAACTCAAGGTCGATTCGGCGGTTCAACCCCTGATCGGCATACATTATGAGCGATTACTGAGTCTGAATCGTCCGGTCCCGGAAATGCCTCCCGATCATGTACAACCTTCCCGAGGTCACCGAATCAGTCGATGAGCTTGAGCGGCTCGTTCGCAAAGAGAAAGACGCTCAGATCCAGCGTCGCTTCCAGATGCTCCTTCTGCTGAAGACCGGAGAGGCCAAAAGCCGAAGCGGAGCCGCTCGCCAGTTGGGTGTCCATCGCCACACGGTCTCCGATTGGGTTGAGCCATGCGGAGAAGGGGGCATCGAGAAGATCCAGGAGGTCGAGGACCTTAGGCCAGAGCCTGGACAGCAGTCGATCCCCTCCGGTGTGATGGAGGCCTTGAAAGACCGTCGCGCCGAACCAGAGGGCGTTGGCAGCTACAAGGAAATTCAGCAGTGGCTCGCCGAGACCTATGGCGTAG
>CAYRPX010000410.1:0-2430 GCA_964426195.1 uncultured Salinivenus sp.
GGCTCGAAGTCGTTGAAGAGGGGCATCAGGTAGCGGGGGGCGAAGAACTGGAGGAGGAGCATCACGGCCGTCACTGCGATCCAGGCGTAGACCCAGCCGTAGGGACCGGTGGACTGGAAGAACCAGAGGATGGCGGCCAGCAGGGGGCCGCCGATGGCCACGCCGAGCGCGACGCTCTTGAGGAGATCGAGCACAAAGGTTTTCGGGGTCGTCTCGTTGAAGCCGAAGCGCTCTTCGATCACGAACGTGGAGTAGACCGAGAACGGCAACGACAGCAGTCCACGCCCGAGCACGAGCAGGCCGATGTAGCACAGGCCCGTGACGATGGGGCCGAATTCCCAGCCGCGTACGATTGTGTCGAGCCACTCGAACCCACCCGCAAACCAGAAGGTCAGAAGCACCGCGAGGCCGAAGGTGGAAGAGAGAAGGCCGAAGCGGGTCCGCGTGCGGGTGTATTCCTGTGCACGCTCGTATTCTTCTTCGTCGAACGTGTCGCGAAACTCCTCCGGTAATTTTGGCTGGAGGTGGCGGACGTTAAGGAGGTCCGAGACGAGGTTCAGGCCGTACTCGGCCAGGAGGGCGGCGAGGATGATGACGGCGTAGGTGTTCACAAACGCTAGGGGGCGGATTCTTGAGAGGTCGATTGGTCGGAGTGTCCGCTCTTCCCCGCTTCAGCGTCTTGGCACGGAAGCGTGGAGGCGTGGTAGAGCGGACTGAGTCTGGGACGAGGTGCCCGGATAATTTCTGCAATACCTTTCGTCACACCCGCTCGCGTCCCTCGCGGACCGCGCTCACGATTTGATCCCGCGTGATTGAGGTCTCGACGCAGCCCACGTCGAGAGGGGACTCGTCCTCTTCATGCTCCGACACAGCAGTCAACGAAGACGTCTCTCCATTCCGGCGTTGGATGCGGACCTCCCCCTCTGCGCGGGCAAGGTCCAGAACATCCTTTAGGTTTTGCCAGGCTTCTGAGTATGTGAAAATCGCATGGGTGGTAGAGATCGATGCCCTTGAGTCCGTGCTCGCGGGCCGCTTCCTGTGGGTCTCGATCCAGAGAGAGGAAGCGAGCTTGGTGGTGCCGGAGAGCGGGCTCCAACATGTGTCCGTCGTACGCATAATCGCTCGTCGACAGAGCATAGTCGAGACCGGCGCCGATAACCACGTCCACGAGCTGGATCGGCATGTTCTCATAGAACTGGCAGGCCTTGCGGGTCGTCAGATTTTGAAAGGAATCGGATTTCCGAGTCGCCGTACGAGTTCCTCGTGGAGAACGAGCTTGCCGTCTACTCGTCAGTTGTTGGGATCGCCGCCTGCTCCGTCGGCAGCGCCTGCGGGTCGAGCGCTCGCCGGGCGCGACGGAGGGGTCCGTCAGCACGTCCGTCCACGTGCGATCGGCCAGTGAGTCAGGGAGCGGAAGCGTCACCGGGGCGTTGGGGGCTCGGGTGAGTGGGTAACGAGCCACGACCGTGAAGAGGGCCGTCCCCGGATTATCCTCCAGACCCGTGAAGCGACCAAACGGAGCCATTGGGCCGCGCCGTCGCCTTCGGACGTAAGATCCACGCACCTCTCGGCGGCGGCGAGGGCTTGAATGAACACTCCAGTGGACCGGGCGGCGGTGGTCAGGATCAACGATGGAGAGGTCGGCGAGTTCGGTGCCGCGGTACACGTCGGGCACGCCCGGCCTCCACCTCGGCGAAGCCGACGTCCGGGGGGAGCTGGAGGCGGTAGGTGGTAGTCATAGGCGGCTACGGGTGGAGGAGTGGAGGGGAGATGGATCGGATCGACGAGGCGCAACGCCGTCCCGGTTAATCTAGTGCAGTGTCAATCCTGATTTTTATATCCAAGATACGATCTCAAACCCGATTTTCAGCAGTCATTCCGAGCGGAGTTGAGGAATCTCCCTCGGGCTGACAGCCCGTTTCGAGGAGGGTTCTCGACTTCGCTTGAAACGACTTGCCCTGGGGGTTGAGATCGTGTCGACGCTAAACCAACATTGACGCTTGACACTACACTAGGCGGCCATTTCGTAAAAGTTATCCTCCGGACCGTAATACTTGTCATACACGTGCTCGTACACCGCGTCAACCTTCTCATCGTACACGTCAGTTTCGTACGAGTGCGGGAGATGCTCGTCCAGCACCTTTTCGATGGCCACACGCACGGCGGAGCGGGCCTTTTGCTTTTCCCGCCAATCGATGACGAGCTTCTCGTTCTTGAGGGTGTCGAGGAGCTCGCGAGCGCCGGCCTTCACCGCCTCCCGTTCGTCCTCGGACAAGTCGGGGGCCGGGGTAGAGTGGAGAATGTCGAAGAGCGCCAACTCTTCTTCCGATAGATTTTCGCGCACCGCACGCTGTTCTTCCTCCTGTAAGTCATCGAGCAGATCCAGCAGCCTCTGAAAGTACTGCTCCTGATTGTGGCTGCCCTCGTTGT
>CAYRPX010000411.1:0-2411 GCA_964426195.1 uncultured Salinivenus sp.
CGTCGGTGAAGCGGGTGCAGCGCGTGCAGTTGATGCAGCGCTCGGCGTCGAGCGTCACGCGCGGCCCCAGCTTCACGCGCTTCGGCTTGTGCACCTTGCGGAACTCGAAGCGCGAGCCCTCCGGTCCATATTTGTAGGCCTGAATCTGGAGCGGGCAGTGCCCGGCCTGGTCGCAGATCGGACAATCGAGCGGATGGTTGGCCAGCAGGAATTCCAGGTTATCCGTCTGTGCCTCCTCAACCTCCTCGCTGGAGCGATGCGTTTTGACGACCATTCCGTCCTGGAGGTCGACCGTGCAGCTGGCCTGCAGAGTGGGGAAAAACTGCACGACGGGCTCGCCATCCTCGTCGAGCTCCATCTCGCCCGTCTCCCGATCCGTTTTCGGCATGCCCACTTTCACAATGCACTGCCGGCAGTTGGCCGGAATGGACATGGCAGGATGATAGCAGAAGTGGGGCAGCTCGATGCCCTGGTTCATGCAGAACTGAAGCAGCTTCTGCTCGCCCTCGTACTCATAGGTCGTTCCATCGATGGTGACGGTCGGCATGGCGGACTGCGTTGAGGTTAGGCGTTGGGGGGTGAGCGTTGAGAGGTGGGCGTTGGAGAACCCGTCCCGATGGGAATTTCGAAGCCGTCTGGGACTACTGCCGGAATCGGAGATTATTCCGCCTGGAATGAATCTTCGTCCTCGAACACGTCAAGATAGACCTCATCGGGTGGAAGTTCAGCCTCGATTGACGGGAGCGTAATGGTGGCGTTGAGTCCGTCCGTGTCGGTCAGGCGCCAGCTTCCGTCGTCCTGTCGGACGTAATGTTCGACGTGGGGCTGGCCCTGAGCGACGAGGAGGTATTCCTGGAGGGGTCGATCTGCCGGTATCGTGAGGATTTCTCCCCACGGTCGTCCCCCTCGGTCGTCGGCGACAGTGTTTCTGCGAGTAACGTTGGCTTGTAGAGCATGTCGAGCTGCTCCTCGTCAAGCTCTGGCTCCCCACAATAGACAACGACATCGGGATAGGCGTATTTATCGACGGAGGGAAGTGCAATCCGAAGATCATTTGCTGTCGCCCGACAATCGGTCTCCAGGAGCTGATTTCCGAGTGCCCGGATCACATTTGCGACGATGAGATTGCGGGGCTGGCTGGCGCCGGTCATGGCAATGACCCATCCGCCAATGTATTCGTGCTTTTCTTCCACCGCCGCTCGCTCTCGTTCGACGTACTCCTCCACCGAGATTGGCTCGTCGTTGCCCACTCGTCCCTCAAGCACGGGGAGCACGGCTGGCTTGGTCGCGGTCGCCATGGGACTAAAGGGCTCGATGGTTAAGAATCTGGCTTGGAGAGTCGAACGGGTGTCACCTGCACACCGTTCGCCGTCAATCGGAGCGTGTCGGTTGCAGCGCGCAAAGTGCCAGCGGCCACGGCGAAGCCGTCAGTGTCCGCGGGTACTCGCCACGCGCAGCTTCCATTGTCGGTCCGAGCGGCCGTCACGACGAGGGGCGTCCTGCCGGCAGCAAGGTACACTTCGCAGCCATTCGCCCGAACGGCGACGATTCGGCCGTCGATGGCAAGGGCACGGTCCCTGTAGAGGCTGTCCTCCGCGGTTACGGCGGGGACGGGAAACGCATCAGTTGCGTCGACGGGCGCACCGTAGTTGTCCTGCGCTCCCGTAGGATCCCCAGAGGTTTCGCCACACCCTCCCACCAGAAGCCCCACGACCACACAGCAGGGAATGAGAATTCGGGAGGGAACCATCATGCAGCCTCTGGGACAGTCGATTCGGACCGCGGCTCGGCCGTCTCCTCCAGCCGAGCCAGAAGAGCGTACAACTGCTCTGCCTTCGCCTCCTCGGCGAGCTTGTAGACCGCAAAGACGACTGGAGGCAGCAGGGGAAGAAGCTCAAATCCCACGAGCCAGCCTGGGAGGGTCCACCCCACATCCGCCCCACCGAGCAAAAGCGTCACCGCGACGCCTAGAATCACGAGCAGGATGCGGAGGATCCGTTGTGATCGACGGAGCGACTCCAGGCGGTCCGCCACAACGGAAGACGGATACGGCTCATCGGACGCAGTCCGTTGCGCATAGGTCAACTTGTTTCGCTCCCCGAGCTCGTCGAGCGCATCCACAATCACGGATCGGGTAGCGTCGTTGGATGGCATAAGGATCGGAGCACTTCGTCGAACGAGAACACGAGATGGTTCCTACTCCGTCGCCGCCACCGCCGAGTCGGCCCCGGCGGACACCTCCGTGCTCACCGGATGAACGGACGCCTCGCACTTCGCCTCGAAGTCTTCGCGGAACCGTTTGACCGTCGCGCGGATGGGTCCGACGGCCCCATCGGCGAAGGCACAGATGGTTCGGCCCCCGTCCATGTTGTCGCAGAGCTCCAGGAGGAGATCGATGTCTCGCATACGGC
>CAYRPX010000412.1:0-2406 GCA_964426195.1 uncultured Salinivenus sp.
GCCTGTTCGACGCGCTTGATGACTGCCAGTGGATCGAGCAGCTTCAGGTTGAGGGCCGCCGAGGGGCGCGAATGATACAGAAACGCCCGGCCCGTCCACATCGCGTCCTGGTACGTGCCGAATCTCGGCAGCCGGTGCTCAATGAAGCCATCGAGTACCCGTTCGGCCTGTGCGGGCGTCACCGGCCAGCGGAGCTCATCGAGCGCTCCGGGGGCGTCAGGAAAGTGGGCCTTCACGTCCCGGATCGCGCCCTGCGTCACGGCGTCGCGCTCGAACGTCGGTTCCGTTTCGGACATCGAGTTCCCAGTGCTGGCCCAGGGCACGCCGACGACTATCCTGCACGAACCGTCCCGAGTCCGCCGTCGACTCCAATCACCTGTCCGGTCACCCAGTCGGTGTCCGGGTCCAAGAGCCAGGTAACGGCCGGTGCCACGTCCTCGGGCTCCCCTACGCGGCCGAGGGCATGCATCTGCTCGGATTGCTTCCGGCCTGCCTCCGAACTCAGAATCTGCTCCGACATGCGACTTGTGGATTCCTCCCCACTTCCCACGAGTCCCGGTGCCACAGCATTTACGCGCACACCGCGACCGGAATAGGTGGCGGCCGCAGCCCGCATGAGGCCCGCCACGCCCCCCTTCGCCGCCGCGATGGCTTCGTGGTTCTTCAGACCGGTTCGGGCTACAGCCGACGTCATAAGGACAATGGAGCCGCCCTCGCGCATCATGGGCCGCGCGCTCGCCTTCACGGTGTTGAACGCCGTATCGAGATTCTTCTCGATCTGCGTCCGGTACTCGTCGAGGCTTGTGAGGTGGGCCGGTTTCAGCAGGATGGAACCGACGAAGTTCGCCACTCCGTCAAGACGGCCATACGTGTCCGTAGCATGGGAAACGGCGTTCTGCACCTCCCCGAATTCAGTCGCGTCGAGGGAGAGGGCATCGCCCTCGGTTTCGGCGGCGAGGTCGTTGACGTCGCTCTCCGTGCGGGCCCCGAGTATAAGTTTTGCCCCGTCGTCGGCGAGACGATGAGCCACAGCGGAGCCGATGCCGCCGGTGGCGCCGAGAAGCAGGTAGACAGGTACGTCGTATTTGGAAGCCATAGTCAGGGACGTGGAGTGTGCAAGAAGTACATCATCCCTCCTAAGCACGCCCACGATGCCTAGTTCAGCCCGGAGCTATATATTCGCAGATCGTTACGGGCCGCGCACGGAACCGGAGGTCGGCTACGGGGCGGTCGGTTCGGAGGGAGGGGGGAGCACCTGATCGACGACGTGGAGAAGGCCGTTCGCCGCTCCGATGTTCTCATCGACGACGGGGGCTTCTGCGGCCAAAAAGCCATCTTGCGTGTTCTGTAATGACAGAGTATCGCTGCTCAGGGTCGTGACCGTTCGGGAGGAAGGCGACCCCTCGAGCGAGAGTCGTTCCTCCACCACGTGATGGGCAAGAATCGTTCGCAGTCGCTCGGTGCGCTCCGACAGCAGAGCGTCCATTGTGCCGGGGGGGAGCGCCTCGAATGCTTCATTCGGGGGGGCGAAGAGGGTGTAGGGCCCGTCGGTGGCAAGCAGGGAATCAAGCCCGGTCGAGTCGAGCGCAGTGCGCAGCGTGGAGAAGCGGTCGTCAGTCTCCAGCATGCGGGGAATCGTCATGCTGTCCGGGATGGAAGAGGGCTGGAAGGAGGGGGCGGAGCGTGATGGGGAGGACGATTCGGACGAGCATCCCCCGATGATTGTAAAGAGCCCGATAAACAGGAGGACTTTCCCCCTTTCGTGGAGCCCCAGCCGAATCGAGGTTCGGATCTGCATGAATAGATTTGAGCAATTGATCAACAAAAAAGCCCAACCGGGCATCGCCGGTTGGGCGGTGGGGCTCCCCGGGCTGGATTCGAACCAGCAGCCCTGCGGTTAACAGCCGCATGCTCTACCGTTGAGCTACCGAGGAATTGAGGAGAGAATGTGTGGGGCAGAGGAGGGGAATCTCTTCCCTCTCTAAAATCTCCGATCCCAGAAACGACACGCCGCCGGACCGAGTTCCGAGTGCTCCGTCTCGTTTGCCTTCTCCAAGGCCCCCCACAGACCCCCTGCATGAAGGGATTGATTTTCTTTTCACGGGGCCTCGTCTCCGTTGCTCGACGTCCAGACATTGTTGGCCCGGTCCAGGTCGGGAAGCATGTCGTCGGGATCGATGGTCACGCGGGTGACGGGTCCAGGCAGAAGCTGGATCTCTGCGCTGCGCTTGCCATTCATTCACAGATCCATGCCCACGCGGCGCTCAACGGTGCGTCCGTCGGTGTATGTGGCTTCAAGCATCACCGGCATCGGCAAGCGTCCCTCATCCGCCACCGTTACCAGGATCCCCTCGTTCGTGGAGTCGACTGACGAGACGGCCTGGTCGAGCGTCCAGGTCTCGTAGA
>CAYRPX010000413.1:0-2397 GCA_964426195.1 uncultured Salinivenus sp.
TCCTCGGGAGCAGTATCTTTGGGAGCACCGTCGTCTTCAGGGCCAATAGGCACGTCGGTAGGAGGGTCTGGTTGGCGGTTTCGAGAAGGCGGGTCGGGGCCTCGCGAGAGGCTCGCGACCGGTGCCGATTGGGACGCTCCGCGCGGGTGTTATTTAGGAGCCATTGGCGATAACGCGCTTTATCGGAAACGACCTCTACGACCCGCTCACGGTCGAATATCAGGGTCTCCTTTCCCAATCGCAAGCCTGGGGCCTCCTGCTCGGCCTGACAGATGAGGGCCGCCTATCATACTCTTACCATCACGGTTGGCTATTCACACCCCGTCGGGTCGCCGGATCTTGTTGGCCTTATGGGGCCCTCATTTATACGCTTACTTCATTGATGAGACGAACATCTTCGAGTATATCGAAGCCTTCTACAACCGAAAGCGCCGCCACTCGGCGCTTGGCTATCTGAGCCCGGCCGAATACGAGGCTCGCTACTCCACCATCACCGACAACCCTTAACTCCCTGTCCATCAAACCAGGGGAGGGTCAGTGAGAAGCTCCGAGCTGATCAGCTTCGCAAGCCCAATAGCCTGGCGTTCTCCCCGATCTAGAGACCGAAGCCGCTCGTCCGTTTTCAGGCTCAGGCTCTCCGTTGCTTCCCGGGGTGGCTCTTTTACGTGAAGCCATGCCGGAGCCGCTTGGCTCCACCGGCGAGGTGGGCCGGGACCTTCTGGGCTGCGTAGCTCTTTCTCGACCGCCGGCGGGATAACGGTCTTCTCGTAGAGCGCAGAAAGGACTTCCACCTCTCCAATCAGGATAAGGTAGCTAAGAGAAGAGGTGTCACTGACGACGGCCACGATAGACGAAGCGTCTGGAGAGGAGGCTCCGAAGTCGAAGGCCGAGTTCAGTCCCAAACCGCCAGCTCTTCAAGAGCGTGCCTCATGGGCGGCTCTTGCGTCCTCCTCCAGCTCCTCCTCCGTCATCTCAAGCAGGATTCCCTGGTCTTTTAGAAACTGCTCGGTCTCCATCCGGGTCGAGTGGCCTAAAATCTCTCGAACCTCCCCCAGGGTAAGTGCCTCTTCTCGGTACCCGTCGGCTACGATTGCCTGCAGGGCCCGCTCCGACAGGTCGCCCCAGCGTTCCTGAAGACGCTCTCCGAGACGGTCTGGCACTGAGAAAGCGACGTCCATGCAGGAAGTGACAGGGATGAGACTTCTGCTGTTGGGATAGTAACTGGTCCTCTCTATGATAGGTCCGTCTGTCGCGCTGCTCAATTCTCTGGTGAAATGCCAGTACACTCCAAGTGCTTTCTTTCGCGTTTGGCTCCGTTCATCCGTACGTTTTGTCTATCCGCTCTCTCGCCCTGACAACGATGCTCATGATCAATCGAGGAGCCATCCTGCTCAAGTATCACGACCCGATGGTCCGCTGGATCAACGACGCAGATCCGCACGACGATGATCCGGGAATTACAAAGGAGGACCTACGGCACGACCGGACCGTCTACTTGGTTGCTGATGAGGACGCAGATGGGAAAGATGCGGTGGACCGATGGGTGGAGAACAACTTCGAAGCGCTCTTCGAGGCGGAACTAGCTGGGTGGTATACCGACCCAGCGTTGTGGCCTGAGCCGAGAACCCTGGCTGTCTTTCGCAAATGGTTCGATGTGGAGCACCACAGCATCGTGGTAGACACGGTTCAGGGGGAAATTCGGGACGAAGAGATCTGATCTCGCCTCCTGCCGGAGCCGAAAGTTTTCATCAGTTCTGTTTCGTTCTCGCTAGACCGAGAGGGGCCTATTCCGCAAACCAGTTCTCGATGTCGGTCCCCACCTCCAGCCTCGCGAAAGGCTCGAAGTCACTCACGTTCTGGGTCACGACCGTAAGCTCCTCCGTCGCGGCGATCGCAGCGATCTGCCCGTCGGCAAAGGGCGTTGGGCGCCCGTCCGTCTCCAGCAGGGCGCGAGCCCGGCCGTGCCACCGGGCCGCCGCTGCGTCGTAGGGCAAGATCGGCATCGACGGCCGCACCACGTCCCGGAGGTATTCGAGAAGATACGTTCTCTTTCGCCCCTCTTCCATCCGCTTCGCTCCGTAAATCAACTCGTACCACGCGATCACGGGCAGGGCAATCTCCCCGGCCTGCTCACGGAGACGGGTGAGCACCGCGCTAGAGGGGTCCAGTTTGGCCGGCTCGCTGATGACGTTGGTGTCGAGCAAATAGCGGATCACTGCAACAGGGACATCGACTGCAGGTGAAACGGGTGCTACAGGTCGACTGGCCGGCCTTCCTCCTCGTTCCGGAGCCTGTCCAGATCGCCCTCTTCCAGTGGAGAGGAGCCGTGCTTTTCTCGAAATTGCTGGTAGGCCCGGTCGAAGCCGGTCGGCTCCTGGGCAACGGCCCGCTCAAGGA
>CAYRPX010000414.1:0-2397 GCA_964426195.1 uncultured Salinivenus sp.
AAGCGTCTGCCCGGCAAGCCGCCCCGCTCCGAGGCGCACCACGTCGATCTTCGTTTGGAAGGCAAGGATCTCCTCCTCGTCCAGAACCGTGGCGGCCATCATGCGACCGCTGATCTTGGCGAGGGACTGGACGTAGTCCGCACCGGCCCGGTAAATCTTCGGCACGTTTTCTTCCTCGTTCGCGCGGGCGACGATGTGGGCGTTTGGGCCGGCGTTCCGCGCAATAAGCGTCGCGAAGAGGGTGGTCGTGTCGTCGTCGAGGTCGATAATGATAGCGTCGGCCGCCTCCACGTCGGCTTCTTCGTAGACGCCGGGATCCCGAGCATCGCCGACGATATCCACGTTGGAGCGATCCTTTGCGTCGATGATGGTCAACTGGGCTTGCGTATCGGCCAGCATCTCGACGGCCGCCCGGCCGGAGCGTCCGTACCCGATGACGATGACCCGCTGCTGGTTGCGGGGCTGGAGGGTTGAGGCCTCCTCCTGCCGAAGCTTATGGATGCTGCCGGGCGCCCCCGACACGAGCAGCCGGGCCCGACAATGGACAGTGGTTTCCGGACCGACGGGGGTGTCGAAGGTGCCATTAAACCACGCGCCAATTACGTCCACCCCGAAACGCTCGCGCAGCCGGAGTTCACCAATCGTCTGGTTGCAAAGCGGACTTCCCTCTTCAATGTCGAGTTCAGCGACCTCTAGATCCTCGCCGATCTCAATCGTCGTGTCTCCCGCCGTGGGAAGCAGAAACGGGATTTCTTGGACCAGTCCCTCCCCGAGCAACTGGCGGGGAGAAAGGACCTGGTCGGCCCCCGCCATCCAATGGTAGGCTTCGAGCGTTTCGTCTTTGACAACGGTCACGGTTTGGAGAGCGTCGCTGATCTCGCGTGCCGAGAGCACGACGCTCGTGTCCACCTCGTCCTGTCCGTCCACAACCAGCGCTGAGGCATCCTGGAGGTCGACCCGTCTAAGAGCGGCAACCGACTCCGGATCGCCGTGAACCACCGGGTACCCGTCGACGTGGAGATCTTTGGCCCGCTCGCGGCTGGGCTCCAGGATCACGTAACTCCGCCCCTGGGCCTCGAGCTCGTCGATCAGTGCCGCTGTTCGAGACGTGTGAGATGCAAGTACGATGTGCCCCTCCCCGGAAAACGTTTCCGACGGCCGCTGCTCGAAGGCGTTCTGGAGAACCGGGACCACAAACAGCGGGACGGCGAGAAAGACAAACAGCACCCCGGTCAAATTCATGAGGAGGATCAGGGCGTTCATCTGCGTACTTGCCCAGGGTGCGTGCCCCCCAAAGCCCGCCGTCGTGATCGCCTCGATCACCACCTGTAGCGCCTGCATAAAGATCACCGACTGATCCTCGTAGATCCACATGCCCCACTGGTACACGAGGGCGTAGGAAAGAAGCGTGGTCGCCACGATGCCTGCGGCCCCCGCAACACGTCGCTGCCAGTCATTCATACCGTGGTCAAGTTTGACTGCGCGGGCCCCATGCCTCTGATTCCCTGAGATTATTCAGTTTCCTTTCGAATAGAAACGGAAGCTCCCCCCTCCCGGATGGCTCCATAACGGAACGAATCAGTGATAAACCAGGAAAGTCTCCGCGGAATGCACCACCGAAGAAAGAACGTACGCCCGAGATCGTCAACGATCCGTACCGGACCTTCTTGTCCGCGGCTAAGCCAATCGTACGGACTGACGGATACGCGATTGGGCTCCGAGGCCCCCAGGGCTGCTCGGAGCCCCCGCTGATGTACGCTGCCGCGGAGCGGGAGCCCCCGATCTACTCCGTATCCTCCGCCGTCGCACTGGCCAGCTCTGCGACCCGTTCAATGGCCTCGTCCGTGCCGGCTATGATTAGGGTATCGGTGTAATCCAGCGTATCATCCGGATCCGGAGGTACAATCATCTCGTCGGTTGCGGTGTTGTGAATGCCCACGACCGACACTTCGTACTCGACCCGCACGTCAAGCTCGCGGAGCGTGTGGCCCCGCCACTCTTCGGGCACCACCAGCTCCTGCACGCTCAGATTGCGGCCCATCCGCACGTAATTGACGACCCCCTTCTCGGAGATCCGACTGGCCAGGTTGAACCCCGAATCACGCTCCGGAAAGACCGTCTCGGCCACGCCCAGGCGACGCATGATGCGAGTGTGGTCCTGCGAAACGACCTTCACGTAGACTGTCTCCACACCAACGTCGTTTAGCGCCAGCGTAGAGAGAATGCTTGCGTTAATGTCGTCGCCGGTGCTCACGACGGCGGCGTCCGCCTCATCGGCCCCAATCTCCTCCAGCATGGCAACCTCTCGCCCATCGCCCACCGCCGCACGGGTACAATGAGACGCAATGTCGTCGACGGCCGTCTCGTCGACATCCACGGCAATGACTTCGTGCCCGT
>CAYRPX010000415.1:0-2369 GCA_964426195.1 uncultured Salinivenus sp.
ACTCCCCGATCTTGAAAATGGGGCTGTGGTACTTGGCGATGAGCGCGTTGAACGTTTCCGGGTCGGTCAGCGCCGTCAGGCCCCAGATGTGGATGATGAGGTAGACGACAAGCCCCACCCCGGTGAGGCGGTGCATCATCCACGCGAACATGCCGGTGCGAACGCGATAGCGCTGAAACCGGCTCTCCTGTTCGGCGGAAGCGTTCGGCTGGGAAGCAGAAGCCGAGGGGCGTTCTTTGGTGTCGACGGCCATGGGACTAAAGAGATTGTGGCAAGATGGAGCTGCCGGACGGCACGAAGACGCACGCGGCGGGCTGCACTCCGTTCCGCGCGGAAGTGATCTGTTTCGGAAACCGCACAGTGTTTAGCGCTCCTCAATTGGAGTGACGGTCCGGTCGCGAGCGCCGACGTACTGGGCGCGGGGACGGATCAGACGGTTGTCGGTCCACTGCTCCAGGAGGTGAGCGGTCCACCCGGCTGTGCGGCTCAGGGCGAAGATGGTCGTGAATAGGTCGGGGTCGAGCCCCAGCTGGTAGTAAGTCGAGCCACTGAAGAAGTCGACGTTCGGGTCGATGCCCGTTTCTTCCTCCATCGTCTCGTGGATCTTCGTGGTGTACTCGTACCATTTCATCTCGCCCGCCTCTTCGCTTAGCTCCTTCACCATGTCGCGGAGAATGGCGGCCCGGGGGTCCATGGTGTTGTACACGCGATGACCGAAGCCCATGATGCGCTCGCCCTCGGCGAGACGCTCGCGCACATATTCGGCGGGGTCCGCGCCCTTGTCGTCGATGTCGAGCAGCATGCGCATTACTTCCTGGTTGGCTCCCCCGTGCAGCGCGCCCTTAAGGGCGCCGATTGCGCCGGAAACGCCTGAGTACATGTCGGATAGCGTCGACCCGATGACGCGACTCGTAAATGTGGAGGCGTTCAGGCCGTGGTCGGCGTGCAACACAAGGCAGACGTCGAAGGTGTTTTGGGCGGCCTCGCCCGGCTCTTCCCCGTTGAGCATGTAGAGGAAGTTGTGGGCCATCGACCCGTGGTCGAGAGGCGAAACCGGCTCCTGTCCCTTCCGAAGCCGGTCGAAGGCGGCGATGATGGTTGGGATTTGGGCGAGGATGCGGTCCGCCTTTCGGTGATTGGCGGCCTCTTCCATCGTGTCGGCCTCCTCGTCGTAGAGCCCTAGCGCCGACACGGCCGTACGGAGCACCGCCATGGGATGGGCGTCCTTGGGGGTTTCGTGCAGGAGGCCCAACACAGGGGGTGGCAGGGTGCGTTCGCTCCGCAGGTGGGCGCTGAAGTCGTCGAGTTCCTCCTGGGTCGGAAGCGATCCGTGCCGGAGCAGATAAACGACCTCCTCGAAGGTAGCGTGCTCGGCGAGGTCGTGGATGTCGTAGCCTCGATAGATGAGTTTACCCTTGTCCCCGTCGATTGAGGACAGTTCGGATTCAAGGGCAATTACGCCTTCGAGGCCTCGGGCTTTGATGGGTGCGTTCTCATCGGTTAACTCCGTTACCGTTTTTTGGTCAGCCATATCGATCAGATTGTGTGTGAGAGCTGAAGTGCGTCGTGGGGCATGAAGCGAATGGATTCTCTCCGACAGACGAGGCCGCGGATGCGGTGAGTCGGGCGCGGAACTCATGGGCGAGTCTGCTCTCCTTCGTAGAGACCCCAGGGGAGCGAGAGGGGTCTTTTTGGGAGCGCTTTCTCACGTGACCAAAGGGCTCGCGTCAGCGCGGGTTTCACCCCGGCCATGAGTTCTTCTTTGAGTTCACTTCAGCATACAAAATATGGATGGGATGAACCCACGAATTTTGATTTAAGGGGCGAAGGCATCCGGGAGTTGGTCGAAGGGAATCGCCAGCGGGATCATTTAAGTGGAGGAGACAATACTTCTACACGACATGGAATGCCCGCCGGGCTGTCCCGGCGTGCGTTAGGGATGCCGATTTGTCTGCGAGCCGCCGAGAATGGTGCTGTTCGCTTGGTCGAGTTCAGGTGCAAAGGAGGGGCGGGCCGATCGCTCTGCATGGCAGACGCGCGGTCTCCTCTCCGTCGCGCCGTCGACGCATACTCGGCCCGTTGGTTGGCATCCCGCCCTTCGGCTGTTCCTCCCTTCATTCGGGGACAGTCCCTCTTCGTTCGAATCTATTGCTCACGAGCCAATCCGTGCCCAAGCACTCGGTGCCGGTACGGGGCGCGCCGATGCGTCGCACAGCGACGCCTCGCGCTCGGTTGCATACAACCGGTCCGCCGTCCCCTTGGTCGTTTCGTTCGGTCCCTTCGTTGTTGATCTGTTTGATTGATGCTACGAATTGTCCGTTGGGTCCGTATCCGCCAGCCGGCATTGGGGCAGGCACCCCCCAACCCCC
>CAYRPX010000416.1:0-2364 GCA_964426195.1 uncultured Salinivenus sp.
ACGACCAGTACACGGGACAGTCGTCGTCGGCCTCGTCTTTTGCGTTGGAGACCGCAATGACGGCCTCGGCGGCCGAGGTGCCGCCGCCAATGACACAGACCGAGAAGCCCACGTAGTCGTCGGGGTCGTCGAGCCGGTGCGCGATGCCGTCCGTGTTGCCCGGAATGTCGAACCGACGGGGCACTCCGCGTCCCATCGCAATCACCAGGTGGCGCGTCGGATAGCGCTCCTCCTCCTTCGTCCGATGGTTCCAGGTGACGGCCTCCCATCCTCCCTCCTCCCGCGGCTCGGCCCCCGTTAGCTCGACCCCGATCTTGGCCGGTACGTTGTGCTCGCGGTAGAACTGCTTCCACTCGGCGCACATGTCATCCTTGTCGATGGGGTCAAAGTGGAGCTTGTTGACAAGCTCACCCCCCTCCGGAAACTTCATCTTATCTCCGCCCCCAAAGTGAGGGAGGATGAGCTTGTCTTTGGCGTAGTCGCGGATGCGCTTCATGAGGTCATCGTAGTCGATGACAAGCGCATCGAGCCCCAACTCCTTGGCCCGGAACGCCGCAGCCGTGCCGGCCGGCCCGCCCCCCACGATGAGCATGTCCAGCACGTCGGGCGGCTCGACCGAATCCTGCAACTTAAATGTGCCGTCGGCGAAGACTTCAGTACCCATGAGACTTGGTGGATCGAGGAAAAATCATCAGGCTGATGTGCGTTGCAAAACGGCCTTCGCTTGAAGGCCAAACTGAATCTCAGCCCCCGGCGACAGGGCCGTCGGTCCGCTGAGTCGCTCTCCATCAATGAAGGTAAAGTTCTTGCTCCCCATGTCCTCCACGACGACCTCGCCTGCCTCCACAGTGAGCCGGGCATGCTCGCGCGAGACGCCGGGATCGTCAATCTGAACGTCGCAGTCGGGAGAACGTCCGATGATCACCTCCCCTTCCGGCAAGGGGTGCGTGCCCTCCGGGCCCGTGTCCAGGATCACTTTCAGGGCGTACTGGGGCGAAGACTCAATCGGTGCGGCCTGCGTGGGGGCCTTGGAGGGCGGCTCCTCGTCATCGGAGGTCTCCTCTTCCTGGGAGGACGACTCACTCCCGGGCAAATCTGGCAGTGCATCAGGCGCGTCCCCAATGCGGGTCCGTTCGTCCTCGTCCCGATCAGACGAATCGTCCTCGCCCGGAAGATCCGGCAGTGCACCAGGAGTTCCCTCAAATTGGGTGCGCTCGTCTTCAGGCTCGTCTCCCCCATCGTCCTCGTCGGACAGATCAGGCAACTCCGGCGGCGACTCTCCGAAACGAGTCCGATCCTCCCCCTCGGATTGGCCTTCTTCCTTCGCCGAAGAGGCGTCCTCGCCCGAAAGATCCGGCAGTTCCTCAGGGGCGTCTCCGTACTGCGTGCGCTCCGCCTCCGGCTCGTCCTCCCCAAAAACGTTTGGCACGTCCGGGGGCGAGTCCCCAAACCGGGTCCGGTCCTCGTCCGACTCTTCCTGACCCTCGTCCGAAAGATCTGGGAGATCCGGGGGCGCCTCGCCAAAACGAGTACGCTCCTCCTCAGACGACTTCTCTGAGTGCTCCTCGGCGCTGTTCTCGTCGGGAAGATCCGGCAACGCGCCGGGTGCTCCCCCAAATTGGGTGCGCTCTCCGTCCGCCGCCTCCTCCTCCCCCGAAAGACCCGAGGGGGCTTGGGGCGCCGCTCCGAATTGAGTTTTTGCCCCCTCCTCTGTGGAAGAAGCGACGGCGTCCTCCGCCACGACCTGAAAAATAAAGTCCACCTCCTCGGCAAATGTGATGATGTGAAGGTCCCTCATCGGGACGGGCTCAACCACCTCCGTGGCGTCGAGGTACGTGCCGTTGCTGCTATCGAGATCTTCCAGCACGTAGCGCTCCGCCTCGTCGTCGAAGAAGATACGGGCGTGCCGGTCCGCAACGGCGTCGGACGGCAACGTGATGTCATTCTGCTCGTCCCGTCCGATCGTCGCTTCCTCACCGATCTCATACTCCGCACCGGCAAGCTTTCCGGTCCTGCAAAAAAGGCGAGCGGTCATTGGGGGCACCTTGCGATAGGCGTTTGTCCCAAAAGGAAACGAAAGGACTCAATGTATACGATACACAAAAGCACTGAGAATGAACACTTTTCGGTCGGCCAGGCCCAAAGACACGGGACGAAGATCGTCTCCGTACTCCTACTCCTCGACGGTCAAGACGCCTGCACCGTCAATGGTCATCGGTCTACTCCACATACTGAAGGAGATTGGACTGCTGTGATTTGTCGGGATGAAAGGCATGACACGAAATACAGGTGTTGGGGGCCTGTTCTTCGGCGTGGCAGGACTGACACGTCTCGATCGTGGGAAGGTTGAAAATGGCTGCTCGA
>CAYRPX010000417.1:0-2338 GCA_964426195.1 uncultured Salinivenus sp.
AATCTCGGCGGTGCCGTGGCGCTCGCCCATCAGGAAGTGGTCGACCGCCCGGCCCCGAGCCACGAGCCAGTCGGCGCCCGGTCCGGTAAGCTGGCCGTCCTCGAGCGTGGCGGTGTAGGTATTGGCCGCGACCGTGCTGTCGAAGGCGGCGCGCACGGCCGCCGAGTCCGACTGCTGGGCGTGGACGGAGGGAGATACGGCCCCGAGCGTGAAGAACGCGACAGTGAGGAGGCTGGATAGTGCGTGACGAATCCTCATAGGAGTCGGGAAACAGCAGATGGTGAGACAGAACGAGCGTGAGGGGCCTTACGCCGGAAGTCCCATCGTGAGAAGCACGGTTCCGAGAAGGAGGAAGGCCAATTGCAGGACGGCCAGGAGAAGATCTGAACGAGCTGCATCGGACAGGAAGAAGCGGCGACGAGTACGGACATTCATGGGTAGAAGCGAGAATGATGATTGAAGATGACGGCACGTTGGCACGAGGCCACTCGAATCAAGGAGGCTCTCGGAGAGCCGGATTGACTCCGCGCGTCCAGTACAGCAGACAGGGGCATCCGCGCATCGGTTGCGTCCGCGGCCGAGAAAGGATCGGTGAATGTCGCTCTCAGCACGAGGCACAAAGGCCTCAAGCAGGCTTGTCGGGAACTCTTCAATGGGAATTTCACCATAGGCTTGAGCGAAGAAGACTTCTGATGGCCTACACGGGAACGCCGGTCGTAGGGCAGGGCGAGCAAATCACCAACCGGTTTCCATCCACTGCGCTGGAACGTGAATTCGGGAGACGGGCGTAAAATTCATTGCCTTCATAGCCCCAACCACTTGTCTGAACAAACGCACATTCCGACCCGTCATGGTGCCCCAGCACAGAGACGTGTGTTGCTGCTCGTGGACGCTCCTCGTTGCGATCGTGGCGCTGTGTGGCGCCGTCCCCTCGGCGGCGGCCCAAAATCTGGGAGCCGTAACGGGATCGGTGGTCGACGCAGCGGACCGGGCGCCCCTGATTGGGGCCACGGTGACGCTCGAAAAGCTCGACGCCCCGACCGAGGTCCGGGTGGCCACGACCGCGGCCGACGGCACCTTTCAGTTCGAGCGGGTTCGGCCGGGGCGCTACGTGATTGAGATCTCGGTGCTCGGCTACCAGCGGCGCCGGATCCCGTTGACGCTGGAGATGGGCGAGTCGCGCAACATCGACGTCGAGCTACGAGTGGATCCCTTCAGTTTCGAGACCGTGGCGGAGGCACCGTCGCGGCGGCCCCAGCGGCTGCTGGAATCTCCGGTCTCGGCCACCGTGCTGGAGCCCGTTCGGATCCGCCGCGAGGCGATGACCTCCTCGGTAGAGGCCCTGCGGGCAGTGGAAGGGGTCGATGTGGCCCAGACGGGCGTGGACCGCCGCGCGGTAGCGCTCCGAGGATTTAACAGCGCATTTTCGGACGCACCGCACGTCCGGACGGATCATCGGGAGGCCAAGGCCCCCGTCCTCGGGCTCAACCTCTACGGCGTTATGCCGAATACGACGCTCGACCTCGACCGCATCGAGGCGGTGCGTGGGCCCGCCGGGGCCCTGTACGGGCTCGGCGTGGACGGGGGCGTCCTCCACTTCGTCACGAAGGATCCGTTTCAGAATCCGGGCACGTCGTTCGCGCTGTCCGGAGGATCACGGTCGTACGTCAATGCCCAGTTCCGACAGGCCGGCGTCCTCGGCGACAAGGTGGGCTACAAGTTTACCGGTCAGTGGGGCCGAGCCGACGAGTGGCCCCTGAACCCCAACAACGCCCAGGATGCTGAGGAGATCTCCCGCTACCGGGTGTACGAAACCCGGAATTGGGTGCCTGCGGGGCGGGAGGTGTCCGAAATTGACCGGGACGCCGATGGGGACCCCGAGTTTCGCCTGCGTCGGGAAGACCTCTACCGCCGATACAATGTGAACGGGCTGCTCACGTATCGCTTCGATCACGACACAGCCCTGGACCTGCGCGGCGGCTACGCGTCGCTAACGAGTCCGTTGCAGTCCCCGATCGGCACGCTTCAGGCTTCTGCGTTTGGGGCGACCTACGGCCAACTCCGACTGGCCGCGGGCGCGTTCTCGGCCCAGGTGTCCCTGAGCCGCAATCGGTCCCTCGACGAGATCTACCTTCTCCGCACCGGCGAGCGCATTACGGACGAGGGCACGGAGGTGGACGGAGGTCTACAATACGCGTTCCGGGGCGGTCCGCTCGACACCGAGTTCCTGGTGGGGGGCGAGGCAGACGTGACGGATCTTCAATCCGAACCGGGTGCCTCGGTGCCGGACGAGGAACACTTCAGCACGTTTGGCACCTATCTGCAGGCGACCACGCCC
>CAYRPX010000418.1:0-2337 GCA_964426195.1 uncultured Salinivenus sp.
ACCAGGAGGTGGGAAAGAAGCGGCGCACGCCCGCCATGATGCCGCGGGCCACGAGAGCAAGCACGCCGAACACGATCCCCACACTCGCCGCGTAGCCGAGCCCAATCTGCCAGGTAGGCGCCTGCAGTACCGCGATGCCCGAGACAACGGCGGCTACGGCAGCGGCCACAGCCCACCGCGCCGGGTCCTTCCAGCCGCCCGTAGATGGTTTCACTTCGGTGCGCAGGGCCTGGAGAGGGGAGACCCCCCGCACCTCCAGCAGGGGCCACAGTGCGAAGAGAAGGGTCACGCCCAGGCCCACGACAAGCCCTAATCCCACAGCGGTCCACGACATCGCAAAGCTCACCTCGATGGGGAGGAAGTCGGCCAGAAGTCGGGGGACGAAGGCCTGCATGCCAATGCCGAGCAGGCTCCCAAGCCCCGCGCCGATGAGTCCGAGCACGCCGGCCTGGGCGAGATAAATCTGAAACGTCCGGCGCGCCTTTGCCCCCAGGCACCGAAGGACGGCGATGGAGGTGAGGCGACGCTGGACGTAGACGTGCACGGCGCTCGCCACTCCCAGACTTCCCAGTAGTAGGGCAATGAATCCGGCAAGTCCCAGGAACCGATACAGGTCTCCGAGTCCTTCCTGCCAGTCTTCGGCCTCTTCCTCCACCGTGTCCTCGTCAAGGTCGTGCCGATCCAGGTACGGCTCGATGTCGGCGACGAGCTGCTGAACGTCCCGGTCCTCCGCAAACCGGAAGAACACCTCGTACTCCACGCGGCTTCCGCGCCCGAAGAGGGAGGTGTCGAGCCGGGCGCGAGGCAGGTAGATGCGCGGGCTGGCGGCCGAGGTAAAGCTCGACTCGCCGGGCGCCTGCTCCAGCTCGCCAAGAATCGGGTACTGCACCGAACCGATGCGGACGGAATCGCCCATCCCTACGTCGAACTGGCGCAACAGGGTGCCATCGACGAGCGCGCCGCCCATTTCCTGGTAGCGGGCCGAGGCGCTGTCCGGCCGCGTCGCAAGCGTCCCGTAGAATGGAAAGCTGCCCTCCACGGCCCGTACGGCGGAGAGCCGCGTGTCCCCGGTTGATGGGAAATAGGCCATGGATCCGAACGAGACGCGGCGGGCCTGCCGGCCCCCGATCGAATCGATGAGCGCCTCGGTGGAGTCTTGAAACGGCGCTTCCCCCTCTATTTTCAGGTCCGCCCCGAGGAGTGTTTTGGACTCCTGCTCGACGGTCCGCGTCAGGTTTTCGCCGAAGCCTCGGATGGCTACGAGGGCGGCCACGCCCAGGACCATGGCCGAGAGGTAGAGGGCGAGGCGCGTGCGGCTGCCGCGACTGTCGCGCCACGCCATCTTGAGGATCCAGGGGACTTGATTCACGCAGCGGAAGCAGGACGATTACGAGAAACGAGACACGTGCGGCGGGCCCAAGCGCACTATTGGAGGGCGCGGAGGGATGGAGGGGGGAAGAAGGCACTCGTGCCTGGGGACTACCGGATCTTCGGGGCGCGGAACTGCTCGCCCAGCCTCTCACACAGCGCCTCCAGGTGCTCCTGGTCGGTCGGGTCGAACGCGCCGAGGGCATCAGAGTCGACGTCGAGTACGGCCAGAAGCTCCTCGTCGGGCGTGAGGACCGGCACGACGATCTCCGACTGGGTGGAGGACTGGCACGCAATGTGATCCGGCGCCTCGGACACGTCGGGCCAGAGTTGGGACTCTCGGGTGCGGGCCGCCGCGCCGCAGACGCCCCGGTCAAAGTCGATGTGGAGACAGCCGTGCGGGCCCTGGTAGGGCCCCACGAGCAGCTCACGATCGCCCACGGCCCGGTAGAAGCCCGTCCAGTCGTAGTAGCTGAAGGAGTGGTAAAGCTCGCACGCCACTGTGGCCATCGCCGCGATCCAGTCGGTTTGTTCGTCGAGGAGCGCGTCGATCCGGCGGCGGGCGTCCGTGTAGAGGTCTGTTTTGTCCGACGTGGTGGCGGTAGGGGACATAGACGGGAAACTTCGGGGTTGACGAGAACGAGTGGTTGGGAGATGGGTCTTCTCCGCGAGAAACGTCGTAGTGCCAGGCCGTCGAATGTGTCCGAGGCTCCGGCGTTTTCATTGTGTCTACTCGGTGACCTCGACGTGGCTGGGGTAGAAGGCCACGTGGTCCTCAATCTTGGACGCAGCGTCGGAGGGATCCGGGTAGTACCAGGCGGCGTTCTCTGCGCGGGTGCCGTTCTCCACCAGGTCGTAGTAGTGAGCCTGTCCCTTCCACGGGCAGGTGGTGCGATGGTCGCTTTTCTTGAAGTAGTTCTCGTTCAGCGACTCAGGCGGAAAGTAGTGGTTGCCTTCGACGACGACCGT
>CAYRPX010000419.1:0-2320 GCA_964426195.1 uncultured Salinivenus sp.
TCGGAATCCCTGGAGACTGAGACGCCAGACGAACGCGCCTTGTAGTCCCAGTCTGCATCCCTGTTTGCTCTCGCAAATTTACCATCCTGTTCTGCCATGAGAACGCTTGCGTCCCTTTTCACGGTCATTCTTCTCGTCGCATCGGTGGAGCCGGCGCCCGCCCAGCAAACGGTCCGGCACGTCGACCTTGAGGTCGAGCCCCTCGCCTACGCCTTCGGCGGGGCGGGCGGGCACGTCGGGCTTCAGGCGGGCGACTGGAAGTACGAAATCGAGGCCTTCGGGCTTGAGATTCCCGAGTCCCTCCACGGGAACGATGGCTTTGCGGCCTCGCCGCGGGGCGTGGAGCTTCACGCCGAGCGCCTCTTTGGCAACGGGCCCGGCGGCGTCTACGCGGGGCCGGAAGTAGGCGTTGTCCGGCTCGACCTGACGCACGACGCCAGCGGGAGGAGCGAGCGCCACACCCGGTATTCCGTTGGTCTACGCGGCGGGTACACTTGGTATCCAGGTCTCGGCAACCTCTACCTGAGCCCAGTGGTGGGGGTCTCCTACACCCTGAACGCCGATGAGGTGCACGTTGCGGGCGATACCTTCGAGTCCGCACCCGTCGGCCCGTGGGGGACCGTCGGCATCGGGTGGAGATTCTTCCGCTGACTGCACCGTCCCCGCGGGCGGTGCGGCACCTCCCAGAACACTGGTGTAGACGCGCCCTGGCCGGGCCGCTCCGTCGAAAGTCGATGCAGCCGACGACAGTGGAGTGCACCTCGCTTCGCTCGGCCGACCTGGACGGACCGTGTTCAATCTGGTCTGTCCGTTTTCCGAAATGGATTCTCGATTCAGCAGACGATCTCGTTCTGCGTTCTTTCTCGGTTTTCCCTCAGTCCATCCATGCGTGCCATGTGGGTGTTTCTTCTCCGTCTCGTCCTCACTGTACTCTGGTTTTTCCCTCCCTTCGCCGGCCCCTTGCCCAGCTGATTGATCCCGCCAACCCTCGGTCAGTTGGAGAGCGGCCGCCACCGGTGAGGTTCCACCACAAAACGACTGAGCCCCAAGTCTCAAATCGACCCTGCATTTCGGTTCTCCGGAACGATTCGGGAAAGCACGAAACGCAATTTCCTCTCTTCTGAATCCCGCTCTTCAGACTATGTCTCAAACGCAAGCAGCAGAAGGCTCCTCGACCACCGATCTCTCCTGGACTCAGTGGTGGAACCGGACCCGATACCAGCTCTACGCGC
The DNA here is from genome assembly GCA_964426195.1 of uncultured Salinivenus sp. GTDB lineage: Bacteria > Bacteroidota > Rhodothermia > Rhodothermales > Salinibacteraceae > Salinibacter. The sequence continues at coordinate 1,233 of CAYRPX010000419.1, forward strand.
CGATCTACGACGCGGTGGCCCGACCCCTGGAGCAGGGGCGAAAGCGCGCCATCGACCGACTTGATCTCCAACCGGGCGAGCGCATCCTGGTTCTCGGGGCCGGGACAGGCTCGGATCTGAACTACCTTCCGAACGACGTGCAAGTCACGGCCATCGACGCGGCCCCGGCGATGGTGCGACGCACCCGGAGACGGGCCGAGCGCCTCGGCATGGACGTGGATGCTCGCGTCGGCGACGCCCAGGCGCTTCCGTTCGAGGACGACATCTTTGACGCTGTGCTACTGCACCTGATCCTGTCAGTGGTGCCGGACCCGGAGGCTGTGGCCGCCGAAACGGCCCGGGTGCTCGTCCCCGACGGGCGCGTCTCGATCTACGACAAGTTCGTCCCCGAGGGCACGGAGCCGTCGCTGCTTCGACGCGCGCTGAACCCAGTGGCCCGATTCCTTTTTTCCGACCTCAATCGATCCCTTTCTCCCCTTCTGAAGGGCACTGGCCTCGAGGTCGGCGGCCCCCGTGAATCAGCGCTCGGGGGGCTGTACACCATTGCTCTCGCCCGGCCGACCGCCGACACGCCCACCGACGAACCCTCTGCTCACCAATCCTCCCGGACCGTCCGATGAGTTGTTGTTCGCACTGTGAAGATGCCGGCGACCTGTTCACCCGCGAGAAGGCCCAGAACGAGCTTCGGAAATACCGCAAGAGCGGGTCGCCGAACAAATCGACCCGCCTCCTCATCGACGCCCTCACGACGCTCGACCTCCAGGATCGAACGCTGCTGGACGTGGGGGGCGGGGTCGGCATGATCCCCTTGGAGCTGCTGGAGGCGGGCGTGTCTGCGTCCACCCTGGTGGAGGCGTCGCCCGCGTATCTGACGGTGGCCAAGCAGGAAGCACGACGCCGCGGGGTTGAGGATCGGACCTCGTTCGAGTACGGCGATTTCGTCGAACTGGCCCCCGACCTCCCTGAGGCCGACCTCGTGACGCTCGACCGGGTCTTCTGCTGCTACCCCCACCTGGAGGAGTTGGTCGAGGCGTCCACGTCGAAGGCGACGCGATGGTACGGGGTTACGTATCCGAAGGAGCGATGGT
>CAYRPX010000420.1:0-2305 GCA_964426195.1 uncultured Salinivenus sp.
CCTTCCGGTCCGCGTCCTGAATGACGGGCGTAATGAGCCCCTCGTCGATGGCCACGGCGATGCCGATGTGCACGCGGTTGTGCTTGTGAATTTCGCCCTCGTCGGGGCGGTACGCGGCGTTGACGTATGGGTGGTCGTGCAGCGAGAGGGCGCAGGCCTTCGTGATGAGGTCGTTGAAGGAAATCCGCGTGCGCCCTTGCTCCTCCGCCAGCTCGTTGAGGTCCGCGCGCAGCGCTACGGCCTTCTCCACATCGATGTCGACCGTGAGGTAGTAGTGGGGGGCTGAGTACTTGCTCTCGGCGAGGCGACGGGCGATCGTCTTCCGCATCTGCGAGATGTCTTCGGTTTCGTACGCGGCCTCTTCCTCCGGCGTCGTGTAGGCAGGTTCCTCCGCAACGGCCGGTTCTGGCTTCGGCGTCGGCTCCGGTTCGGGAGCGGCCTCACGCTCTTCGATGTACGCTTCAACGTCGCGGCGCACGATGCGCCCCTCGGGCCCTGACCCCTCAACCTGCGCCAGCTTCACGTCGTGATCCTGGGCAATGCGGCGCGCAAGCGGAGAGGCCTTGATACGGCGTCCCTCGGCATCGGTCTCCGCAGGCACCGGCTCGGGGGTGCGTTCTCGCAGTTGTCCGTCACCGCCAGGCTCGGGGGTCGGCTCTGCCTCGACCTCGGGCTCGGGCACCGGTTCGGACGGTTCTTCCGTCTCTGGTTCAGGTTCTGGCTCCGCCGTCGCGGCTCCGTCACCGCCCGCGCCCTCGAGAAGTTCGGAAATGTCCTCTCCCGCCTCCCCGATGACAGCAATGAGTTCCCCGATGGGCACGGCGTCCCCTTCCTCGATCACCTGCTTGAGCAACACCCCGTCGTCAAAAGCCTCCAGGTCCATCGTGGCCTTATCGGTCTCCACCTGCGCGAGCACGTCGCCCGAGGAGACTTCCTCGCCCTCTTCCACAAGCCATTCGGAGAGGACGCCCTCCTCCATGGTGTCGCTCAGCTTGGGCATTTCGATCGGAATCGCCATAGATCAATGTCGAGTTTCGAAGTGCGAATGTCGAATGTGAGGGGACGGGAGTGCCGAACTTCCAACTCGAAATTCGCCACTCGAACTTCGTCATTTTGCGTAGAGGACGCGGAGGCACTTGTCGACGGTTTCGTCAACGCCCGGCATGTACTCGTCCATGAGATTGGGTGCGTAGGGGGCCGGGGTATCGGGAGCGGTGACGCGCAGGATGGGAGCGTCGAGATAGTCAAATGCCCGGTCCTGAATCTGCTGGGTCACCTCGGAGGCCACACTGGCGAAGGGGTTGCTCTCATCGATGACGACGCAGCGGTTCGTCTTGATCACCGACTTCACAATCGTCTCGATGTCGAGCGGTTTGATGGTACGGGGATCGATAACTTCCGCCTCGTAGCCCTGCTCTTCAAGCTCCTCGGCGGCGTCCATCGCAATATGGTAGCTCTTGCTGTGGGCCACGATCGTCACGTCATCGCCCTCCCGGGCCACCCGAGCTTCGCCGAGTGGAATCGTGTAGTCGTTCTCCTCACTGACCTCTCGCTGCATGCCGTACATGAGCTCGCTTTCGAGAAAGACGACCGGATCGTCGTCCCGGATGGCACTCTTGAGAAGGCCCTTCCCGTCGTCGGGAATCGAGGGCGACACCACCTTCAGGCCCGGAAAATTCGAGTAGAGGGCCTCGGTGGAATTGGAGTGGGTGGCGCCGAGCTGGCCGGCCGCGCCGTTAGGGCCCCGAAAGACGATGGGAAGGTCGAACTGCCCCCCCGACATGTAGCGGACGTTCGGAGCGTTGTTGACGACCTGGTCGAACGCCACGAACGAGAAGTTGAACGTCATGAACTCGACGATGGGCCGGAGGCCGTTCATCGCCGCCCCGATGCCGAGCCCTGCAAAGCCGAGCTCGCTGATGGGCGTGTCGATGACCCGATCGTGCCCGAAGTGGTCGAGCATTCCTTTGCTTACCTTGTAGGCGCCGTCGTACTCCGCTACCTCTTCCCCAATGAGGAAGATGTCGTCGTCGCGTTCCATCTCTTCGGTCATCGCTTCCCGGAGCGCCTCGCGGAATTGCAGCGTAGCCATAAGTTGTCAATTTCGAATTTCGAGTTTCGAATGTCGAATATCTCCTGTATGCCGATTTTCCAACGGATTCCTCAATTCGAAAATCGACATTCATCAATCGCTATTGTCACGCAATGAAAGGATACTCCTCCTGCGTGTAGAGGTCGTCGTAGATTTCCTCGTCGTCGGGGAAGGGGGCGTCGTTCGCGGCGTCGATGGCGTCTTTCACCGTCT
>CAYRPX010000421.1:0-2300 GCA_964426195.1 uncultured Salinivenus sp.
GATCGGCGAGTTTGGCCTCATTGCCCTTATGCGCGACACGCTCGGCGAGCCCGAGGACGACGCCATCGTGTCGGGCATTGCCGACGATGCGGCCGTGTACCGCACCGAGGAGGACCGCGTGCACGTGCTCACGACGGATACGCTCGTGGAGGGCGTGCACTTCGACCGCGCGTTCATGCCCCTGGAGCACCTCGGGTTCAAGGCCCTCTCGGTGAACGTGAGCGACGTCGTGGCAATGAACGCCTCCCCGCGCTATGCCACCGTCTCGATCGGCATTCCACAGAACATCTCCGTCGAGATGGTGACCACGATCTATGAGGGGCTCAAACAAGCCTGCAACGCCTACGACATGCACATTGTGGGGGGCGATACAAACGCGTCCCACGGCCTGTCGCTCTCAATCTCGGTCGTAGGAGCGGCGGACGAGGACGACGTTGTGTACCGGGACGGTGCAGAGGAGGGCGACAAGGTGTGCGTCACAGGCGACATCGGAGCCTCGTATGCGGGCCTGAAGGTACTGCTGCGCAACCGCCAGCGTCTTCAGGAGGAGGAGGACGACTTCGAGCCCAATCTTGATCCTTTTTCCTACGTCATTCGACGCCACCTCGCCCCGCCGGCCCAGCTCAAAACGATTCGCGAATGGGCGGACGCCGGGGCGCAGCCGCAGGCCCTCATCGACATCTCGGACGGGCTCGCTGCCGAGGTGCACCACATCTGCGAGGCCAGCGATGCGGGCGCGCAGCTCTACGAGCCGGCCCTCCCCATCGATCCGGAGACGCGCAACACGGCCACGGAATTCGGGGAGGACGTAACCGTCTACGCCCTCTTCGGCGGCGAGGATTATGAGCTGGTATTCACGATGCCGGAAGAGGACCTCGACGCCCTCGACCCTCAAACCTACAGCGTGGTGGGCGAAATCGTAGACCCCGAAGACGCCGAGCATCCTGTCACGATCCAGCGCGCCGACGGCGAAAACGTCCCATTGAAGCCCGGGGGCTTCGACCATTTTGACGGCTCGCACCCGGACCCGTAGCGCCCATCGCCGGGGAGATAGCGACTACTCGTCGTCGGCAGATCTGCCTTGATACTCGCTTCGGACGGCCCGGAGGTCTTCAGTGAGGCGATCGATCTCGGACTCTAGCGACTTCAGGGCGGCTTCCGCCTCCGTGAAGTCGCCCGAACGGCCGATCTCTTCGAGCTCCTGAGCCAATTCACTTGCGGGCTGGGCTCGGAGACTCCCTGTGGCCCCCTTCAGACCATGGGCCTCCCGTTTCAACGCCTCAGCGTCGCCTTTCTCAACGGCGTTGCGAATGGCGTCCATGTAGTCCGGACAGTCGTCAAGGAAAGAGTCGATGATCGTCGCGATGAGGTCCGCGTTCTCGTCCAAAAGATCGACGAGCGCGTCGCGGTCAACGGCAGGAGTGGGCATGGGTGCGATCTATCGGCTGAATCGATTCAAAAGAGAACCTGGTCGCGCCCCCAGAAGAAAGGAGACGGATGGTCACCGGACCACACGAACCGTAACGAAAATTCCCCGACAGGTCGGCGTTGTGGAGGCAAAAACAGAGACCCGTCACGATCGAGGCACGTGCACTGCCCGAAGCCGAGCTGTGCGACACACCGGAACGCTCGGGTACGATAAACTTATCAAATCCCGCGTCGCAAAACGAATCAATCAATGCCTGAAATTCCTGGATTCTTTGCGGTGGGACCGTGAAATTCTCATCCGTGGCATGCGCATTTTCCATTGGTCCTCGTTACGTTCCGAGACGTGTGAATGTTGTAGCCGGCGGTGGTCCTACGTCAACTGCGGTCGCCGCAGCTCGGAGCGCCTGGCAGCGTCCTCTCATCGAACAATCGACCTCTCTTCATGGAAGTAGGTAGCAACGAAGTTAAGGGTAAAATCGTCGAGGTTCTTGGTCCCGTCGTAGACGCCCAATTTCCCTCGGACGGCGTGCCAGACATTCTGAGCGCCCTCCGGATCGAGCGCGAGCAGGGAAAAGACTTGGTCCTGGAGGTGCAGCAGCACCTTGGGGAGCGGCGCGTCCGGGCCATCGCCATGGACTCGACCGACGGCCTGCAGCGCGACCAGGAGATCATTGCGACGCAACAGCCGATCACTGTGCCCATCGGAGAAGAAATCCGGGGCCGTCTCTTTAACGTGGTCGGCCAGCCGATCGACGGCCTGCCCGAACCGGACGTCGACGAGCAGCGCCCCATCCACCAGGATCCCCCCCAGTTTGATGACCTTGCCGGCTCGCAGGAGGTCCTGGAGACTGGGATTAAGGTGATGGATCTGA
>CAYRPX010000422.1:0-2282 GCA_964426195.1 uncultured Salinivenus sp.
GGCTCGACGTGTGCGACGATCGCATACATCCACCGTTGGAACCGGCGTTCCAGGCGTCAGATGATCGGAGGAGTCCCTGACATTTGACGCAGCACAGCTGCTTTTTTCGAAAGGCGCTGGTTCCCCTGAACCGGCGCCTTTTTCGTGTTTGTTGCCTCATTGCTCGATTCGATGTCCATTGTTCTCGCCTTCAGTGGAGGGCTCGACACCTCCTTCTGTGTTCCCTACCTTCAGGAAACGTACGACGCCCCGGTTCACACCGTCACGGTGGACACCGGCGGCCTCACCGATGACGACCGTGCGGCCATCGAGGCCCGAGCAAACAGTCTCGGGGCCGATGCTCACCACCTTGTGGACGGACGGGCGGGGCTCTATGAGGACCACCTTGCGTACCTGATTAAGGGTAACGTTCTGAAGGGGGGCGTCTACCCGCTGTGTGTGGGGCCGGAGCGCATCGTGCAGGCGCAGGCGGTGGCCAGGGTGGCAGAGGAGGTAGGGGCCTCGACGGTTGCGCACGGCTCCACGGGCGCCGGCAACGACCAGGTGCGGTTCGACGTGGCGCTGACGCTCGCCGACGAGGAGCTCGACGTAATTGCCCCCATCCGCGACCTCGGTCTGAGCCGGGCGGAATCGACGGCGTTCCTTGAGGAACGCGGATTTTCCGTGCCGGACGACACGACGGACTACTCGATCAATCGGGGGCTGTGGGGCACCACCATCGGGGGACAGGAAACACTGACAGCCCAAGAGCCCTTGCCGGAGGACGCTTATCCGGACACGGTTGCTCCCTCCGACGCGCCGGACACCCCTCAGACCCTTACCCTTGCGTTTACGGACGGGCTTCCCGTCGCCCTCGACGGCGAGGCGCTGCCGGACGTCGAGCTCGTCGAGGAACTCAACGAACTCGGCGGCGCGCACGGCGTAGGGCGAGACCTCCACGTCGGGGATACCATTCTCGGCATTAAGGGCCGAATTGGTTTTGAGGCGCCCGCCGCCCAAATCTTAGTTACGGCCCACCGCGAACTCGAAAAGGTCGTGCTTACAAAGTGGCAGCAGGTTCAGAAGGAGAAGCTCGGCGACTTTTACGGCCGGTTGCTCCACGAAGGACAATACTTCGACCCGGTGATGCGGGACGTAGAGGCGTTTCTCGATCACAGCCAGGACGTCGTATCCGGCACCGTGACTGTCAAGCTGTACAAGGGCAGCGCAAAGGTGCAGGGAGTAAACAGTCCCCATTCAATGTTCGACGCCGGGACGGCCACCTACGGGGAGGAGAATGCGCTGTGGGACGGCCGGGACGCGGAGGGCTACACGACCCTCGCGGCCGTGCCGTCTCTGCTCGCCAAAAAGGCTCGAACCAACGGATCCTCCGAGGAGAGCGAGGACCCGCTTCCCGACCCCGAGACGACGTAGTGCTCCCGGCGTTGCTGAAAAGCGGAAGACAACGAGGCCTTCGCACTCCCCCGCTCTTCCCATACTCTTCACCCCCATACTCTTCACCCCCATACTCTCTACTCCCACCCCCCACTCCCAAACTCCCTACACGAAAACCATGACCGACGACGCCTTTCAGACGTGTCCCGTGGACAAGATTGCGTCGAGCACGGCACACTGCGACATCGAGTCTCCCGTTACGCTCTCGCCATACGTCGTGGCCCAGCACGGCTACGCGATCGTGGTGCGAGCGCTCGACGAGAAGGACCAGTACGACGAGGTCGAATGCAGCGATGGGGTCTTTCGTCACATCCGCGAGGGAGATGTGCTCGTGGGGACCCTTGGGGGACGACAGGCGCTAAAGGGATACAGTGGACGCGTTCCGCGTCACATCAGCCCCGGCGATACGCTGAACGTGCTCAATCTGGGCGGTCTGATCGGCGAGTGCACCGCGGCCCACCCCAACCTCGGTCCCGCCCTGCCGGTAGAGGTGCTTGGGGCCGTGGTGGCGAAGCGGGATGACCAGTGGCTGCACGCTCGGATTCAGGAGGATGCGTTGGAGATGGTCCATCGGCTCGAGACGTCCGTTCCTCTGGTGGCGGTGAGCGGCACGGCCATGGACACCGGCAAGACGGAAGCGGCCTGTCGGGTCGTGGAGGGGCTCGCCGAGAAGGGGCTGCGCGTGGGGGCCGCCAAGCTGACGGGCGCCTCTCTGATGCGCGACGTGCGCCGGATGCAGGAGCACGGGGCCACCGCGGTGTCTACGTTCACCGACGCGGGCATCGCCTGTACCGTCGAGGACGCGATCACGCCGATCGCGAAGGGCGTCATCCATCACCTCAACCAGA
>CAYRPX010000423.1:0-2282 GCA_964426195.1 uncultured Salinivenus sp.
CGGGTCGTCTCCACCGACCTCAAAGGAGCGGCCTTCCATTTCGATCTCGACCTCGATTTCCGCATCGAAATAGGTCTCAAACGGCTGGGCCTCTCCACCGTCGGGTGTAAAGCTCCCGACCACGACCATGCTCGCTTCGCCCGGCCAGTCGGTGAATCCAGCGTCTTCGATGTCGTCCCGGAGCTGCTGGAGCTCCTCTTCATCCTCATCGTCATCGAGATCTGCGTCCTCCACCTCGAACTCAAATTCGTTGTAGACGCCTGGCGGAACTCGGCCTTGCGCGACCGACACCACCTCGGACGAGCCGAGGGGAAGATCCGTAAGAACGGGTTTTTCCGTCTCAAACTCCGCGCTGTCCGCGTCGCCCTCGAGTTCCACCTCGGAGACGATGAACCGAATGTCGTCGATCTCCAGCGTGTCATTCCCGCCCGTCACCACCAGCGGACCGTCCGCTTTCGCGAAGGTGCTGGTCGAGGCGGTCGAGGAGGACGACGTGCTCCCAAAGCCAACGTCGACCTGGCTTCCATCGGAGGAGGGACCTGCCGAGTCGCAGCCGGCAAGCACAAAGGCGCCAAGCGCGAGGCTGGCGAGCATGACGGAGAAGAATCGGCCTTGCAGTGGATTTAGGGATTTCAGGTAACTCATAAAAGAACTTACTGTCGGTTGTGGAAGCAGAATTATCGAGTTTAGGATGAGTGATTAAAACAAGGGTCAGGAACCAGGCAGTCCCAAGGCGTTCCAGAACTGCCCGGTTTCCTGACCTCGCGGGGGGGACTACTCTTCAGACTCCTTCCGCCTTTCTTGCTCCTTTTCTACCTCGGTCAGAATTCGCTGCTTAAGCTCGTCGTCGGCCTGAGCAGCGCGCATGATGTTGTCGTATCGCTCAGGGGTGAGTCCATCGAAGTCTTCGATGATTTGGGTAATTTCGTTTTGCATCTCTTCCTGCAGGGCCCGCGCATCTTCGGAGGCCCCTGCGTCCTGGAGACGACTTCGATACTCTGACCGAACGTCTCCAATATCGACTGCAAGTTCAGCGACCATTTGAACCTCCTCGTCGGAGAGCTCAACCTCTGGAGCAGGCTGCTCTGGCTGCTGGTTCTGGGCAAGGGCCGCAGGGACGATCAGGCTCGCGACAAGGGCCAAAAGCCCCGCGCGCTGAAGGAGGGAGCGAATCATAGGTAGTTGAGCGGATAGCCGAAAAAGGCAGTGACGACAGGTCCGAAGCGCATCTGCAGGTTCTCGCAAACGGAACGCTCTTGTGCCTTCTTTTACCTGCAGAAGTCATTCCAGACTTCAGAGAAGAGTGATAACTGGGGACAACTGCATGATTTAAACTAATGTCCCCCATATATTTACGCGGAAAATCTTCTTCGAGAGACCGGTTTTTGAACCCAACCACTTTTTCGGAGAACACTGTATCAAGATGACACATGTAGGGCGATGACACGGCACAGGGAGGGAACTCTACGCAGGCAGGGGCATGGGCTACCGCCCTTGTTGAAGACAAACGTCCTCCCATGTCGCTCCCTTCCTGGGTTCCCCGTCGGCTTAGCCTACGCCTTACTCTTGTTCTGATTGTCGTGCTTCCTCTGGCCGGGTCGATGGGCGTGACAGTTACCGCGGTCCTCTCCGCATTTGAGCGTTATACAGAAAGTCGGATGGAGGAAGACGTTGAACTGGTCGCCCGCTCTTTGGAGACCCCAATCAGCCGGGCTCTTCAGCGGGACCGAGAGGGAGCTGTCCTGGAGGCCCTGCGGTCCGCCTTCGACTTCAATCGCGTGTACGGCGCATATCTCTACGATGAGGAGGGCACGCTCACCGCCGCCATCGGAGCGGACGAACTGACGACGGACCCCGCCCGTCTTTCTGACATTGCGGAGGAGGGGGCCCAGCAGGGAAATTACGACCAGCTGGGGGGGCAAGAAGTGTACTCATACTTCGTTCCTCTCTCTACCCCCACGGGTCAGAGTGCCGGTCTCCTTCACGTTGTCCGCAGGGCGGGAGACATCGACCAGGCAGTCGCCTCTCTCCGATGGACGGCAGCAATTGTGTTTTTGATTACAGTCGTGCTGATCTCGGGACTTGTCCTGTGGGGGCATCGAGTGACCATTGGCGAGCCTCTTGAGCGGCTCCGCGAGGATATGACGGAGGTCGAAGAAGGGAGCCGCGCTCTTCAGTCGAGTCCCGGCGGCCCCTCCGAGATTGCGGCCCTCGGCGCCCAATTCGACACGATGGTCCAGAGCATCGAAGAGGCCGAGGGGGAAATCCGGGAGCAGGAAGCC
>CAYRPX010000424.1:0-2274 GCA_964426195.1 uncultured Salinivenus sp.
AAGCGGGCAGGAGAGGTGCCGGTGCTACAAACGGCGCCGCCACAGAACACCGCCCGCCAGGCCGCCGAGGCCAAGCAGAAGCGCCAGTCCCCACGATCCCATCAGGCCTGCGGCCGCCGGTGTGGTCTCTTCCGCTTCGAGGGCCGCGAGGCGCTCTTTGATCTCTTCGTTCTCCGCCTCCAGCGTGGCGATTCGCTCCTCTTGCTGGTCGATGGTGGTCTGCTGCTCCTGAAGACCTTTCAGGAGAACGGCCGAGAACTTGGTGTAGGATAGCGACAGCATTCCGTCGTCCCCTTCACTGACCAATTCGGGAAACTCCTTCTGCACCTCCTGGGCGATTAGGCCGATCTGCTGGCCACTGGGGTGAGTGCGTTCGTCCTTGAATTGGAAGCGCACCGGGCGGATCTCCTGCAGAGACTTCAGGACGTCTTTGCCGAACGGCTCAATGTCGGTCTTAAGCCGGCGGTCGGAGTTTTCGGTGAGAGTGCCGGCGATCGTCATGTTGCCGCTCCTTTCCAATCTGAGGGCGTTACTGAAATTTCCGCTCTCGCACTCGCCGTCAGTGATGGGGCCGTTCCCGATCTCTAACACGTCGTCGCCCCCGACGAGATCACCAGTGTTGCACTGCCCGAAGACAGCACTGTTGGCATTATCGGTGACGACATCAAAGCCCATTGCCACCGATCTTGCATCTCCGGCTCTCGATTTAAATCCCGCTGCCACGGCATCATTTCCAGTGGCCTGTGTCTCTTCTCCCATCGCGACGGCCTCGTCACCGCTGGCGACGGTCTGGCGACCCATCGTCGTGGCGTTGAAGCCACTGGCTTCCGTATTCCGTCCCATCGCCGTGGCAGCCTGACCGCTGGCAGTTGTGAGCTGTCCCATCGCCGTGGACTGCAGATTGGTTGCCGTGGTACTTGCACCCATCGCGACGGAGCGGTCGCCGCTGGCCTCGGTGTCTCCCCCAAATGCGACTGAGAGAGCACCAACATTCTCGTCATCCCAGACGTTCTCACCATCGGAGAAGGCGCCGGCCTCCCCGGCCCGGAAGGCCCTCTTGTTGGCGTACCACATCATCCGTCCGCCAGCGCCTTCGGCCGGAATGGCTCCACCGAGGCTTGGCGCGAGGAGGCTGCCGCCGTCACTCGTTTGCAGGATGACGTCGCCGCCTGAATTCTCAATCGTCGTGGCGGGCGTGTGCTGGGACTTCGTGGTGGCCTCCCCCAACACAGCCGTGCGCGAGTCGCCGACCGTAGTTTCCTCAGGGGTTTTGTTCTCCTCGGAGGTACGTTGGGCGAAGGCTGAGGTCGGAGAGAGTGAGACAAAGGTCAGAAGGAGTCCCAAAAAGAGAGCGAGGGTGCCAAGAATTCTGTGTCGAGTGTGCATAGCGCGAAGAGATTGAGTAGTGAAAAGAGTGGTGTCGAAGGGGAGGCCCCTAATCAGTTCGCATGTGGAAACGAATTTTCTACCCGACATGAGCCGGGTAATAAGAATACAAATCTTCAAAATGCTACTTAACGTAATAGGCCAAATGCGTAAGAGTGTCAAAAAATACACACGCATCACACTTTTTGCGTAAAACGTTAACCAAATATTAAATTTAAAATCGGATCACAGAAGGAAATGTATTGCGGTAGGGGACGACGAGATTCCGTCGGTTTCCGAAGATGGTGTGCTCTCTATGGCGAGAAGAGGGCTGTAGTCCGACGCCCTTCTTCGGGCTCCCCACGCGTGGGAGCATGGATAACAGCAGCGACCTGTGGAGCCGATGCGTGAATGTGTTAAACAGCTGTCGGGCTTCTTCGCCCGTGTCGTTGCTCGCCTCAGTCGTCGTTCTGCTTTTCGTCTCCGCGGCGAGGGGGCTTTCCGTTCAGTTGCTGCGGAGGGGACCCGCCCCATCATAATTTGCGTGAGGATTTTGGGGGAGGAACCGGAGGCGCTGGCATTCGCCACGGCCATGCGCTTATCTTTTCGGACGAATACACTATCGCTGTCTCCGCGACGCCCCAATCCTAGCTTTCAAGACCGGATGATTGACCGCTATACCCGCCCCCCGATGGGGGACCTCTGGAGTGAGGAGCAAAAATTCCAATCCTGGCTCGACGTGGAGCTGGCCGCCTGCGCCGCCTGGAGCGAGATCGGGGCCATCCCGCCCGAGGACGTCGAGACGCTCTACGACGAGGCCGACTTCGACGTCGACCGCATCAAAGAGATCGAGAAGGAGACGAAGCACGACGTGGTGGCCTTCACGCGGGCCGTCAGCGAGACGCTGGG
>CAYRPX010000425.1:0-2270 GCA_964426195.1 uncultured Salinivenus sp.
CCCGCGACCTTCAGCTTGGGAAGCTGATGCTCTGCCACTGAGCTACTCCCGCTTCAAATTTGCATCTGTGCTCAATGCAAAGATTGAGCATCGGTTCCGGACATGAACCGGAGGGGCCACTCCGATTTGACGGTGTCTTTGTCGGACGCTGGGAAAACAAGGGACTGTCCCCGTCGTTGTACTGTGTCGAAGCAACTCTTTCACGTACCGAGCGCACAGTTGTTATGCCGAAGCGCACCTACCAGCCTAGCAAGAAGAAACGCAAGAAGAAGCACGGCTTCCTGGAGCGCATGAAAACGAAAGAAGGCCGAGAGATCATCAAGCGGCGCCGCAAGAAGGGTCGCGAGAAGCTCTCGGTGAGCGATGAGGATTCCGGCAAGCCCGTGTAACTGGCCCGCCCTGTGTCCGACGTTTCTCCCCGTATCGAGCAGCGGCGCCTCACCTTCCCCCCGTCGTACCGGCTGAAGCGTCGGCGCCTCCTCCGGTCGCTCTTCGACCGGAGCCGTGACGATGTGAAAACGGTGGCCGTCGGCTGCGTGCGACTGCTCTACCGGGTTGTAGACCGGAGTGCCCTCGGACACGACGTCCCCCTTCAGGTCGGGTTTGCCCCCGGCTCCCGTGCCGAGAGCGGCGTGCAACGCAATCGGATCCGGCGGCTCCTTCGAGAGGTCTACCGGGTGCATCAATACACCCTGGTAGACCCTTTCGTATGTCGCCCCGACACGCTCATCGTCATGATTCTCTTCCGGGGCGCCCCCGAGCAGGCCGACGCCTGCATCGAGCGCGACCTGCCGCGGGCGATGCAACGGGTGGCCGATCGGATAGAGGAGAAGAGCACAGTCTAGCATCCGAATGGGGCCGAACGCCCTGTGATTCCTACGCCGATTTTGAAATGCCCGTCGGCACGCTGGGGACACCGGTCCGTATATAGTTTTTGTGCCGATCCCGTAACCCGGCGGAGCACGGACTCAGCCGGCATATGCTCCTGCGAGGGTCGGTGTGTGTTCGCATTCACCAACCTCTCTTCGACCCTTGGCTTCTCCGCTTCGCAATCAGCCCGCGCCGGAAGATCAGCGCAACGTGATTATCGCGACCATCCTCGTCGCGGTCATCATGTTCGCCTGGATGTTCTGGTTCAGTCCCCCGCCCCAGCAGCAACAAGCCGCTGCTCCCGACGACACCACCGAGCAGACCGAACAACCGACCACGGGGACTGAGAGCGAGACGGAGACCGCCCCGGATGAGCCTCCGGCCGACACGACCCCATCCCCGACCGCAGGCACCGAGGAAACTCCGGACCAGACTACGCTCCCGGAGCCTCCGGAGTCGGACTCAGTGACGGCCGCTGCCCTGGAGGGGGAGGAGCGCGACATCGTCGTCGAGTCGCCCCTTTACACGGCCGTTCTGTCCACGAAGGGGGGCACCATCCAGCGCTTCACCCTCAAAGAGTACAAACAGTTCAACCAGGAAGACCCCGTCCAGATTGTAGACACAACGGCCGGGGGCACGCTCTCTCTGTCGTTTACGACGCCCACCCGGCGCCGCGTCGACACCCGATCGCTCTATTTCGAGGCCGATACGGACGCCGACACGGTGCGTGTCGGCACTGAGCCCGTTTCCCTCACGTTCGAGGCGCCCTTAGGGCGCGGGGCCCTCCGCCAGACCTACACGTTCCACCCGAACGACTACGACCTCGGGCTCTCGATTCAGCAGGTGAACCCGGCCAGTTTTGTCACGGATGAGGGGTACGACCTCGCGTGGCACGGCGGGGTTCCGTACTCGGAAGGGGGGGACGACCAGCAGGAGTTGCAGTACAGCGGCATTTTTGCCCGTAACGGCGGGACCATCGAAAGCATTACACTGTCGAGTGAGGACCACAGCGAAAAGCGTCTGAGCGGCGAGATCTCGTGGATGGCGGTGAAGAACAAGTACTTCACCGCGGCCCTGATGCCGGACAATCCCGAACGGGCGAGGGGGGCGTCCCTCATGGGCGATAAAGTGGCGCAGGCCAACAGTGCTCTGGACGTGAAAAATCTCACCGGCCGCATCCAGATGCCGCGCCCCCGGGGCGAGTCGCACGTCGACGAGTTTCATCTCTACGCGGGCCCGGTCGACTATTACAAGCTGGCCAGCTATGATCGGGCCCTCTACGGCATGGTGGACTACGGGTGGGACTGGTTCGAGTGGATTACCAAGCCGCTCGCCAAATACCTGTACATTCCCATGCTCACGTATCTCGGGGGATGGCTGCCGTACGGAGTCGTCGTCAT
>CAYRPX010000426.1:0-2249 GCA_964426195.1 uncultured Salinivenus sp.
GCATGCCGTACGTCGTTGCCGAACCCTGCATCAACTGCAAGTACACCGACTGCGTAGAGGTCTGTCCGGTGGACTGCTTCTACGAGGGGCCCAACTTTCTGGCCATCCATCCGGATGAGTGCATCGACTGTAACGCGTGCGTGCCGGTCTGTCCAGTCGAGGCGATCTACGCGGACGACGAGGTCCCTGAGAAGTGGGCCCACTACTACGACTGGAATGACTATCTCTCCCGGCAGTGGAAGGACATGGGCTACAACATTGTGGAGACGACCGAGGATTTGGAGGATGCCGAGGAGTGGGAGGAGAAGGAAAAATCCGAGGAAGACATTCTGACCTGGGACGTGTAGCCCCATCGGGCCGGCCTCTTATAACGTCTTGCCGCCGGCGCCTCCAAGAATTGGGGGCACAACGCGCGATCCGTGTACACCGGCGGCTCGCATGCTTCCGATTCCCATTCCGCTTTATGCCCGACGCCCCTACCGAAGACGCCCAGACCTCCAGGAAGGAAAGTGGCTCCCGGCCCGGTGAGATCGACCTCAAGACCGCCGAGCCCGATACGCCGGGTTCCGGGGGGGACGGGGATCCGGGGATGATGGAGCTGCCGGTCGTCGACGAGCCGGACACGAAGAACGAACCCGGCCGGCGACCGGAGTGGCTCCGGGCGAAGCTCCCCTACGGCGAGGAGTACACGAAGGTCTCGGACATCGTGGAGGAGCACGACCTCCACACGGTCTGCCAGAGCGCCCGCTGTCCGAACATGGGCGAGTGCTGGGGGGCCGGCACGGCGACCTTCATGATCCTGGGTGACGTCTGCACGCGAAGCTGCGGCTTCTGCGCGGTGAAGACCGGCCGGCCGCCGGAAGATCTCGACTGGGACGAGCCGCGACGCGTGGGCGAGGCGGTCCGGAAAATGGACCTCAACCACGCGGTGGTGACCAGCGTCAACCGGGATGAGCGTGAGGACGGCGGCGCGCCGATCTTCGCGGAGACGATTCGCGAGATCCGCGAGAAGCAGGAGGGCTGTACGGTCGAAGTGCTGATTCCCGATTTCCGGGGCAACTGGGACGCCCTCCAGCTGGTGATCGACGCCGAGCCGGAAGTCCTCAACCACAACGTAGAGACCGTTCCGCGCCTGTACCGTCGGGTCCGCCCGCAGGCCAACTACGACCGCTCTCTCGAGCTCCTCCGCCGTTGCAAGGAGCAGGGCCTTCGCACCAAGAGCGGCATCATGGTCGGGCTGGGCGAATCCCGAGACGAGGTGCTCGAGCTCATGGACGACCTCGTCGAGGCCCGGGTCGACGTGATGACGATCGGGCAGTACCTCCAGCCCACCGACATGCACCTCCCGATCGAGGAGTTCGTCGAGCCGGAGGTCTTCGAGTGGTACAAGGGGGCCGGCGAAGAAAAGGGCATCGACCACGTAGAGAGCGGACCGCTCGTGCGCTCCTCCTACCACGCCGAGCGGCACGTAGATTAGGTCACCTGGATTGAGTCGCGGAAATTAAACGGCCCCCGGTTCTCCTGTCCTTCACGCTGAAGTACTACTGTTATGAACTCCGACCCAACGACTAATAGCGAGCGCCCTCACTCGTCGGGTCAGGACGAGTCACCCCGCCTGTGGAGATGGGCCTTGTCAGTGGCTGGTGCGGTGGGAATCACCGGGATCATCTGCTGCGTGGCTCCGATGGTGCTGTTTATGATGGGGATGGTGGGGGGCATTTGGGCGATTTCATTTGCCGATTTCTTCTACCACCCCGACGGATCGGCTGCCCTCGGTGCGTGGCTGCTCCGGGGATTGGCCGGTCTGGTGGCGGCGGGCGGTATTGCCATGTACCGGCGCCGGCAGAATCAGTGTGCCATCGACCCGGTACACAAGCAGCGAAATCTCATCCTCGTCTCCTTGGTAATCCTGACTCTGGGCACGGGACTCTACTTCACGCTAGAGGAAGTGAGCAGTTGGTACTTCGACCAGTACATCGTACCAGCCCAGCAGGAAGAGTATCGCATGCGCATGAACAACTGACTTGCGCGCTCTGTCTGCTTCCCAGGCTTAGAGCTTATCCGATAGGCCCCGATGCCAAACCCCGACACGAGTTGTAGGGGACATATCTAAAAACAGGGCAACGGCCCGGTCGGTGCCCTGCCGAGCGAGTCCGGAATCGATTGTTCTGGCCGGACAAACCACCTCTTTCTTGCCGCCTTCCCCGTTTCGAAATTCCGTGCGTGGGCGATCCTACTCCCCGTTGAGA
>CAYRPX010000427.1:0-2238 GCA_964426195.1 uncultured Salinivenus sp.
CGCTCCGGCGTGCCCAGCGTGTTGAGGCGGAGACGAAGGTCGGAGAGCCCGAGCGCCTCGCAGATTGCCATCAGAACGGCGATGGTCTCGGCGTCGGCCCGCGCCTCGTCGGCGCCGAGGATTTCAATGCCGAACTGGTGGAACTGCCGATAGCGGCCCTTCTGCGGTTTTTCGGCGCGGAAGCAGGGACCAATGTAAAATAGCTTTTGGACGCCGCCGCGCTGATCGAGGTGGTGCTGCAAAAACGACCGGACGACCGGGGCCGTAATTTCCGGGCGGAGGACGTATTGGGTGCCGCTCCGTTCGAAGGCGAACATCTCCTTCTGTACGATGTCGGTCGACTCCCCGACGCCCCGGGCCACAAGTTCTGTCGGTTCCAGAATCGGTGTGCGAATTTCCTCCAGGTTGTGGCGTCGCATCACCTCCCGGACCGTGGCTTCTATGTGGCGCCACTCCGCACTGCTCGCAATCCGCGTGCCCCCGCCGACGGAATAGGCGTCCGGCAGAATGTCGAAGGTGCCTCTGATATTCTGGTAAGAAGTGCTCACAGGATGAAACGGAGGTTGTGGAAGCTCGAAGTGGGGAAAACGTTCTTCAGAAGGGCGCTAAGTTTGTACGAGAGCCTTCTCTCTGCGGGCGGAATCGGTCAATTATGCACAAGAAAGTCTCGGTAATCCATGTTAGCTGCGAAGAGCCATTTCGCCCTCCCGAATCGTTTCAAGGACAGTCTCCGGCGTTTCGGCCTCGATGAGGCGCTCCCGCACCTCGTCCCGGCTCACGAGGCGGGAAATGCGACCCAGAATCTTGATGTGTTGCGATTTGTGCTCCTCCGGCCCCACGAGCAACAGAAGTAGACGCACGGGTACGTCGTCGACGGCCCCAAACTCGACGGGCTCTTCCGTGGTCGCAAAGGCAGCGACGGTTTCGGAGGCGGCAGGAGTTTTGGCATGGGGAAGCCCGAGTCCCTTTCCGACGCCGGTCGACATTTTCTCCTCCCGTTCAAAGATGGCCTTCCGTACCCCCTCCAAGTTGTTGATGGCGTCGTCCCCCTCGAGCACGTCGATGAGGGCACCGATCACCTCTTCTTTCTCTGTACCCGGCAGCCCAATTCGAACGCGCTCGGCACTGAGCAGCTGGCTAATGCCGGCGGGGGCAGGGACTCGATCATTATCGGTCTCAGGGGATTGGGTCGTCGGCACGCGCACAATCGGGTCGATGAGCAGGACAAGACGCAGGCCGACCGCGCAGCCGGCGTTCCACAGAATAGGGCAACGACAGGTCGATTTCACGTGTTCACCGGGGGCTTGTCGCCAGAAAACTCGCGCAAAGACGGTCTTTCCCCATCCAACAAAGAAGAATTCATGATCCACCTCGATTCCAAGGACGGAGTAAACTACGGTCCTTCCCGAAAAAGCCCGTGCATGACAAACTGGATTGACGAAATCAGGAAGTGCGGTCGAAACGCGTAACGCCGTCACGGACGAAGTGTCTCTCGTCGGGCACGTAGCGCCGCTCCTCGACGGAAAAGACCTCCGGCTCGACGGTGACGACGTTGTAGAAGTTGACCGGCCCGGTCGGGTGTCGATATCGGTTGCTGGTGGTCGTTCCGGCGCTCGCGATCACGATTCGGGGACTCCCCGGAATGATCTCGAGGGGTTTGATGGCGGGGACGTGCAGGTGCCCGCAGAGGATGAGGTTCACGCCCACGTCGGTCGCCACATCAAGGGTTTCTTCAGCCTGCCGGGCCACCGGGTGTGGACTAATGGGCCCAATGGCAGTGGGATGGAGCTGATGATGCACCACGAGCACCTTGAAGCGGTCTGGGGGAACGTCCCGGAAGTATTCATCGAGGGCCGTCCGGTCGGCTGCGCCGAGGCGACCGCTCTTGATCGTCGCCCCGTGGGCCGAGGTGAGGCCCAGGACGGCAACCGTGTCGGTGTCAAACGTCGGGACCAGGTCGTCGGTGATGTAGCGCTTGTACCGCCGCAGGGGCGTCCAGAGCCGCCGAATGGGCCGCCACCAGGGGTACACGTCGTGGTTGCCCGCGACGACGAGGGCAGGGGGCTCCAGGGCGTCGAGCATCGCCCGGGCTGCCTCGTACTCGGTGGGACGTGCCCGTTGCGTCAAATCGCCACTCAAAGCGATGAGGTCAACGCCTCCCTCGTTGATTTCCGACACTAGCGCCTCGACGACACCGGACGCCGCAATCCGCCCGAAGTGGAGATCGGAGATGTGGGC
>CAYRPX010000428.1:0-2217 GCA_964426195.1 uncultured Salinivenus sp.
GACCGACGAGGCGCAGGAGGGCCGCGACGCGTTCCTGGAAGGCCGCGACCCGGATTGGAGCGACGTGCCCTGGCACTACTGAGGGGAGCGGGGGAAAGGGAGAGAGGGCGTGGGGGTTGGTGGATGGTGAACGGAGACCTATCGCTGGCCGAACCGAGACTGCGAATATTATCTCGGCCTCCGAAGCGATGATCCAAACGAAAATGACCCATCCGGTTCGATGTCGAGCCATCGGGCTTCGACATAGCCCCTCAACGCCAGTCAGAGAGCGCCTCCCGAGCACCTTCAAAATCCAGATCCGCACTTGCATAATCCGCGGCAAGCAGCTTCTCCCGGAGGAAGCGATGATGCTTTTCCCGGTTTTTGTTACTCACGAGACCGGCCAATTCTAGGGGATTGTCGAGAGCGCTTGGGCGAAGGTCCGTCAGAATCTCCATCAACTCTTCCTCAGAAGTATCCTCAAATCGCAAGGCGGGGCCTTCCTGGGCAACATCCAGCCCGTTTCGTTTTAGCCCCAGGGAGAGGACGTTGAGGGGGCCTTGTTGAATGAAGATTTTCAGTGCGGGCAGAGCGGGGCTGTTTCGAGATCCACCGTCTAGACAGCGACTGAGCTCGTTTCGGGCATGCCCAGTCGGGTCATTCGGTTCAGGGCCTTCGCCTTGAGCCTCACCTCGACCTCCTCGTTTTTCCACGTTCGAGCCTCCACGAATCGCCCCATTAGCGTTTTGAACCGATACATGGCCGTTTCGGCAAGGCTCCGACGATGATACCCTGAGGTTCGCTTCCACTTTTTTCGCCCGTGCTGGCGGATGTATCGGATCGCCTCATCGCGCGGAAGAGGCGGACCGCCCGAGTTCCCGTGCCCAGCGATCTTGGCGTTTTTCTGCGGCGGAATTACCGGGGTGGCCCCATGGTCGCTGATCATATCGTAAACGTCGAAGGTATCGTAGGCTCCGTCAGCTCCGACCCTGCCGAGTGCCGTCCCCGAGCCTTCTGCCTCCGAGCCTTCTGCCTCCGAACCTTCCGGAAGCGTCTCCTCCAGCAGCGGCTCGACCTGCGAGCCGTCGCCGGAGGTGTTGTCCGTGAGCGTCACTGCGGTTATTTCCCCCGTGTCGCTGTCGACTCCAAGATGGAGCTTCCGCCACGTGCGCCGCTTTTGTTTTCCGTGGATACGCTGCTTCCATTCTCCTTCTCCGTAGACCTTCAAACCAGTAGAGTCGATCACCAAATGTATTGGGGAAGTCTTCGAAGAGGTCGGAAGATCGATGTCAAGATCTTCCTGTCGCTTCGACAGCGTCGTGTAGTCGGGAACCGGCAGGTCCTCCAGTCCCATGAGCTCAAAAAGCGACTCCGCGAATCCTTCGGTTTCCCGAAGTCCCAGTCCGTAGACCATCTTGATCTGCAGGCAGGTTTTGATCGCACGGTCGGTAAAAATCCACTGCGCTCCCTGTTGAGGCTCACGGTCGGCCTTCCAGTCCTGGATGGCTTTATCGGAGATCCAAACCGTCAGGCGACCCCGATCGACGAGGGCGTCGGTATATTCACTCCAGTTTTCGACCTTGCGAGCCTCGTCGGACGTGCTCATTTTTTCGTGGGAGAAGCTGTTTGAAGAACGGTCCTCTCCTCACGGGCTGAAATCACGCAGGTTTGCCTTGAATCGGAGATTCGCTCCCCCTTCGTTCAACAAAGCCAGTACGAAGTCTGCTTCCTGCTCTTTAGCCGCGTTGCCGATCCGGGTGACGGACTCTTCCCTCGCCTCTCGAAGGGAGCGCCGGGCACGTTCTCCGGCCCAATTGAAGGGCTTTCCGATCTGGAGGTCCGCCGTGTGCAGAAACCGAACCATGGCGCCAGTTTGCTGAGAAAGAGTAACTTTGAAAACGGGACATAATGTACGCTCGTAGAGCGTGCCTGTCAACAATATGAGATTTCTGGACTCCGAGGACGAAATTCCCAAACCTCCTCTGAGCTTTCGTCAAAGTTGGAGAAAAGAGACTTTCGCCTCCCGGGTCTGGCCCCTACGTTGGATCTGGCATCTGGACCGGGGCCGTCGCCTTGGTTGTACTCCGCAGCATCCGTTGTCTCACAGTTCCCCTATGTCCGTTCCACACATCGACGCCGCCGACCTCCCCGGCCTCGACCCCGCCCCTGACTTCTCGTTCCGCGACGGCCAGCTCGCCTTCCTCGCCAAGCTGGCCCATGCCTACCAGGACGGCCGGA
>CAYRPX010000429.1:0-2204 GCA_964426195.1 uncultured Salinivenus sp.
CGGCACAGGCCTCGGCAAACGACGCGTTTTCCGACAGAAAGCCGTAGCCGGGATGAATCGCGTCGGCGCCGCTGCGGTCTGCCACCCCCAGGATCGCCCCCTGATCGAGGTACGACTCGCTCGCCTCGGCGGGCCCGATGTGGTAGGCCTCGTCGGCCCGGCGCACGTGGGGCGCTGCCCGGTCCGGGGTGCTGTACACGGCGACCGTGTCGAGCCCCTGCTCGTGGCAGGTGCGCAGGACACGAACGGCAATCTCGCCGCGATTGGCGACAAGAATCTTCTGAATCGGACGGGATGACACATCAGGGTCCGTCATTTCGTCTTACTGAACGCTATGGCATGAATTCTGTTATGACATAGGACTCCATGAGCGCCCCCCAAGTGCCTTGCTGGGCCAGGGCCCTCATCCATCGACTGGTTCACCCGAATTCGCCGCTCGCCGCTATGCCGCAGACCAAAGATCTCTACGACGTTCTCGGCGTCGACGACGACGCGAGCCAGGAGGAGATCAAAAAAGCATACCGCACACTCGCGCGCAAACATCACCCCGACCGCAACCCGGATGATCCGAACGCCGAGGAGAAGTTTAAGGAAATCCAGAAGGCGTACTCGATCCTCTCGGACGAGGAGAAGCGTGAGCAGTACGACGCCCAGCGCCGCTTCGGTGGGGGCAGCGGGTTCGGCGGAGCCGGTGGAGGCCGCGGTGCATGGGGACAACCCGGCGGCGGCCGCGAGGTTCGCTTCGAACAGGGCAACTTCGACGAGGCTTTCGGAGGCCGTGGCGGCGGTCTCGGCGACATCTTTGAGAACTTCTTTGGGGGAGGCGCCGGTGGCAGAACCCGGGGTCGGGACCCCTTCCGTCAGCAGCAGCAACAACAGCGGCAACGTCAACAGCGGCGGGGCCGCGAGGGGGGACAAGACATCGAGACGACCCTTCGGCTCTCATTCCGACAGGCCCTCGAGGGTGGTCGACGAAAGGTAGAGCTTCCCACCGGCGAGTCCATCCGGCTCAAGATTCCGACCGGCGTGAAGGACGGCACCAAGATTCGCCTGAAGGGCCGGGGGCAACGTGGGCCCACCGGACAGCGGGGCGACCTCTACGTCACCTTCGAAGTGGGCGATCACCCCCGCTTCGATCGTAAGGGGGATGACATCCAACTGACCGAGACGATTGACATGTTCGAGGCCGTCTTTGGCACCGAGGTCCGCGTGCCCACGCCGTACGGCCAGCACCTCAAGCTCTCCGTGCCTCCGGGCACGCAGCCGGGCGAAAGACTGCGCCTGAAGGGCCAGGGCGTAAAGACCGACAACGGACAGGGCGACCTCTATGTCGAGGTCGATGTTGACATTCCGAAGAATCTCACGGATCGCCAGGTCGAAGTTCTTCGCGACGCGGCCGAAGAGGCCAACCTTCTGTAGCACGCCCCGGCGTCGCTAGGACAACATTTCACGTCTTCTCCCTCTCGAAACGTTGCTTCTACAGAAAATTCAGAGCTGACGCCAGTTTCGGTTGCACTTCTCCGTGGCTGTTTCTCATATTTCAGCGTCTTAATATTCGCATCGGACGGCCCCACCCTTGAATCCAGTTGCGGGGGCGCGTGATCAGGATCCGTTCTCAACCGACGTTCGACGTGGCTTTCCCAACAACCCTGAAACTGGCGTCGAATACGGGGGGTCTCCCTCGGCCCGACGAGACAATGTCTATGGCTTCCTGCCATCAGGAGTGTTTCGTTCAGTTCTCTCCCCCCCTCGGTAATTGTTTGGGAGGTCTTGTCCCCAGAAGATCTCCCTACTCGGCCAACGAGGGCCCGGTCTACGTCCGCTCTGCCTCAACCTCGTGGACCCAACTTCGGGCTCACGTTTCCCACCAGCACCTGTTATCGCCCTGATTTGCATCACCATGAGCGACAAGCCGAAGAACGTTTTTCGCATAGACATCGAACCCTCTGAGGAGAACCCAGACCGCCATCCCACTCACGGGTGGCAGGTGCGCATCAAGCGCCAGAAGGAACAACACACGAAATACTTTTCTGACAAGCGATACGGAGGCCGTGACGAGGCTCTCGAAAAGGCCGTCGAGTACCGCGACGAGCTGATCGAAGAGCTTCCGGAACCGATGGACCCCGTTAAGCGCTCGGCCGAGGCCCGCTCGAAGACCGGCGTGATTGGCCTCAACTTCTGCTGGAAAGACGACGGCAGCGGCA
>CAYRPX010000430.1:0-2198 GCA_964426195.1 uncultured Salinivenus sp.
CGCTCTACATCTTCGACGAGCCGACGACCGGCCTCCACTTCGACGACATCAAGCAACTGCTGAACGCTTTCGAGCAGTTGGTCGATGAGGGTCATTCGGTGATCATCATCGAGCACAACCTCGACGTCATCAAGGCCGCCGATCACGTGATCGATCTCGGGCCGGAGGGAGGCGAGGAGGGGGGCGAGATCGTGGTGACGGGCCCCCCCGAGGAGGTGGCGACCTGCGAGGCGAGCCATACCGGACGGTTCCTGCAGGACGTTTTCTCTTAGGTGTCGAGCGTCAACGGTGGAGAAGTGGCGTTGGAGCAGAGCTCTTCAATCGCTCCCAGCCCACTGAGCCGACAAATCTCGGCGTGCGGGTCGTCGAATGGACGCGAATGGTCCTCGTCCACGAAAGCCTCCCCGCTCTTTCCGAGGTCGCGTAGGCCGCAGATTCCCGCCAGTGGATCTCCTGGAACTCGGCGGCCCATGACTAGAGGCTACATCCCTCACGAAGGCCGTCCCTTTTCTCCGCAAAAGGCCTTCCCCCCACATTCTTCCCGCAGCTTTTTCCACGAGGGGCTTCGCCGCACCGGCTGTACACGCGGCGCGGCGTTAACATAAAAGCCACACTCCATCCGTTACCTCCCCGCACTTCCATGCGGCGGCGTAACGTGAAAGGGCCAAGCCCAACTGTTATAAACGACTCTACCAGGGTCGGCGTTTTCCTTCTCTGAACGAGTTCTCGTCTGCCATTTGCCGCCCGTATGGAAACTGCTACGAGCCCCCCCACAGCGCGTCCCAACCGATTTCCCCGGCGACCGCCCAAGCGTGTCGCTCTCTTCGCTGGGGCCTACAATCACATCGCCGACGGCGTCTCGTTGACCCTTAACCGCCTCGTCGACTACCTTGAGCGCCAAGGGGTTGCCGTCCGCGTCTTTGCCCCAACGGTCGACGATCCCGACATCGAGAATCACGCCGGCACGCTGACTCCCGTCCCGTCTCTGCCCCTTCCGGGACGATCCGAATACCGTCTGTCACTCGGGATCTCTCCCTCCGTTCAACAGGCGCTCGAGGAGTTTGACCCAACGCTCTACCACATCGCCACGCCGGACCTACTAGGCCGCCAAGCGTTGGGACAGGCTCAGGCCACCGACACGCCCGTCGTCGCCTCCTACCACACCCACTTTAGTTCGTACCTCAAGTACTACCACCTCGACTTCCTGCAGACGCCCCTCTGGAGCTACCTGCGGTCGTTTTACCGTCAGTGCCGACAGGTCTACGTCCCGACCGCCGCCATCGGGGACGTGCTTCGCAACCGCGGCATTACCGACGGTCTGCGGCTCTGGCGGCGGGGTGTAGATACAGAGCGCTTCTCCCCGATGCACCACTCCGACGCCTGGCGTCACGCACACGGCATTGGCGACGACGAGGTGGTCGTCGCCTTTGTCAGTCGCCTCGTGTGGGAGAAGGGGCTCGACGTGTACGCCGACGTCATCGATCGCCTGGAGCGTCAGAATGTGCCGCACCACAGTCTCGTCGTGGGCGACGGGCCGGTCCGAGCCGAACTGGAGGCGCGCCTCCCAAATACCACCTTCACCGGCTTCCTGGAGGGCGAAGCGCTCGCCCAGGCGTACGCCTCTTCCGACGTATTCCTCTTTCCCAGTGACACGGAAACGTTTGGCAACGTGACGCTCGAAGCCATGGCCTCAGGGCTTCCCACCGTCTGCGCCAACGCCGCCGGCAGCCGCGATCTCGTTCAGGATGGCACCACCGGTCGCCTCTGCCCTCCAGGAAACGTCGACGCCTTCACACAGGCGGTGCGAAGTCTCATTGTAGACGGCTCGCTCCGCGACCGCATGAGCACCGCGGCCTACAAACAGGCCCAGGACCTCACATGGTCGAAAGTCCTTCGCCGCATGAATCAGTATTACGACGAGGTGCTCGAACACTCCGACTCGAGGGTGTCCCGGTCTCTCGACTCGACCGGTGTGCCCGCGTAATCTCCCTCGGATCCGCCGGCTCCCGGTCCTGTGCATCTTCTCTTCGTCTCCCACTCTCTTCCCCCCAAGGACCGTCCCCTTGCCAACCTCGGTGGCATGCAGCGGGTGGCGCTGAAGCTTCACGAGTCGCTCGAGATGAAGGCCGCGGGCACCGCGCCTCTGGACTACGACGCCCTTCTGCTGCGCAGCGCCTGGCGCACGCTGCACGCGAAGG
>CAYRPX010000431.1:0-2193 GCA_964426195.1 uncultured Salinivenus sp.
CCCTGGGCTTCGGGCACGGCTTCAACATCCACTACGACCGCATCGAGCCGCCCGAGGGCGTGGACGTGTTCATGGTGGCCCCGAAGTCGCCCGGTCACCTCGTCCGCCGCACCTATGCGGACGGAAGCGGCGTGCCCTGCCTCGCAGCGGTCGCCCAAGACGCGTCGGGCGCGGCAATGGACTTGGCCCTAAGCTATGCTGACGCCATCGGTGGCACTCACGCCGGCGTGATCGAAACAACTTTCAAGGACGAAACCGAAACCGATCTCTTCGGCGAGCAGGCCGTGCTCTGCGGGGGCTCGCAGGCCCTCATCCAGGCCAGCTTCGAGACGCTCGTGGACGCCGGCTACCCCCCCGAACTCGCCTACTTCGAATGCCTCCACGAACTCAAACTGATCGTTGATCTCTATTACGAGGGCGGCCTCGAATACATGAACTACTCGGTAAGCGACACGGCCGAGTACGGCAACCACACCCGCGGCCCTCGCGTAATCGACGACGCCGTGCGCGAGGAAATGCAGGACATCCTCGACGAGGTCCAATCGGGAGAGTTTGCCGAGGAATGGATCGAGGAGTACGAGAAGGGTGCGCCTCGCCTCCAAGAGGAGCGCGAGGCCTTGAAGGAACACCCGATCGAAAAGATCGGGAAAAAACTTCGGGGCATGATGCCGTGGCTTGAAGACGGCAGCCCGGCGGAGGATGAAGAAGCCCCGGATCCGGAGACGGTCAGCTGAGTATGGCTGCCTTGTGGGTGTGGGTGTGATAGGGAGGTAGTCCCCCAACGCCCAGACGCAAATCCGCCTACACGCTTCACGTCGGCCTAGAACGTTTTATATTTCTGCACGCCCGAATGGCTGATCCGACAACGTACAACGTAGCGTGGCTCCCTGGTGATGGCATTGGGCCGGAGGTGACGCGGGAGACTCTTCGCGTACTGGAAGCGATGGCGTCTGCCCACGGATTTTCTGTGACGGCCGAGGAGCACCCTATGGGGGGCGCGGCGCTCGACGAGACCGGCGTGCCCTTCCCCGACGCGACCCGCACAGCGTGCCTGGAGAGCGACGCCGTCTTGCTCGGCGCCGTCGGTGGACCGAAATGGGACGACACGACAGGCAATAAGCGACCTGAAAGCGGTCTCCTCGCCCTCCGAAAAGCCCTTGGCGTCTACGCCAACCTACGTCCGGTCGTCGTGCCCGAAGCTCTAGCGTCGGCCTCCCCCCTCCGTCCCGAGCGTGTCGCTGGAACCGACATCTTGTTCGTACGCGAACTGACTGGCGGGATCTACTTTGGCGACTCGCGCCACACAGAGGGCCACGCGGCCAGCACCATGGCGTACGCTGAAGAGGAAATCGCTCGGATTGCTCACGTGGCGTTCCAGCGCGCTCAGCGCCGCGGGGACCACCTCACCTCCGTTGACAAAGCCAACGTGCTGGAGGTCTCAGAGCTGTGGCGGTCGGTCGTGAACGACGTACATGACAAGTACCCGGACGTTGAGCTTCGCCACCTGTATGTCGACAACGCTGCGATGCAGGTGGTCCGTGATCCCCAGCAGTTCGATGTCGTGCTCACGAGCAATCTCTTCGGCGACATTCTCTCGGACCTCGCGGCGGCCCTGCCCGGTTCGCTGGGCCTGCTTCCCTCCGCCAGCGTTGGAGGCAAGGTCGGCCTCTTCGAACCCGTCCACGGCAGCGCCCCGGACATTGCCGGCCAGGACATCGCTAATCCGATCGGTGCCATCCTCAGTGGAGCCTTGTTGCTCGAGGAGCTCGGCGAACCGGATGCCGCCGAAGCCGTCCGAACCGGCATCGACGGGGCCCTCGAGGCCGGATTCCAAACCGGGGACCTCGTGGCCGCCGACGAGGACGCCGTATCTACGTCCACCTTTGGCCAACAGGTGGCCGAACACGCCGTCGAATACACGCACCAGAGCGCCCCTACGCCATGACGTTCACGTCTCTCCTTCACGGCCCTCCTCTTGTCCCGAGAGCCATCGGGGTGCGCGGCCGGATGAGCCTGCTCCTTATCGAGCGTCCGGATGCGGGAACCGATTCGGCATCCGGGCGCCTCTTCGACCTCCACACTGCTTCCCGACGACCCGAATTCAGCACGCGACCCGACCAATGAGCGACTCCATCACAATTTTCGACACCACCCTGCGCGACGGCGAGCAGGCCCCCGGCGCGTCCATGACCG
>CAYRPX010000432.1:0-2189 GCA_964426195.1 uncultured Salinivenus sp.
GGATAGGTCTCCGTCGGCCCGGAGGACGAAGCGGTAGGTGCTCACGTTCTGCTCGTCGATGCCGTCGGGGAGATCGGGGGTCGATCCGAACTTCTCCACGGTGACGTCCCCCGATCCGCTCG
The DNA here is from genome assembly GCA_964426195.1 of uncultured Salinivenus sp. Classification (GTDB taxonomy): domain Bacteria; phylum Bacteroidota; class Rhodothermia; order Rhodothermales; family Salinibacteraceae; genus Salinibacter. The sequence continues at coordinate 123 of CAYRPX010000432.1, forward strand.
TGCCCGAGAAGGTAATGTCGACGCCCGTCGTGTCGAAGTCGACGGCGCCGTCCCCGTCCACGGTCTTCAAGGACAACGCGGTGAGCGATTCGATCGAGCTGTTCCCGAAGTCCGCGTCGCCGGACAGGGCCACGGTTTTCGGGCGCTGGCCCGCCGCCCGAGAGACCATGGTGCCCGGCGTCTCGTTGAAGCGCCAGTAGCCCCGCAGGCCGTCCTCGTTGCCAAGAAGCTCGCGACGATACTGGTTTTGGATTTCGGCCTTCGTTCGGGCCACGTCCCACAGGCGGACCTCCTCAATCTGACCACTGAAGAATTTGCCATTGCCTGCGTCGTTCGTCCCAATCTGCAGCGGCGTGTCTCCGTCCCAAATGTCGTCGTTGGCCCCCTGCTGCTTGTCCAGCTGTCCGTTGAGATACAGGGACAGGGTGTTGCCGTCGTAGACAACCGCGACGTGGGTCCACTGCCCCGCCGAAATATCGGTGTTGGAGGTGATCGTCTGGGTGCGGTTGGACCCGTTGGTGAACTGGACCGGAACGGCCTGCCCACTGCCCGCCAAGTGGAGGTCGTAGCCGTTGTTGTTGCTGTCCAGCTTGTCGAGAATGCGGGCATCCGTGTCGCTCTGGCCGTCGTGCTTGATCCAGGCCTCGACGGTAATGCTGTCGTTCTCGCCGACGTAGCTGAGGGAGGGCCGGTCCTCGACGGTGCCATAGTCATCAGTCCCGTCCAGGGTGAGGGCATTTCCGAACGAACGACCGGACGGGGTGACCGGAGCGGGGTGTGCGTAGTCACTTTCCTGGCTCTGCCCGTTGAAGACCGACACCTCGTAGAAGAGATTGGTCGCCGTCGGCGGGCGGTCGTCTCGAAACGTGCGGCGGGAACTTCCCAGGGTCAGTTGCTGGGTGCGTCCCGTTCCGTCCGAGTTCTTGGCCCGGTAGATGGCAAACTGATCGGCCGCCCCTGGATTCCGCTCGCTCCAATGAAGACGTGTGCTCGTATCGCGCACCACCGCGTACGGACGGGGCGGGACCGGCAGCGCCCCCGGCCCACGGAGGGCGGCGTCGTCCTGAAGAATGGCATCGTCGTGGCGATGGGTCGAGCCGATCGCCGCGTTTTGCAGGACGCCCTTTCCGGCATCGTTGAAGCGCCAGTAGGCCAGGAGGCCGTTCTCGTTCCCGACCAGTTCGGTCTGGTAGTGGGCCTGAATCTCGGCCTTCGTTCGGGCCACGTCCCAGATGCGGGCCTCGTCGATCTGGCCGCTAAAGAAGTGATCGTTGCCCGCCTCATTCGCCCCAATTTGCAGCGGTGCCCCCCCGCCCCAAATGTCTCTGTGGGCCCCCTGCTGCTTGTCCAGCTGCCCGTTGAGGTACAGAGACAGGGTGTTGCCGTCGTAGACGACCGCAACGTGCGTCCACCGGTCGGCGGGGATGCCGGCGTTGGAGGTAATCGTCTGGGTCCGGTTGGCCCCGTTGGTGAACTGGACGGGCACTTCTTCGCCACTGCCCACCAGGTGGAGATCGTACCCCTGGTTGTTGCTGTCCAGCTTGTCGAAGATGCGGGCATACGGATCGCTCTGGCCGTCGTGTTTGACCCAGGCCTCGACGGTGATGCTATCGTCCTGCCCGACGTAGCTGAGGGACGGCCGGTTGCCCACCGTGGCGCGGTCCAGGTCGCCGTCGAGGGACAGCGCCGCGCCGCCCTTCAGGGGCGTCGGTTCGGTCCCGTCGTAGGGGGTGCCCGTGACGAGCGGCGAGTAGTCGCTTTCGCTCCCGTCGGCCGTGACGGCTGCGGCCTGCCAGAAGTAGGTCTTGCCGTTGCTCAGGCTGCTCGCCGTGTACGTGGACGAGCCGGAGGTGCCGACCTGCGCAATTTGGCTGCGTCCATTCAAGCCGGTCGGCGGAGAGCGGTAGAGGCGAATGTCACTCGCCGCGTTGGCGCCGTTCAGTCCTGTGCGCTCCGACCAGCGGAGACTGACCTGCCCGGCGCCTTCATTCTCCACGTAGAGGTCCGGCGGGACGGGAAACACGTCGCGCGGAGCCGTAGCAGCGTCGCCCTGAAGCGTCAGATGAT
>CAYRPX010000433.1:0-2184 GCA_964426195.1 uncultured Salinivenus sp.
CCAGCTTCAGGACCGTCTCGTTGGCCTCTGAGCCGGAGTTGGCGAAAAAGACGTTTCCGAGGCGGTCGGGGGCGAGATCCGTTAGCCGCTGGGCCGCCTGGGCGCGAACGGGGCTGTGGGCCACGTTCGAGTAGAACATGAGCGTCTCCGCCTGCTCCTGCACGGCGTCTACGACCCGCGGAGGGCAGTGCCCGAGCAGCGACACGCAATGCCCCCCATAGAAGTCGAGGTATTTGTCGCCGTCGGCGTCCCACACGTAGGCTCCCTCCCCTCGCACAAGCGCCATTGGCATTTTGTCGTAGGTAGGAATCTCGAGCTGTTGCTCAATGTCGATCGTTTCCGCTGTGGTCATGACAAAAGGATAGAGGTCTGAAGGGATGGAAAATGGACGCTCTGGGCGACACGGAGGCAAGGCAGGTTTGCGTCCATACCTCCACGCGTCTGTGCACCCGCCCATCTAGGATTCGGCGGGGGCGAGGGCGGTTTCGGGGAGGAGGCTGGCCGTTTCGGGAAGGTCGAGTGCTCGATTAAGGTTTTGGACAGCCTGGCTCGCGGCGCCCTTCAGCAGGTTGTCGAGGGCAAAGCCGACGACAAGGGTCGAGCCATCCAGTTCCCAACCGAGGTCGCAGAAGGGGGAACGGGCAGTCGGCTGAAGGGCGGGCAGCCCCTCCTCCGACCTGCATCGCACGCACGGCGCCTCGCCATAGGCGTCTTCATACCATGCAGCCACCGCGTTCTCATCGACTGCCGTCGGCCATTCGATCTGCGCCGTCCCCCAAATTCCCCGCGTCCAGGGCCCGGAGGCCGGGACAAAGTTGAGGGTTACGTGCTCGCCGAGGGACTGGACAATCTCCGGCTCGTGCTGATGATCGAGGACCTTGTAGGGGCGAACGTTGCCGGCCCGATCCGGAAAATGGGTGGCGGGGGAGGGCGTGGCGCCGGAGCCGGACGCACCAGTGAGAGCCGTAACGTGGGCCGTAAAGGACACGTCTCTCCGGGCCAGCGGGGCCAGCGCCAGCGTGATTCCGGTGGCGTAACAGCCGGGATTGGCCACGAGCGAGGCCCCGGCAATTTGATCGCTCCACTCCGGCAGGCCGTACACCGCTTCCTCCAGCAACGTAGGGGCCGGATGCTCCACGTCGAACCATTCGGGATACACCTCAGGATCTCGAAAGCGGAAGTCGGCGCTCAGGTCGACGATGGGACCGTCGAACCCGTTCTCCAGCAGTTCGGGCACCACCTGCATGCTTTGCCCGTGCTCGCTTGCCAGGAGGAGCGCATCGAGCGGAGCGAGGCTGAGCTCCTCCGGTGCGATAAACGTGTGGTCCACCTGTTTGCGCAGAGACGGATGGGCTTCGCCTACGGGCTGATCGGCAAACGAGCGGCTCGTCACCGTTTCGAGGACGGCGTCGGGGTGCGCAGCGAGCAGGCGAATGAGCTCCCCACCGACGTAGCCGGCCCCGTGGAGGAGGCCGATGCGGGCAACCTCACCTGTCGACGTTGGAGAAGACCGAGGCAGTTGGGTCATGGCTAAGAACGAATCGATCGGAGAGCGGCGTTGAACAATGAACGCAAGTGCACCACACCTTCCGTGGCCTGCTACCGGAACGGACTATAGATCGTGAACCGTGAGGGGTGAAGCGAGAGCAGCTCACTTTTCCCCTCGCCCATCACTCCTCACGTACCTTGGATTCTAATGCAATCGTACTCGTGGGGGTATTTCGGAGCAGAAGTCTCTCGGCAACTCCTCCGGGGCCGCAGTTCAGGGAGTCCGAAATCGGAGGCGAAGTGGACGTTCCGTACGGGGCTGGAATCTGCCTGAAGAATTCCGTCCCAGAGCCCTATCCCGCCAGGGCCAGTTCTTCGTCGGCCGACGATGCCACGGCAGCCTCCTCGGGAAACACCGACGCGGGGAGGGCCTGCACGACCTGGTCGACGAGTTGGGTGCTCTGCTGGAGGGCGTTGAGAGCAGTTACGCCAAGTCGTTGCTTGATGTAGCGCCGGCCCACGTCATTGTCAGTCACCGGCCCGGTCACGGCCGTGATGGAGGTATGGTACCGCTCACGAAACGTCTGCTCGGCGGCCCAGGCCCCGGCTAGGTCGGTGGCCGCCACGACGTGCGCCTCGATGAAGGACTGCAGCTCCATGTCGGTCATGAGGTCGTCCACGCCGTAGTAGCCCACG
>CAYRPX010000434.1:0-2176 GCA_964426195.1 uncultured Salinivenus sp.
GGGCGTTCAGGAGCAGAAGTCCGACATCGCCTGGGGCAACCAGATCCGCTCCTACGTCCTGGAGCCCTATCGCATGGTCAAGGACCTACGTACCAGCATCGAGCGCAGCGACACGGAGCGGGTGCTCGACGGCGACATCGACGAATTCCTGGAAGCCGCGCTGGCCCAGCACGTCGCCCCCGGCCAGGGAAGCGACGGCGACGAGGCCCGGAGCTGATCCCGTTCACGGGGCCGGCCGGCGTGGCCGGCCCTTTTTTGCGTGCCAGGCATGGCACTGATCTTGGAGGTGAGAGTCCTCTTCGTGGCCCTGGTGGCGGGAAGCGATAGCCGAAGGCAACTGCGTCGTCGCGAGGCGGGGTGGGGAGGAAGCTGGAGGCAAAGTGCGGGGCCGACGTACAGGAATCGGATAAGAGGCCGTCGCGGGCGGGTAACCCGGCAAAATACGGGGACGCCCGATAGCCACCCGGAGCGCGCGGCGGTAAATCCGGCGGCGACCGCATGAAGGATCAGTGTCTTACCCTGGGAGGTCTTCCGGTCTCCCCGGGCGATCCGAGGCAGGAGGCCGGCGACGGTCTCCGACGGACCGGGAGAAGTCAGCAGAGGCCATAGTAGGTGGTCCGACCGTGGACGACTGAAGGGCCAAAGTTGGTCGCCAAGGAGCAGACTGGCCCGTTCGATGAGCGTGGGGCGGCAGCAACAAGCAGCGACGGTCCAACACCGTCTCCTGGACGAGACGGACCGGGGACCGGCGGGCCACCCCAAGGCCGGCGACGCCGGAAGCGGAGCTGGCTCGCGGGAGGCGCAGCAAGCGCTCGCGGCACGGGCTGAGGACCGAGCCTTGCCGACATTCGTGATGGAGGAGGTCGCCGACCCGGCGAACCTCAACCAGGCCTACAAGCGGGTCAAGGCGAACAAGGGCGCCGCAGGAGTTGACGGTATGCCCGTCCATGCGCTGCGGGCCTGGATCGCCGAACACCGGGACTGGCTGGTGACCGCTTTGCTGGACGGGACGTACCAGCCCGCCGTCATTCGGGGGGTCACGATCCCGAAACCGGGCGGCGGCACCCGCCAACTGGGTATCCCCACGGCCGTGGATCGCCTGGTCCAACAGGCGATCGTCCAGGTTCTGGACCCCAAGCTCGACCCGATGTTCTCGGAATCGAGTTACGGTTTCCGGCGTGGACGCAACGCCCACCAGGCCGTGATAGCGGCAAGCGAGCACGTCGCCTCTGGCGCGAGCATCGTGGTGGACCTTGATCTCGAAAAGTTTTTCGACCGGGTGAACCACGACGTGATGATGGCGCGCTTGTGCCGGCACGTCGCCGACCGGCGGCTGCTCGGCCTCGTGAGGCGGTTCCTCCAGGCCGGTATGCTGGCGCAGGGGTGTCACACACCGCGCCACGAGGGTACACCACAGGGTGGGCCGCTTTCGCCGTTGATGGCGAATCTCCTGCTCGACGACCTGGACAAAGAGCTGGAGCGACGGGGGCACCGGTTCTGCCGGTACGCTGATGATTGCAACATCTACGTGCACTCCGAAGCAGCCGGGGAACGGGTCATGGCCTCGATCTCGGCATTTTTGAGCCGACGGCTCCGGCTCCGGGTCAACGGGGCAAAGAGTGCAGTTTCGCCGGTCCAGCAGCGCCAGTTTCTGGGATACCGTCTCTACCGGGATGGCAGCCTGGGGATTTCTCCCGAAGCCTATCGCCGAGCGAAGACCCGGCTCCGAGAGATCACCAGCCGTCGGCGAGGTGTGGCGTTTAGCCGCGTGATCGCGGAGGTGAACGCGTTCGTCTCCGGCTGGGTGCGGTACTTTCGCCACGCCCGAGCCCGGAAGGGCCTCATGGGCCTCGACAGCTGGCTCCGCCGGCGTCTGCGGTGTTTCCGGTTAAAGAAGGCCAAGACGCGGTCCGGACTGCGCCACCTCCTGACCGACAGCGGGGTTCCTGCGCATGCCGCCCGCCCATTGGCTAGCTCCGGGCGTGGATGGTGGCCGCTGGCCAATACACCGACCGCTGACCGTGCCATGCCGTTGGCTTGGTTCGACAAACGTGGCCTCACGGCCCTAGTCGCCCATTACGACGCGGTCACCACGACCAACAACCGCCGTGGTACGAGACGCGTACGCCCGGTGGTGTGAGAGGGGGGAGCCGCAAGGCTCCTCCCTACTCGATTG
>CAYRPX010000435.1:0-2176 GCA_964426195.1 uncultured Salinivenus sp.
CGGATGCAATCTACGCCATCTGGGGCGCCCCGCTCCGCCCCGCCGCCGACACCGATGCGCACTTCATCGGCGTGATGCCGGAGGCCGTTCTGACGTGGAATGCCGGCCGATCCTTGAGTCTTGCCTTGGAGACCAGCCATTTCGTGCCGGGGAAACTTCTGAAAAAGAGTCCACCAGGCCGCGGGATGACCCACGTAGGACTCCGCGCGACGTATATATTTTGAACCGCCGGGCCGACGACGGAGCGCCCCGACCGAGCGCAAAGCACACGCAAACAAGACTCTTCAGTGCCCATGACGAGCGTCGACGCCGAAGAGAAATCGTCCGACTCGATCCAGTGCCAGCTCACCGACGAGCAGATCGACCAGCTCCGCCGGCGTGGCACCGAGGAGACGGTGTCCGAGGGAGACATCCTGGTGGAGGAAGGAGAAATGGAGGCCGACTTCTTCGTCATCCTGGAGGGGGAAGTGAAGATGTACCAGGAGCGTGGAGGCGAGAAGACTGTCCTCGGGATGGGCCACCCCGGACAGGTCGGCCTAATGGACGTACTCGACGAGCGCCCGGCCCTGGCGACAGCGGTCGTCTCCGAGCCGGGGCGTATTCTCCGGCTCTCGTCGGAGCAGATCCAGCAGGTGGTGGCCGAGGCGTCCGACCTGAGCGACCTTCTCCTCCGGGTCTTTCTCATGCGGCAGAGCAAGATGCTTGCGCAGGGAGAGGTCGGACTTCAGATTGTGGGATCCCGCTTTTCGGAAGCGACCCACCGCATCAAGGCTTTTGCGAGCCGCAACGACCTCCCCTACACGTGGCTGGACCTCGAAGAGGACGAGGGGGCCGAACAGCTGCTCCGACGGGTGGAGATCCCCCCGGACGAGACGCCCATCGTGATCCTCCGGGGCGAAGAGGTGCTTCGCCGTCCCTCGAATGCCGAGCTGGCCCGGGCGGCCGGCATCGCAGCGTGCTCCCTTCCGGAGGAGGTCGTCGATCTGATTGTCGTGGGCGGGGGGCCCGCAGGGCTCGCGGCGACCGTCTACGGGGCCTCCGAAGGGCTCGCTACGGTGTGCGTCGAGGAAGAAGCGCTCGGCGGCCGCGCCGGGACGACGTCCAAGATCGAGAACTATCTCGGCTTCCCCTCTGGCCTCTCCGGACGAGAGCTGGCCCGGCGGGCGCGGCTCCAGGCCCGGAAGTTCGGGGCCCAGCTCGCCGTCTCCGAGCGGGCCGTGGGGCTCCGCCGGCCCGACGGCCATCATGTCGTTGAGCTGTCCGGGGACGAGACACTTGCCGGACGGGCCGTGCTGATTGCGACGGGGGCGGCGTACCGGCGGCTGCCCCTCGACCGGCTCGACGAGTTTGAAGGGACGGGCGTCTACTACGCGGCCCGGGAGATGCAGGCCCAAATGTGCACGGGGGAGGACGTGGTGGTCGTCGGAGGCGGTAACTCGGCCGGACAGGCGGTCTTGTTTCTTTCGGAGGCGGCGGACCAGGTCCACATGCTGCTGCGCAGCGGCGACCTCACGAAGAGCATGTCCCGCTACCTCGTGGACCGCGTCCGGAAGGCCCACAACGTGACGGTCCATCTCCACACCGAGGCCACGGAGCTCCACGGGGAGAATCACCTCGCGGCCGTCACGACCGAAAACAACCAGGATGAGACCCGCACCACCATCGAGACGCCGGCGCTGTTCAGCTTCATCGGGGCCGCGCCCTGTACCGACTGGCTGCAGGCACCGGACGACGAGAAGTCAGCGGTAGCACTCGGCGAGAAGGGGTTTGTGTTGACGGGGACTGCCCTCGAAAGCGCCCCCGCCGAGTCTCCCTCCGGCCGCAGCCCCCACTTTCTGGAAACGAGCCAACCGGGCGTCCTCGCGGCCGGCGACGTGCGGAATGGATCGATCAAGCGGGTCGCGTCGGCGGTGGGAGAAGGTTCGATGGCCGTAAAGCTGGTCCACAATCATCTTGGTCCGTAGCCCCCTCCACGGTTCGACGCGTGCGACGCTTTCGGGTGAACGGTGCCGCTCATTCCGGGGCACGTCCTCGGCGAGAGGGGAATCTCGGCACAGGACGGCTCCCTCCGCGCTGGAATGATCTCAAATTTCTCCGGCCTCCGTGAGGGTCCGCACCTCCGCCACCCGCTCCGCGATGGCCGCCAGTTCCTCGTCGGACTTGCGGCGGACGTTGG
>CAYRPX010000436.1:0-370 GCA_964426195.1 uncultured Salinivenus sp.
TTGCTCCTGAAGATCAGTGCCTTCGGTCCAAGTTATGACGATTTCACCCTGACCGATGCTCACAATCGTTAGTTGTTTAACTGAGGGGAGGCACATGCGGCGCGCAGAGCACAGGTGGTATACACAGCGTTCGGTAGGCACAACATGCGGGACACGCAAAACGCGTTACACGCAGCGGAATGCTGGAAGGACCCAGCGGCTTTCCTGGTCGCCTTTGCCGATCGAAAAGGGTTCATTTCGCGGCTACTTCCGATGGCTGTACGCGAAGTGAGTATAATTCTACGTGCTCATGGGGTGCGTCGCGGTCCCGTTTGGATGAGGACTTTCAGTTTCACTGGGAGGAAAAGCAATCTTCTTCCAGCTGAGCGGC
>CAYRPX010000436.1:380-2171 GCA_964426195.1 uncultured Salinivenus sp.
ATGGAATTGAAGGGCCGGACAAGGACGCCGTAAGGCATACGCCATTTTTGGCAAAAGTCGAGTTTATGGGAAGCGTTTTCCCAGAATTCCTATGGATCCTCTTCAACAGCAACGTCACAGAAGTGACGGTCAGGGAGACCTCGTGCGGTCTTGGGATTCAGCAACAAATGACTTTGCGAAGTCGCCTTCGTCCTTCCAGGGTTTTAGGAAACAGGCCGAAAAGTTGATTGATCTCGTCCAGCGTCGGAAGTGGCTTATTCTTCTGACGTGTGTAATCGCCGTGGTGGGGGCCGCGCTCTACACATATAATCAGGTCCCGGTCTACCGCACGAGTAGCCTTGTACTTGTTGAGAAAGGCAAGTCTACGTCCAAAACGGAGATCGGATCTGCAAGACAAGGGGGAGACCAGGGGGGAGGCTTGTTGCCCGGAAATAGCAATTCGCTGGAGAATGAACTGATTTTTCTGCGCAACTCGCGCTCCCTTCGGGCAAGGGTTGCGGAGCGTATCATCGAGGAGGGAAAGGCAAGAGATGTGCTTACGTCGCAGGTGAGGTCGCCGGTGGGGCAACTTAGCGGTCGGGCGTTAAGGGCTGCGACGCGGCTTTTCGGTATGGCCGAGGAAGCCTCGTCGGGAGGCAAAGGGTCGGCGGCCTCGAGCCCGGACAGCGCCCGGATTACTGCCGCTTCTGTTACCCCCGCACTGGCTGGTCACGTGAGCTTCAGCCGCGCGAGTCAGGAAACGAACGTCATTCGGATTGCGGCGCAAGATGAGGACCCGGAGGTCGCGAGACTTATGGCGGCCCTGTTTACGAAGGAGTACATTGCGCTCACGAGAGAGTCGAGTCGGGCGAAGGTGACGGCGTCCCGGGAGTTTTTGCAGAAGCGAGCTCAGGAGCTTGAGCAGAAACTCGAGACGATCGAAAAGCAGATACAGCGCTATCAGCGCCAGCAGGATGCCATTAGTCTTGATCAAAAGGAAAGTTCACTCACTACGCAGCTTGCCGACACGAAGACGAAGCTGGAGCAGGCCCGAATTGAGTTGAAAATGGAAAAAGCCTCCCTGAAGTCCCTCCAAGAGGAATTCGAGTCCATTCGTCCCAGCCAGTTGTCAGAGCGAATGGCGTCGACGGTCGACCAGGAGATATCGGCGCTACAATCGAAAATTGCCGAGCTTGAACTGTCAAAACAGCAGATCCAACTGCAGTCTGGGGCGGCAACAGCGGCCGACAGCGCACAAGCGGCTCAAATTGAGCGGCGCATCCAAAAGCTGAGGGCCCGAATTGCCAAGCTCTCCGACAGGTACGTCAACGAAACGCTGGACGGGGGACTCAGCCCCGAGCAGGGAGCGCAGCGCGTCGGCGAGTTGAAGCGCAGAATTGCGGAGAAAGAAATCAAAATCACAGGTCTTCAGTCTCGCATTGATGTGTTGTCCAACCGGCTTCAAAAGTACGAGGAGCAGCTCGACGCCATTCCGCAGAAAGCCATGAACCTCGCCCAACTCAAGCGTGACCAGGAATATGCGGAGCAGATGTACGGGTTTGTTACCGAACAGCTCCAGCAAGCTCGGCTCCGAGAAAAGTCCGAACTCGGTTACGCCACCAATATCGCTGAGGCCACCGTTCCTAGCGCCCCGATCGGGCCGCGCCCGCGCCGAAATCTTGTTCTGGGCTTGATTTTGGGGCTACTTGGGGGAGCTGGACTCGCCCTAGTGCGCGACCAGTTGGATAACCGCATCTACAAGCCCGACCAGATCCGCCACCTGGGATACCACGAGACGGGAGTGATTCCGAA
>CAYRPX010000437.1:0-2157 GCA_964426195.1 uncultured Salinivenus sp.
CAGAACGCCCCCGAGCTCTACGCGTGACGGATCACGACTCCGATGAGACCCTCCCTCCGTCAGTTGCGGCGGACGAGTTGCCGCAGGCCGCGGACGTCCGTCAGCGCGATTTCCGAGGGCCGGCTTCGAATGAGGCCTTCCTCCTCCAGTGCCCGCAGTGCACGCGAGAGGGTTTCGGGAACCGTGCCGAGCTCGGCGGCGAGGACGGACTTGGGCACGTCCAGTTCAACCGTGGGGCGCGTGTCGGGGTCGTCGGGGACGGTGGGCACTTGCTCGACGAGACGGCGGGCGAGCCGCTCCTGCACGTCCTGCAGGGACATGGCATCGAGCTGGCGCACAGCACTGCGCAGCCGGTTGGCCATCTGGCCCAGCCTGTGCAGGGCCGAGCGCGGATTGCAGTCGATGAATGAGAGAAACTTCTCTTTCGGAACGAAGAGCAGGACGCTGTCCTCTAGCGTCTCGGCGGTGGCCGGACAGGTGTCCCCATCGTCTTACTCGAACAGCGGCACCTCGGCAAACGACTCCCCGGAGCGCAGCACGTGCAGCACCAGCATTCGTCCCTCCGAACTGAGCCGATAGATGTGGACGGCCCCATTGATGATCAGGTAGAAGCCCCGATAGGCATCCCCGTGTTGAAACAGGATCGTGCCGGACGCGGCCGTCTCCGTGCGACCGAGATCAATAAGGGCCTCGCGCTCCTCCGGGGTCAATCCGCCGAAGAAGGCGTGATCACTCATCGCGTCGGTGATCTGTGTTCGAGGCACGTCCATAGCCGGGTAGAAGAACGATCTCGAGAACGTCGGTCCCTTCCGGAAGAGCCCTCGGAATGACCGTGGCGCGAACGACGGTGCCTGTACTATCATTTTTAAGCTAACACATTCACGTTCGTATGTCCACCCCGACCCCAACGGCCGTCGACGTGCGTCCGCTGCCGCCCGATCGGAAGCTGCAGACCATTTTGGCGGTGTTCGAGGACCTGGAGGTGGGCGACTCCTTCGTGCTCGTGGACGGTCGTGATCCCTCGACACTGCGCACCCAGGTCGAGGAGAAACACCCCGGGGAAACCCGATGGGAATACCTAAAGGAAGGGCCGCACGTGTGGCACGTCCGCGTCGTTCGCCGTCGCGCCCCAACATAAAAAAGTTTCACGCCGTGTAGGGGATTGCCCCACCCGACCGTTTGAGTGCAGCACACTTGCAGGGCACGGCAATTTCCAATACCATATGAGATGGAAAATAGAGTGTGCGGAGCCGGTTCTGTAGACGGCTTTCTGCTCATCTCCATGCACCGTTCTTGCGAACCAGGTTTTGCTCCTTATGCCGACCGATGAGCCTTCCACTTCGGACGAAACTGCTGCTTCGGGGGCGGACTCGGAAAAGGTCCGAGACATTTCGCTCGACGAGTTTCAGCCCTACGGCACCCTCGCCGTCACCGGGGCCTACTTTGTCCTTCTCCTCGTGCTGTACGCACTTTTGTACTTCGTCGAGTTCGCGTCGCGCGCACCCTCCATCATCGAGTAAGCTTGCCCGCTCATGCACGTACATCGCTTCGAAAAGCTCTGGATTGGGCTTTCCCTGATCCTCATTGCGTCGTTCATCGGCATCGTGCTCTTCGGGTTCACGGTAATGGACCTGAAGGTGCCCGGCGTGGAAACGGGGGAGCCGGTGGATCCAACGACGGTCGTGTCGGAGGAGCCGTTCTCGGAGCCCGGCGTCCGCAAGGTGAGTCAGGACCACTACGAGGTCTACATGATTGCCCAGCAGTTTCTCTTCCGGCCCGGGACGGGGCAACCTCTAACCCTGCCAGCCGGGGCCAAGATCACGTTCCACATGACGAGCCCGGACGTTATCCACGGGTTTGAGGTGCCGGGCACGAACCTCAACTCGATGGTCATTCCGGGTCAGATCTCTACCTTCGCAACCCGATTTCCGGAAACCGGTACCTACGGCATCATCTGCCACGAGTACTGTGGGGCGGCCCACCACAACATGCAAGGCGAGATCGAGATCGTTCCCCCCTCCGAATTTGACGAGAGCAACCTCGTATCCCAATGACGTTTGTTAACCACTATCCCAAGGCGGCACGCGTCGTAAAGGCCAACCTGATCGTCGCGTTCGTGGCCCTCGGCATCGGGGGCTTCTTCGGCCTCATTCAGGC
>CAYRPX010000438.1:0-2142 GCA_964426195.1 uncultured Salinivenus sp.
GCACGGACACGAACAAGGGCGTCGTCTTCGACCGGGAGGACTACGAGCAGGGCGATTACGTGAAGGTGCGCATCGAGGACTGCACCTCCAGCACCCTCCTGGGCACGGCGATCGAGAAAACGACGCTGACGGAGGCGGCCCGGACCGACTCGATTACGACGGCGCCGGTGGCGGCGTAACCGCAAACCCCCAAACGGAGGTCCGAACGATGATCGAGAGCCTCTACATCGACAATTACAAGTGCTTCGAAAATACCGAAGTCGATCTTCAGTCTTTCAATCTTCTTCTTGGAGACAACGGGACCGGAAAATCAGCCCTTTTCGAAGTCCTCCGCCTTCTCGAGGCGCTCGTGATTGACGAGAAAAAACTGGACGCTGTACTTCCCACAACGACCCTTACTCGCTGGCAGAATCGATCGACGCAAACCTTCGAGGTATCGATACGCGGAAATGGAGGAACCTACCAGTATCGACTTGAAGTGGAGCACGACCGCGAACGGGATTTGCGCCGTATAAACTTGGAAACGTTGACCTTCGACGGTCATCCCCTTTTCGAATTCAAAGAGGGAGAGGTTCAATTGTACAGAGACGACTTTTCGGAGGGACCGGCCTACCCATTTGATTGGGGACGTTCTGCGCTCGCCACGATTATGTCTCGACATGACAACAAGCGGCTCTCGTGGTTCAAGGACCGGCTCTCGGACGTTCACATCTTGCGAATAGAGCCGTTCTTAATGAATGCCAAGAGCGCACAGGAGGAAACGATCCCCTCTCCTGGATTAGAAAACTTCCCGTCCTGGTACCGACACGTGTCTCAGGAGTATCCAAAGCGCCAGGTCGACTTTTTTGAGGACCTATCGCAGTCCATAGATGGCTTCGACGGACTCAAGCTCTCCTCCAACGGAGCGGAGACCCGGACGATGATCCTGGACATTCATCACGCTTCCAAGGACGGGCAAGGGCGGGCCGAAAGCTACTCATTCGATGAGCTCTCGGATGGCCAGCGCGCAATTGTCGCTCTGTACGCGATCATGCGGTTTACCCTGCGTGAGGACGTGACCCTCTGCATCGATGAGCCGGAAAATTATCTCGCGCTCTCTGAAATTCAACCCTGGCTTCTGGAATTAGAGACCACCTGCCAGGACAGCAATTCTCAGGCAGTTCTCATCTCCCATCACCCTGAACTGATCGATCTTCTAGCCCTGGAAAAGGGCCTTCTCTTCGAGCGCACCAACGCGGGGCCGGTCCGAACACAGCCTGTCGATGTAGAGGAGGTGGGAAGTGTCACCGTCTCTGATTTTGTGGCTCGGGGGTGGATCAATGAGTGATCGATCTGCTCAAATCATCGGTCTGTGTGAGGATTCTCAGCACTACACGTTCCTCTACAGGCTTCTCAAGTCCCTCGGATTCACACGCCATCGGATTCGCATAGAACCAGCTCCCGTTGGCGGGGGAGCCGCCGATCAGTGGGTTCGGAACCATTACCCCGACGAGGTTGAAACCTATCGGCGGGAAAGCTCTCACCTGCGCACCGGATTAGTGACAGCAATCGATGCCGACGAAAACCCCGTGCGGCGTCGATATCGGCAACTCAATGGGGAGCTCCAAGCAGAAGCGTTGGACCAACGGGGGCCCGACGAAATGATCTGCATCCTGGTCCCGAAGCGAAATATCGAGACCTGGATCTATGCACTTTTCGGGAACGAGGTGAGCGAAACCGAGGACTACGGCAAGCTGGAAAACGAAGGCGACTGCCAGCCGGCGGTCGAGCAACTGGTGGAATACCTCCAAGATGGATGGTCGGATGATCTCATTCCGTCGCTGAAGCAAGGCTGTAGAGAGTTGAATACCCGATTGCCAGAATGACCCTTCTCACCTACTATCCCGATACGTATACGCTTGATGTTGACTTCCGCGATTCGGTGGCGGTGTCGGGTCTGCTGCCGTAACGCCCCGATTTCTGCCACCTCGAAGTCCCGAGCTTCCGGACTACACCGCTTCCCCGTCGGCGATCTCTGCTGTCGCTTCCAGCTGACCTGGATTCGGTGCCCGCGCCTGCACCAGCAGCGCCTCGATGAGGCCGCGGTACTCGTCCGGAGTGCGGCGCGCCTCCAGGATGGCCTCGTGGTCGAGGGCGTTGATG
>CAYRPX010000439.1:0-2137 GCA_964426195.1 uncultured Salinivenus sp.
CCGGCTCAAAGTAGACGTACTGCGTCAGGTGCTTCCACATGACACAGCGGATCTGGGCATCCTCGTCCTTGAGCGTGAAATAGCAGTGCCCGGACGCCGCCCGCGTAAAATCCGACAGCTCGCCCTCCACCCACACGTCGTCGTAGTGCTCTTCGACCAGATCACTGAGGCCGCGGGTCAGCTCGGTGACGCTGAGGATGGAGTCGTCGGGGGCGGTGTTCGTGGACATTAACGATTCGGAATGGTGGGAAATGGGTGTGCAGGAACGTCCGCCATAGGGGGGCGAAAATACAGGAGAAGGTCCCCCTATTCGGGAGGGGGACAATCGTCGGAGGCGACGCAATCCAACGTAGAATCTGATTTCGCGTTCTGAATGAGAGATTTTTGAAAGTAGTGGCCGTTTCGGTTATCCCTCCGGCACACCCTCGCTCCCTTCGCGTTAGAGAGGTCGATTAAATCTTCTCGTGTCCTTCGGAGCCAGCGTTAGCGTTCTATGTCGAAGCCCATTCGCATTCAGTTCGTGTGTCTCGGCAACATCTGCCGGAGTCCCCTCGCCAAGGCCGTCTTTCTCGAAAAGATAGAAGAGGCAGGGCTGAGCGATCAGTTCGAGATTTCTTCCTCCGGAACGGGCGGGTACCACGTCGGTGAGACGGCGGACGATCGGATGCGCCGGACGGCCCAGCGCAACGATCTTTCGCTTGATGACCATCGCGCGTCGCAGTTCGAGGCCGACGATCTGGAGCGGTTCGATCACATCTTCGTGATGGACAAGAGCAATCTGAACGACGTGCTCCACCTCGATGAGAACGACGAGTACGGGGGGAAGGTGCGCCTCTTCCGTGAGTTTGATCCGGAACCGGACGACTATCAGGTGCCGGATCCCTACCACGGGGGGCGACAGGGATTTGAGCGGGTCTATGACATCGTGGATCGCACCTCGGACATGCTCCTGCATCGCCTCGTGGATGAGTACGACCTGGAGGAGCACGTAGGAGAGCGTGGGAGCATGGGAGAAGGAGAGAAAGAGTGAATGGGCGAGTGGGGGAAGGGGAGTGAAAGAAGCAGAACTTCGACCGTGCTCTGCCAGATTGCCTCATCGCTCGATGCATGCTGCCGGGCACGGTCGCGCTGATGCGCCTACCCGCAGATACGCCTGTACGCAACGATGTTGCCGAACGAACTTCGCGAGACGCTGGAAGATTGGCTCGGCGTGACCATTGAGTCGGTTGCAACGGTGGGCGGCGGATGCATTGCCGATGCCTGCCGCCTGGAGACCGACGCCGCCCCGTTTTTTCTGAAGTACGGCGACGAGACGGTCGCGCGCACCTTTCCCGGAGAGGCAGCCGGCCTGAAGGCGCTCGGCGAGGCCGACAGTCCATTGACGGTGCCGACCGTTCTCGAGACGGCTCCCCCGTCGGACGATCGTCCCGGCTTTCTCGTGATGGAATGGATCAATGTCGGACGTGAAGGTCGGCGCTTCTGGGAATGGTTCGGGGAGGGGCTTGCGGCCCTGCATCGCCACACCGCCGACGAGTACGGGTTCGATCAGGACAACTTTATCGGTCGGCTGCCCCAGCAAAATGAGTGGATGGACCGGTGGCCCTCATTTTTTCGCGAGCAGCGGCTGGCGCCGCAGGTGGAAATGGCACGGGATCGAGATCGATGGCGCACGGTGTGGAATGGCCCGATTGAGGCGCTGTACCGCCGCCTTTCCGAGATGCTCCCCGCTACTCCGCCCTCCTCGGTTCTGCACGGGGACCTTTGGAAGGGCAATTACATGATTACGGCCACCGGCGATCCAGCCCTCATCGACCCCGCCACGTACTACGGCCACCGCGAGGCTGACCTGGCCATGACGGAGCTCTTCGGGGGATACGAGGACACGTTCTACGACGCCTATCGATCGGCGTGGGAGCTGGAGCCCGGCTATGAAACCCGCCGCGATATCTACAATCTGTATCACCTCATCAATCATCTCAATCTCTTCGGTGGGGGCTACGCCGGCTCTGTGGAGCAGACGCTCCAAAAGTTTTCATGAGGGAGGGGGGAAGACAGTTGCACAATCTTCGTCCCGACCATTGGGGGAGGCGAGCAGAACGGATTGACGGACGCCCCGCTGGGGGCGGCGACGGGGGGC
>CAYRPX010000440.1:0-2134 GCA_964426195.1 uncultured Salinivenus sp.
CCAATCTGATTACGGGGCCGTCTCACAGTCTTGACATGCTACCTAATGTTGAAATCCCTTCTCAAGCCTTCTCTACATCATCCCAGCATACTTCTCCAAATCCGCAACAGCAGGAGTATCCGCATAGACGGGAATCTCATCCCGACATTTTTTGCCCATCTCCAAAAGCTTCCAGCACGGCATATCCAACGCTTTCCCGGCAATGTCCATTAAGGCGATATCAATTGCACTATATCCCCCGGAGTACCTCCCACTATCCCGCTCAATCCGTCGCTCTTGTCCGACAAGATGACGAATGCTTCGGAGAATCTCCGGAATGTCAAGTGGATCCTTCCCCACTAGATACGGCTTCATCATGAGGGCCTGTGCAATCCATCCGGCGTCGCGAACCTCCCCCAGTCCCACAATGTCCTGGTTCGTATAGATCTTAATGACGGGATAATCGTAATTTGCCGCAATGTAGCATCCACGAATGTCCGTGATTTCTAAATCCGTGGGGCGCCAGTAGGCGTCTTTCGGATTCAAGGCCAGCCCTCCCGGCACCAAAGCGGAATATCCAAGACCCATTCCTGTTACAGCGGATGCTCCTAAGAAATTTCTACGATCCATAATATTTCTAAATTAGAAAATTTATTTTGTAGCTATATCGACCACAAACGCGTGGGAGTTTACTTATCGCTGTTTCCTGTCTGCAACGAATCGAACTGCAGAGGCTCGATAGGGACTTCGTCCCACCTAGGAGCTGCAAGACCATTCAGATCCCACACGACATCGCCAGCACGGATGGTGAGCTCCGCTTCCAGCTTCTGATTTCCCTTCATCAGTTGTCCCCGCGCATCGATAAAGCCAAAATCTCCTTCATGCAAGTTCAACACGGTCACATCAGCCACAGCTCCTTCGCTCAAATGCCCCAGTTCCTCCCGGCTTATCACTTGTGCCGGGGCCCAGGTGGAAGCCTCGACTGCTTGCTCCAAGGACATGCCCATATTTAGAAACTTGGACATGACATTTGTCATATTTTTTCATGCCTCCATTCATGCTATTCTGATGCAGGTCGGTGCTTATTGTGTTTGGATAAAGCCCCTGCTCCATGGCGGGAATGACCTGGTGCCAGATCAGACTCCCTCCTCCGTGACCTACGTCGAAAACAATTCCTCTCTCCTGAGCCTCAAATACAAACGGTTTCACCTCTCCCTCCTCATCTACGATTGGTTCGCGACCCTTGGTGTAGTATTGGTAGGAGTAGGGATGAGTAAAAATATCGCCAGGTCGAAGCTTGTCCATAAGGATCGTTTCCAAGGACAGTGGAGGGTCGTGAGAGCCAATATCGATCATGACGGGCACATCCGCCATCTCGCCTGCCTCCACGGCCCGCTCGATTCCATCAAAACTTGGAGCCTTCCAGGTTTTAATCCCGACGATAACATCTGAGTACTGATCAATCTTCTCTGCCGTGACGGCCGGGTCCCGATCTGATTCATCCAGGACGAGGAGACTACTACTGTTGTCCCCCGGCATCCCCTTCGAACCTACAATGTCCAAAAAAGCAAGCACGCGTGTGCGGGAGCCGTCAAGATACTTCTTCACCAGGTGAAAATTTCTCCAGCCGAAGGAGCCGCCATCCACGGCAGTCGTAACACCTGCACGGAACGTAAAGCCATCAAATCCTCTGGGCGTATAGTCGTCTACGTGAGTGTGCATATCGACCAGACCGGGCGTGACGTATAAACCGCTCACGTCCACGACTTCCTCGGCCTCAGATGGCGAAATGTTGGCTGCCACTCGGGCGATGGAATCACTCGCGATAGCCACATCCATCTGCTCGTCAATCCCGTTTTTGGGATCAATCAAGTGCCCTCCCTTCAGCAACATATCGATCTGCTGGGCGGAGACGACCGGCGCAGCAAGCAAACTGATCAGCAAAAGCAAACCCCACAGGAATGCTGAGCTCAATGGAAGAAATACCTTACTTATATACATCTCACATATTTTGCTATTTCCAAACATTACTTTTAATACGATCCGTAAACCGGTCCGGTCAATAACGACGCGAGCACAAAAAAACCGAACCCAAACGGTTCCAGGGCAAAGTCGAGCACCTTTACAAAAAAGAGAGACATAGCCGCAGGATCGT
>CAYRPX010000441.1:0-2132 GCA_964426195.1 uncultured Salinivenus sp.
AGGTCGCGTCGAAAGACGACGTCAAAAAGACCCGGCAGGGATACGAGATCGAAACCGCGAATGGCGAGACCGTCCGTTTTTCGGAAGGGGACGTGGAGTCGATCAGCGTGGTGGAGGAGTAGGAACGTGCTGGCGACGATCCCGCTCAGGGGGGCAGGGCCAAAACGACGAGGCGGTCCCGGATGCCACCCGGTCTTGAGAGGTGAATTTTTAGGACCGAATAATGCAGACCTCTGAAACGAGGACCACTCCGCGACGCAAACAGGGAGCAGGCCCGCGTATTAGGTGTAATACGTGACGTACAACCTCAGGCGACAGTCCCTCCACAAGCCATGGCCCAACTGACCGTACGGATCGACGACGACCTGAAAGGGCATCTCCAGAATTTGGCCCGCCAGGAGGGCAAAAGCACGAGCGACGTCGTGCGCAGTCTCGTCCAGCGCTACGTCCAGGACCGCGATCGAGGTGCCGCTCTTCGATCCCTCTGGAGTCGGATGCAGCAAAACGCCGAGGAGGCCGAGGCCGACCCCGAGGAGGTTGACCAGGCGATTCGAGCGGTGCGCAAGGAAAGCCGGTCGGAGACTCCGCCGGCGGAGGACCGTTCGTGAAGGAGGAGATCTGAGATCTCCAGTATCGACACGAACGTCTTCGTGTCCTCGGTCTTCGGCGGTCTCCCTCGACAGGTCGTAGAGCTTTGGTTCGATGGCCGAGTTACGCTTTGCCTCTCCGAGCCGATCGTGACGGAGTACCAGCGTGTGCTTCGGGAGATCGGGGCCGTTTTGGAGGCGGGAGAACGTGCCCTGATCGAGGCTTTTGCCTCGGGGGAGGGCGTTCTGTACACGGCCGACCCGCCGGCGATCGAAGGCGCAAGCCCGGATCCGGACGACGACAATGCCGAACGAGTTCGGCGTCTCGAGTGCGCCCTCGAGCTGGAGGCCGATCGCGTCGTGAGTGGCGACTCGGACCTTCTGGAGCTGGAGAGCTACATGGGGATTCCGATCCTCACGCCCCGAGAGCTTTTGGAAGAGCTCGGGCAAGCGCCCGGGAGAGCGCCCAAGGAGTAATTCGGCCGAGGGGCCTCCGCCCACCTGTTGTATCTCAAGGCACAAAGCCCAGTGAAATGCTCGTTGCCGAAGTCACCACCACGGACCTGCGAAAGACCAGATACCAGGTCGACTCGAAAGACGACATTCGGAAAACCCGACAGGGATACGAGATCGAAACGGCAAATGGAGAAACCGCCCGTTTCTCGGAAGAGGAGGTGGAGTCGATCGGCGTCGTGGAGGAGTAGAAACGTGCTCGCAACGATGCTCCGGCGGCAAGGCAGAACGGCGAGACGGCCCCGGCAGACCACCGGTTTTAACGGATCAATTTTTACAATCGACAACGGGAGAACACACCTCGCCACCGCAACCGTTGTAGCAGATCCAGTGGAGAAGCGGGAGACGCGGAGGGAGTGTCGGAGATGGAAGGGGGCGGCATCAGCGCATCTGCCGGTACAGCCGCTCAACGTCGATGCGTAGACCGGTGGTTGCGGTGTGAACTGCGTAAGAGCGACGGGTGCGTCGGGAGACGTCCCGGACATTTCAGATGCGCCGGTCGGTCGAGACCTGAGCGACCAGGTGCAGGTACGGCCGCAGGCGGTGCGTTAGGTGCAGGGCCCCGTCCACATAGTTGTAGCGGAGCGGCTCCTCTGGGGTCACTGCCGACTTTGTGTCGTACCGGTAGTGGCGCCACTTCGCCTCCAGCGCGATGGTGGTAGAGGGCCGCATGTCCCATTCGATCTCTCCGTCCAGGCGAGCGTATTGGTAGTTGTAGTATCCCTCGAACGCGTCAACCCGGCGGCGGAGCTTGGTGCCTATGCCCCACGAGAAGGTGTCGCTCACGTCCATGTTGTACTTCGCGCGCAGGCTGGCGTAGCGCAGCGTGTTCATGGGATAGGACGGATCTTGTTGGCCGTCGAGGTCGCGCGCCTGGTAGTCGCGGTACTGCTTCTCGCGCACGCTGGCCTGGAGAAAGATCCACTGCGGACGGTCGGCTTTCTGAAAGCGCAGCCAGTTGATCAGCTGGAGGCGATGGTCGTTGTAGCTGAGCGGGGCAAGGCCGGCTTGCGTGTCGTACGTGCGCCACCG
>CAYRPX010000442.1:0-2119 GCA_964426195.1 uncultured Salinivenus sp.
TTAGGTTTGGTCTGCTCACTGAAGTAGAACCAAACCCAACTACACGCGATGACCGGTTTGAACCTAACCTTTAGCGAAGAAGAACTCGAACAAGTTCTGTTTGGCAACGCCGGGGTTGACCTTCTGATGGAGAAGCTCCTCAACGAGGTGCTTCAGGCGGAGATGACCGAGCATCTCGGGGCCGACCGGTACGAGCGAAGCGAGGACCGCAGTGGCTACCGCCACGGCAGCTACGAGCGGGAGCTGACCACGCGGGTGGGCACCCTCGAACTGGAGGTGCCCCGCGCCCAGGATGGAAGTTTCTCGACGGAGCTGTTCGACCGCTATCAGCGCTCGGAGAAGGCCCTGGTTCTTTCCCTGATGGAGATGGTGGTTCAGGGCGTCTCGACGCGCCGGATCAAGAAGATCACCACGAAGCTCTGCGGGCGGCGGTTTACGAAGTCGACCGTCTCGCGGTTGACTAAAGACCTCGACGAGCAGGTTGAGGCCTGGGCCGAGCGTCCACTTGAGGGGAACTACCCGTTTGTGCTTTTCGACGCAATGCATATCGATGTGCGCCGTCAAGGCGGCGTTCGATCGACGGCGATCTTGATCGCAGTCGGGGTTACTGAGGAGGGGGAACGGGAGATTTTGGGGTTCCATCCGGCGCTTGGGGAGACTGGGGAGGCCTGGAAGACGTTTATCGGTCGTCTCAAGAAGCGAGGCCTCTCGGGGGTGGAGCACGTTACCAGCGACGCGCACGAGGGCCTGACGGAAGCAATTCGAGAGCAATTGCCGGGGTCGATCTGGACCCGATGCCACGCCCACTTCCGGCGCAACGTTTTGGACGAGACGCCCGGGAAGTGCCGAGAGGCGATGCAGGCACTTTTAGACGAGGTGCTGAAGGCCAACAGCCAGTCGGAGGCCTTTCGAGCGCTTGAGGAGACGTTGGACGGGAAGCGAACCCGGATCGTAGAGACCTCCGATGGGGACGAGATCGACACTTACGAGAAGCTCCGTGAGGAGGCGGGCTCGGCCCTTGAGATCCTTGAGGCAGGGCTGGAGGAGGTGACCGCCGTGCTGGCCCTTCCCGGGAAATATCGCCGGAGACTCCGGACCACAAACATGATCGAACGGCTCATCGAGGAGCTGAGGCGTCGAGAAAAGGTGATCCGGATCTTTCCCAACATTGATTCGGCCTGGCGCCTCATCGGGGCACTTCTCAGCGAGTATCACGAGGAGTGGTCTACCGGTCGGAAGTACTTCGACATGGCCGAATACGACCAGTGGAAAAGGCGAGTATCCCAGTCAGAATCGAGGACAAAGCTGGCTCCTGAATCAGACGAACCGAAGGCTGTAGTCCCGGCCTGACCGAACTGAACGCAGCGCGCTTTTCAACAATTTCTGGGACTTGACTGTGATGCCGTGGCTACCACCATCAGGCGCTTATGAAGAGCAGGACGTTTACGGTACAAGACGGCGGCCCCGAAGAGACCAGCAAACGCGACCAAGTCACCGAGTGAGGCCATCAGAGGGACCGCGTAGGTTTCCAGATCATGACTCTTCCCAATTCCTGGTGTGACAACGGCGAACGTGATGAAGAAGCCAACCAAGAGGAGCACAACCCCCCATGGTATTCCGAAATAGGTACCGACCTTCTGGTGAGACTGGATCTGGTTCCTGGAGGCAAGCAGTGCCTGCCCAAGAAAGAGTACCAACCAGGTGGAGAACACGATCGCATGGACATCAACCACCCAGTGCGCGTCGAGTGAGCCGCTAACGAGGGGACCGAAGTAATTTTCCCAAAAGCCTACGATCGCGATCCCGATCATCAAGAAAGCCAGACCTATGTAGAAGGCTTGGGCAATGAAAGATTGCTTCGCGGATTGCGCCTCAGTTGCGGCTGGAGAGTCCATCTTGGAAAATGACAGGTGATGCTCTTTCCTGTGAATCAGGGTTAAGATGAGTTGCCGTTTGCAGGCTCTGCGGATGCGATGAATTAGCCTTTGCAACAAACGAATCTCCCACAACAGTGGCTCAGAGCCGATTCAACAGTCCAATCCCCTGATCGGCATCTTTCTTATCCGTATAACGAGAAAACTCACCTGACCCGGGCGAGGAATCGTTCAGTTTTAAGTAA
>CAYRPX010000443.1:0-2116 GCA_964426195.1 uncultured Salinivenus sp.
CATCACCACCTTCCTCATGATCGGTCGCGTCGGCGACGCGCTCGGCGTGTCCGACCCGGTCCTGTTTGATCGACCCGTCGAGGAGGTCGTCGCCGAGACCAACGCGCAACCTGCCGACGCAACGTCGGGAGGACGTTGAGGATCTAGAGGATACCCCTGGATCGCCCCGCCGCACTGCGTCGCGACTGAACACGCTGTACTGCCTCCCCCGCTCCTCCGAGCCGCGGGGATGCCGCCTGTGATCGCCCTTATTCGCACTCCCTTTCCTCACCCCACGTTTTGCCTATGCCCTCTGTTGTAGAACACATCGACATTCCCGCTCCCGCCGACGTCGTGTGGAACACGGTTCGCGACTTCGGCGCCATTGACGAATACGTTCCGCCCATCACAAACGCCGATCTCTCCGGAGAGGGCATGGGGGCCGAACGCACCCTCACGCTCGCAGACGGCGGGCACGTCGTCGAGCGACTGGAGGCCCGCGACGACACGGCCCGCACACTTCGGTATTCGATCGTAGACGCTCCCCTTCCCGTCACGAACTACGAGGGGACGATGTCCGTCGAGGCCCTCGACAACTCGTCGTGCGAGGTCACCTGGGGCTCCGACTTTGACATCGTGGACGCACCCGAGGCGGAAGTTACTTCCACGTTCGCGGAGCTCTACGCCGCCGGACTGGCGGGCCTGAAAGAGCAGCACACCGATTCGTAGAACGGACGAAAAGTGCCGGTCGGCACATGAGCCGCGGTGGAAGACGTAGAATGGAATCGTCACGCCCGCCATTCTGTCGCCCCCCGACGATGTGGCACGGTGCCCGCCTCGTCTAATGGCCTCCCCCTTTCGGCGGGTGCTTCAATTCCGGACCCTGTGTCGTTGCACCGAGCGGCCGGTCGGCAAAACCCCCGTTCCCGCCGCTGAGGCCAGACGGGCTCGCGGATCGCAACGACCCTGTTTCGTCTGGGGGCCACGGCGATCCTCCGTCCTCGCTCCCTGTAACGTCTACCTCTTTCCACCACCCAACAGACGTGCGCCTGATGGCATCGTCTTTGCGACATCAACGAACCGGTGTCCGCCGCGGCACCGCACGGAGAAACTGCTGAGGACCCCGGCGGTACACGTGCAAACCTGTCGTGTTACCTGTTTTCTTCCACACAGCACAACCCATCCCTATGGCCGAGAACGCCAACATTACGACTTTGACCGACGACAACTTCGAAGAGGAAGTCCTGAACGCCGACGAACCAGTCCTCGTCGACTTCTGGGCCACCTGGTGTGGTCCCTGCCGACAGATCGCCCCAATCGTCGAAGACCTCGCCGACGAATATGAAGGCCGTGCCAAGGTTGGCAAGGTCGACGTCGACGAAAACCCGCAGACTGCACAGGAATACGGCGTGCGCTCCATCCCGACCCTCATGTTCTTCAAGGACGGCGAGGCGCAGGAACAGGTCGTGGGCGCCGCGGGCAAGCAGTCGCTGAAAGAAAACCTGGAAGCGCTCGTCGGCCAACCCGCCTAGCGCAATTTCGAATGGAGAATGGCGAATGCCGAATGAACCGGGCTCCGGTTTCCGTTCGGCATTCGCCTCCCCATTCGCAACTCGAAATTTGCAATTCGACATTGTCTTTATGCACGAAAACGGAACCTCTTCGAACGGACAATTGCCCCCCGACCTCGCCGCCTTCGAGGACGTCGACTTCTCGGCGGCCGAGACGCGGGACGTGGTCGTGATTGGCACCGGTCCGGCCGGCTGGACGGCAGCACTGTACACGGCCCGCGCCGACCTCGAGCCGCTGATTTTCATGGGACCGGAGCCGGGCGGTCAGCTTACCACCACGACCGACGTGGAAAATTACCCCGGCTTCCCCGATGGCCTCCTGGGCCCGGAGATGATGGATCGCTTCCAGGAGCAGGCCGAACGATTCGGCACCGAGTCGCGCTACGGCACGGTCACCCATGTGGACTTCCGCGAGCGTCCCCACCGGCTGCTGGTCGATGAAGAAACGCCGATCTATGCCCAGACTGTGATCATCGCAACGGGGGCGTCTGCCCGGTATCTCGGCCTGGAAAACGAGCAGCGCCTCATCGGAAAGGGCGTGAGCGCCTGCGCCACGTGCGACGGCT
>CAYRPX010000444.1:0-2107 GCA_964426195.1 uncultured Salinivenus sp.
GCTGCTCGCGGGTCAGGTTCAGGGTCTGCTCAATGACGGGCCGCCGCTGCTGCTCATAGGCCCGGAGCGCCTGCTGATAGGGCACCATGCTCAAAAAATATCGGAGGTGGCCGTACGCAAACTTGGGGATGAACAGCGGGTCGCTGAAGTCGAAAGTGCCGTAGTTGTAGAGCCGGTCCATGCCGAGGGCCGGATCGTGGACCCGAAGGGCGCTGTGGCCGAACATCGAGTACACGGGATCGCCGGGCAAAATGGTGACCATCGATACCTCCGACTCGGCCGAAAGACGCGTTGGCTGGGCCGCGCTCGGATCGGCGATTCCCCACGCCAGACTGCTCATCAGAAGAAGAACAAGGACGCGTCTGGTCGTTGGAAAGGGGGCCATTGGAAACGGCATGAAGGACAGAGCAAATCGCTCTCGCTTCGAACGTTCGCCCCCCGGGTGGGTTCAACAGGGCGTTTGCATGTTGGAAGCTCCCCTTCGCGGCATGGAGGCTCGTCCGCCTCTGATCGATGAAAAAGCCCGACGGGCACGGGCAAGAGGGCGTGTGGGAGCATGCACACACCGCCCTGGATGGGGACAACTTCAGTCCCCAGGCCAAGATGCGAGTGCCGTGGTGGGTTCAACGAATTATGGATTCTACGAACCAAAGCTGCTGCCACCGTGGGCCGAGCCGACCGGGCCGAATTTGTTCTCGCGACCCTCAGCGAGCGCATCGATCGTCCCACAACCGAACTCAAATACGAAACGCCGTACCAGCTGCTCGTTGCCGTCATTCTGTCGGCCCAGTGTACCGACGATCGCGTCAACAAGGCCACCCCCGACCTTTTTGACACATACCCGACAGTGGAGGCCCTCGCCGAGGCCACGCCCGACGATATCTATCCGTACATCCAGTCCATTACCTTTCCCAATAACAAAGCCGGTTACCTTGCCGAGATGGCCCGGCAGGTTGTCGACACCTACGACGGCCGCATCCCCGACACGATTGACGACCTGGAGACCCTGACGGGCGTCGGGCGAAAAACAGCCCGCGTGGTGGCCCAGGTGGCCCACAATGCCGACGCGCTTCCAGTGGACACCCACGTTTTCCGTGTGGCAAACCGCATCGGGCTCGTCAAGGAGGACGCAACGACCCCGAAGAAGGTCGAACAGCAGCTCAAGCGGGTCATCCCGAAAGAAGACTGGGGCGAGGCCCATCACCTTCTCATTCTGCATGGCCGGTACACCTGCACCGCCCGCTCCCCGGACTGCCACGACTGTCCCCTCCCGGATGTCTGTAAGTATTACGACCGCCTCCAGAGTCGGCCGGATCCCATGGATGGCCTCGATCCCTCACAGGGCACCTACTACTGCACGACCAGCGACGACTACTTCGACGACCCCGACACCCACGTGGACCGCTACGACATTGAGCAGACCGCCTGTCCGCACTGCGGCTCGATGCAGATTCTCCGCACCGCGACCGGCCAACCGACCAAACAAGTGAAGGACTACCGGGTGAACGGGTGAGTGCACCTGTGCGCTTGGGAGTGTGGGCGTCTCTGTGTTCGTTGTGTAGCCTCCAATGCTTCCCCACTTCCGAACCCCCCCGAGCATCCACGCCAAGAAACTGCCAACCAATCATAACTCCCACTCAACCAGATGGACAGCTCGAAGCGCCACCTCCTCCTCATCCTCGACGGCTGGGGCCTCGCCGACGACCCGTCGGTCAGCGCCGTGGACGCGGCAGACACCCCGTTCGTTGACGGCCTGTACGACCGCTATCCGCACGGCATCCTCAAGGCGTCGGGGCTGGAGGTAGGGCTGCCGGAGGGGCAGATGGGCAACTCGGAGGTCGGCCACATGAATCTCGGGGCGGGCCGGATCGTCCACCAGGAGATTCTCCGCATCTCGAAGGCGATTGAGGACGAGTCGTTCTTCGAGAACGAGGCGCTCGTACAGGCCGCCCAGCATGCCGAGGACAACGACCAGAAGTTGCACCTGATGGGCTGCTTTTCCGACGGCGGGGTCCACAGCCACTTGGAGCACTTGTACGGCCTCCTGGAGCTGGCCCGGCGCGAGGGCCTCGACCCGGCGCAGGTAAATGTCCACGCCTTCACCGAC
>CAYRPX010000445.1:0-2106 GCA_964426195.1 uncultured Salinivenus sp.
ACCATCGGTCCGATAAGCGCGACGAGGAGGTCATCGATGAGTGGAAAAAGCAGGATGGCCGCGAATCAAAAAACGCCGAAGCGGAAGTCTTGGGATTTTTCCGGGAGGTCTCAGGAAAGCTGATGATCGTTTAGGACGGGCTTCCAGCCCACCGGGGACGAACGGTCAAGGAGTATCTTGCCGAGGGAGTCACCCAGCGTCTCCATCTGGAGAGGCTGTCGGGGTACGCCTCGGGTTTGAACCGGATGAGGGCGTCTGGAGTTATCTCAAGAACGTAGAGCTCAGGAATCTCTGCTGTCGGGGTCTCGATCACCTCAAAACCGAACTCTGGGGGGCGAAGGAGTGGCTTCGGCACAAGGTGGAGATCATCAAGAGCGTTTTCCGAGAGGTCGGGTTGGCTTGAGTACTTTCTCACGAATCGGTAACTGCCACTCTTCACAGATGCGATAGCCCTGGGGGAGGCGCACGGCAATCGCATCTTGACGATGGCGGTCTGATCGGGCCGTGCTGCCGGATAAAACGGCTGAGCGCCCGCGCTCTCACGCCCCCGTGCCCTTGCATCCTGGGTTCGTTCCGCACCTCAGAAGCAATAGCGCCTCTGGACGCTCGACCAGAATCGTAACAGGCAATCGCCCTGTGGGGGAGGCGTCTGAGTTAGCAATTCGCCCTCAGAGTCGGTACCTTTCTCCTCCGAGCGAACCCGGGTCTGGGGACGCATTTCGCTCAGAACGAGATTCAAGAATTGAGACCAGGAGTTCTCCATGCGTACGCTTCCCTCCAGCCTCGCCCTGGCGGTTTTCACTGGGGTTCTCGTCCTGGGGGCGTGCAGTGGGCCCCCTACATTTCAGTCGCAGTCCCTGTCCCAGGCGCCCTCCATTGATGGTACACTTTCGGAGTGGGGGGGCACCCTCACTCGCCTGGAGGACTCCCCGGTTTCCATGAGTGTGGTGCCTACCGACAGTGCACTGTATATGGCCTTCCTGATTCCGGATCGGGACCTCATCCGTTCGGTGGCGAATAACGGGCTTGTCGTATGGGTGGACCCCTCGAGCAAACAGACGCACACCTATGGGGTCCAGTATCCACTCGGGCTTCCAGCCCAGCGCCCTGAACAGAAGGAGACCTCCGCTTCGGCGGGCCCTGCGGGGGCCTCTACGCTCGAGCAATTGTTTCCCTCCGATCTTGCGCTCATTCGCAACGATACCGTTCGTCACCGGATGCCTGCCGGCCTGTCGTCAGATCTTCAGGTCCAGGCCACGCTCAACACCGGTTCATTGATCTACGAGCTCGCTGTTCCCGTTCCCCGTTCCCCCGCGGAGGCGGGGGACGACCCTGACTATAAGGGCCTCACTGTTCCGCTGGGAAAAGGCCTTGCCGTTGGATTGGAAACGTTCGATGCGGAGGAGAGGTCGAATCTTCTCAATCGATCTCCCGGCGTTCCCTCCGTGACGGGCCGGCGAGGGGGGCGTCGGTCTCCCCGGGGACGACGACGTGGTCGACGAGAACGAGGCGCCCCCGCGTCCCAGTCTTCAGATCTTCCCAAGCTCGATCTTTGGACGAGAATTCTGGTCGGTGAGCAGTGAGTTCAGGAATGGAGGGGACGGGGCACGGCCTGAGAAGACTAACAACGAGGAGGGGCAAGCCTCTCTCGAAGAGGAGGCTCCAGGGGATTGACAGACGCACGCACGTCCCCGATCGGTACGGCTCGCAAGACCTTGGGCGTCAAGTTCGAGCTGTGGGGGAGGACGCCAGTGGCAGTGCCCATCTATGGTTGTACCGCCCATCTACCTGTGGGAGGGGAGAGCCCGCCGGGCCAAATCCGACCCGAGAAACGAAGTGTGGTCGCAGCGCCCTTTTTTGAGTGACCCGTTTCGCTGACGTCGGCACGCGCTGCCTCTCCATTGAGTGAAACGTCCCTTTCTATATCGACGTTAGCCTTTACGTTATGCCTAATGTCAAAACTGCTTCCCATACCGTTGGCACCGCCGAGGACCGCGTGGACCTCAAAACGATGGACCGTGCGGCCCTGCGGGCTTTCGTGGCCGAGCACGGGGCGCCCCGCTACCGCGGTGACCAACTCTTCAACTGGATTTACGGCAAGGGCGT
>CAYRPX010000446.1:0-2101 GCA_964426195.1 uncultured Salinivenus sp.
CGTTCTTCGGGACGAACCAGCTCAGCCAGTTCATGGACCAGACCAACGCGCTGGCGGAGATGACCCACAAGCGCCGGATGTCGGCGCTGGGACCGGGCGGTCTGACCCGAGAGCGAGCCGGGTTTGAGGTCCGAGACGTGCACCACACGCACTACGGACGGCTGTGTCCCATTGAGACGCCGGAGGGCCCGAACATTGGCCTGATGCTGTCGCTCTGCGTCCATTCGACGATTAACGACTTCGGCTTCCTTGAAACGCCGTATCGGGTTGTGGAGGACGGCCAGGTGACCGAGCAGGTGGAGTACCTTACGGCCGAGGAGGAGGACAAGGCCATGGTTGCGCAGGCCAATGCGCCCATCGACGACGACGGAAACTTTACGGCCGACGAGGTCCGCTGTCGGCACCAGGGAGACTTCCCGGTCATGGATCCGGAGGAGGTCCAGTACATGGACGTCGCGCCCAATCAGATTGTCTCTCCCTCCGCCAGTCTGGTCCCGTTCCTGTCGCACAACGACGCGAACCGCGCGCTGATGGGCTCCAACATGCAGCGCCAGGGCGTGCCACTTCTCCGAAGCGATTCCCCGATTGTAGGAACCGGCCTTGAGGGCCGCGTGGCCAAGGATTCGCGCTCGTGCGTGGTGGCGGAAGGCGACGGCGTCGTCGAGTACGTCGACGCCGAGCGCATCGTGGTGCGCTACGACGAGGAGCAGGAAGAGACGGACTTAACTTTCGGCGAGCCGGTGCGGGAGTACGAGCTCACCAAGTTCCGCCGCACGAACCAGGACACGTGCATGAACCAGAAACCGATTGTTCAAGCGGGTGATCGCGTGGAGGAGGGCGAGGTCCTCACGGACGGCTTCGCAATGGAGAAGGGAGAGCTTGCCCTTGGCAAGAACGTACTTGCCGCGTTCATGCCCTGGCATGGATACAATTACGAGGACGCCATCGTGATTAGCGAGCGACTCGTTGCGGACGACGTGTACACCTCGGTCCACATCGAAGAGTTCGAGCACGAGGTGCGCGACACCAAACGAGGGGAAGAGGAACTCACCCGTGAGATTCCTAATGTCAGCGAAGAGGCGACCAAGGACCTTGACGAGCGGGGCATCATCCGGGTCGGTGCCGAGGTTACGCCCGGGGACATCATCGTCGGCAAAATTACGCCGAAGGGCGAGACCGACCCGACGCCCGAAGAGAAGCTTCTCCGCGCCATCTTTGGCGATAAGGCGGGCGACGTGAAAGACGCGTCGCTGAAGGCGAAGCCGGGCATGGACGGTGGGATCGTAATTGACACGAAGCTCTTCAGCCGTCGTGAGCTTGATCCCGCCTCCAAGAAAATGGAAGAGAAGCGACTCGAAAACATCGAGAACGAGCACGAGCGCAAGCTTGAGGATCTCAACGAGCGCTTCTGGAACAAATTCTTTAGTCTGGTTGAGGACGCGACGAGTGCCGGACTTGAGGATCGGGAGGGCGGTGTCATTCTCAGCGAGGGGGCCGACTTCGAGGAAGACGCCTTTGAGGACGTGGATCCGTCCGACCTGAGTACTCGGGCCGAGTTTACCGAAGACGAGGAGCTGAACGATCAAATTCGAACCCTTTTGCGCAACTACAAGTCGCGCCGCCGCGACATTGAGGGCTCGACCAAGCGTCAGAAGCACCAGGTGGAAATGGGCGACGAGTTGCCCTCCGGCGTCGTACAGATGGCGAAGGTCTACGTGGCCCGCAAGAAGAAAATGGAAGTGGGTGACAAGATGGCCGGTCGTCATGGAAACAAGGGGGTCGTCGCGAAGATTGCTCCAGTCGAGGACATGCCATTCCTCGAAGACGGCACGCCGGTGGATCTTCTCCTGAACCCGCTCGGCGTTCCGTCGCGAATGAACCTCGGCCAGATCTACGAAACCCTTCTTGGATGGGCCGGGGACAAGCTCGGGGTGAAATACTCGACCCCGATTTTCGACGGGGCTTCGCTCGAGGATGTTGGCGACGAGCTCGAAAAGGCTGGGCTTCCTCGAGATGGGAAAGTTCAGCTCTACGACGGTCGTACTGGTGAGCCTTTCGACGAGAAAACGACAGTGGGCCAGATTTACATGATGAAGCTAGA
>CAYRPX010000447.1:0-2079 GCA_964426195.1 uncultured Salinivenus sp.
GGGCGCTCCCCGACCCGTGGATCCGGTCGGAGATGACCGTGGTCGGGCTGCGCACTGCCTTCGAGCTCAGGGGACGCTCGTGCCTGGATCTGGAACTGGTCCGCCCGGACCGAAAGACGCTCGTCCGCTCTCGGAGCTTTGGCGAGCGGGTCGAGTTGAAAGAGAATCTTCGGCAGGCGCTCGCAAAGCATGCCCAGCGCGCCGCCGAGAAGCTCCGCGAGGAGAACCTGGTCGCGAAGGGAATCAAGGTATTCATCACGACCAAGCGCTTTGGCGACCCGCCGCACTATTCAAACGGCGTGACCGGAAGCCTTCCGGAGCATACCGCCCGGGCCTCCGCGTTCGCGAAGGCGGCCAGTCGCCTTCTCGAACCGATCTACCGGCAAGGTCCTGGGTACAAAAAGGCGGGAATCTGTCTTCATGACCTCCGCCCGGCGCGCCCCCATCAGGAAAGTCTCTTCGGGCGAGGGAGGGAAGAGGACGAGGCCCTTGCAGAAGCGATCGACAACCTCAACCACGAGTATGGGAAGGAAACGGTTGGCCTCGCGGCTGCGGGTTTGCCCGGCGGGAAGGGAAACCTCGCAAGAGAGTGGACGATGAAGCGCCGAAAGCGGTCCCCGCGGTACACGACCCGATGGGACGAGCTTCCCGTTGCTTACGCTTAACTGCCCACGCGTAGAGTCGGGGCAGGGAGGAAGTCGAGTGGTCCGGTAGCAACCCTTTCATAGGCGCATTCTTCAACCGATGAGCGGGACCGGTGGCCAGGCGGAGGAAGCAGGTGGAGAACCCGCTTCTTCCACGGGCGAGAGGGGGGAGTCTCGCCGGATCGTCCACGTGGACATGGATGCCTTCTACGCGCAAATAGAGCAACGCGACTTCCCGGAGAAGTACGCCGGGGAGCCGATTGCGGTCGGCGGGGATCCGCCGCGGGGCGTCGTGCAGACCGCCAGCTACGAGGCGCGCCCCTACGGCGTCCACTCGGCCCAACCCGCCGTCGAGGCAGACCGGAAGTGCCCGGGTCTCATCTTCGTCTCCCCACGGATGGAGGTCTACCAGGAGGAGTCGAAGGCCATCCGGAAAATTCTCCGCCGCTATACGGATCTCGTTGAGCCGCTGTCTCTCGACGAGGCCTACCTCGACGTAACCGAGCCAAAGCAAGGTCCGCCTTCGGGTACCCTAATCGCCCGGCGGATTCGAGAAGAGATCTACGAGGAGACAGGCCTGACCGCTTCGGCAGGCGTCGGGCCGGGCAAGTTCGTCGCGAAGATTGCTTCCGACAAGGACAAGCCAGATGGACTAACCGTCGTCGAACCGGAAGAGCAGATGGAGTTTATCGCGGGGCTTCCCATCGGTGACTTTCACGGGATCGGCCCGGTGACCGAAGAGAAAATGCAGAAGATGGGCATCGAGACCGGCGCGGACTTGCAGAGGATCTCCGAGAAAATGCTCCGTCGGCACTTCGGGAAGCGTGGGGCTCATTTCAAGAAGCTCGCGATGGGCGAGGACGACCGTCCAGTCCAGCCCGACCAGGAGAGAAAGTCGGTCGGTGCGGAGCGGACCTTCTCCGATGACATCTCGGGCCCAGAGGAGATGCTCTCCCGGCTGGAACCGATTGCCGAACGCGTCTCGGGGCGCCTCGAAAGCGCCGGAAGGAAGGGACGGACCGTCACCCTCAAACTAAAAAGCCATGAGCACGAGACCAGAACTCGGCAGACCACCCTTCGGCGGGCCGTGCGCTCAAAGGAGAAGCTCATGCGACTCGCCGAGAGGCTCTTGCGGAGGCCTCATCCACCGGAGGAGCCGGTGCGTCTACTTGGGCTGAGCGTGTCCTCACTCACTGGGAGGGAGGAGGGAGGGGCGCAGTTGGAGTTTGATTTCGATCCGGCCTGACGACCACGGGTCAAAGATGCGCGAGCAGAAGGCACCCGTGAAACAGCCTGACGTGCGCGAGCGAACGCTGATCCGGAAACCGATGACAAAAGATGAGATCACCCGGCCGGGGCCCGGCTCGCTTCCGGCCCGCATCAGCTTTATCGAGCAAACGGGTGGGGCGGCCGGCTACTACGTGCGGTTCAAAGA
>CAYRPX010000448.1:0-2069 GCA_964426195.1 uncultured Salinivenus sp.
GCGACGTTCGTTTCAAGTTCGACGGGCAAGGGCTCCACCCCATGCGTGGTACTACTCCAGACTTGACTTAGCATGGAACTCTCCAAAGATATGTTTCAATCCAAACGGACAGGACCAGTAGACACATGCGTCCCCGTGCGCATAACGTCCGTTCCGTCCTTCCCGCAGGAGCTAAGTAGACCCGAAAAAGTATATGTTAACGGCAGTCATTCTGAGCGACCGACGAGCGAGGGGAGGAGGGAGTCGAAGGGGCCCGCAGGGTCATCCTCTGGGAATCTTCCCGAGGCAAGCGGGGGCGTCGAAAAAAACGGCCAATACCGGTCCTCGATAAGACTTCTCGACTCCGCTTCGCTCAGCTCGAAATGACAGTTTCCTATGAACGTAGTTTCTCGGGTCTACCTAGTCGGAAGGAGGGGACGCTTCCGCCGCTGTGGATCCGTCCGCTCCAATGGGGGCGTCGCTTGCGGGTGCAGAAGTGCCGCCACACCGGCGCAGCCCGGCGGACTCTGCCGCGGCCGCGGCGTCAGTCAGAAAGGCTTCGAGGCGGTCGTGCTGTTCTTTCGCGTCCTCGTACCCGATTTCGAGAAGCCGTTCGATGTAGTCCGGATGGAAGAGCAATACGCTCAGCCAGTCGGGGCTCTCCCGCTCCCGCGTTCCAAGGCCGCTGGTGAGGGTCTGGATGGGACCCGGAACCCGGTCTTTGTAGTCGTGGGCGAGACGGCCCAGGTCAACGGAGGGGCGGATCTGTAGGAGCTCCACGGTTCGCATGCCGTGCCGCTTGCGGCGTGGCAGCTCCTCCAGTAGCGTGTTGATGCGGTGCAGCGTGTGTGCGTCCTGCGGGAGGGAGTCCAGGAAAATGGAGTTCATGAGCACCCCCACGATCTGAGCCGTGGGCGGATACTCCGTCAGTTCGATTTGCTCGCTCTCCGCCCGACTTCGGGCGTACTGGGTGGAGACCGTCAGAATCTTGTCCGCCCCGAGGTGGACGGCGGGCGCGAGGGGGGCCGACAGTCGAATGCCGCCGTCCCCGTACCACGAGTCGCCGATTCGCACGGCAGGGAAGACGAGCGGCAGCGCCGTGGAGGCCATCACGTGATCGACGGTCAGCCGCGTCTGTCGGCCAATTCGATCGGGGCGTTCCCAGGCGTCAAAGTTTTCCCCCTGGACCCAGGTCACTGTCTGTCCCGTGGCGTAATTGGTGGTCACCACGGCCAGGGCCCGGAGGCGCCCGTCGGCCAAATTGGACGACACCCCCGCAAGGGCTCCGTCCGACAGGTCAAGCTGCTCCCGGAGCGACGCCGCGAGGGGCGTGGTGTCCAGGAGGCCATGCGTCGACCGGACGTCCGCCGAGGTCGGAGGGTCGGACGGGGTCGCGGTGGTATCCCACAGCATGTCCCAAAGCAGACCGAAGCCGGACTCGGGCTCAATAATTTCGTCCAGCTCCCGGCCTTCCCAGGTCTCGACCACGTGGTCGGCCGCCTCCTCGAACGTGCCGGTGTGATTGCCCAGGTGGGCAACGTTGATGGCCCCCGCCGACACCCCGGTCTGGATGGGAAAATACGCCCCGGGAAACGCGTCCGCAATGTACTGAATCACACCGGCCTGGTAGGCCGAGCGCGCCCCACCGCCAGTAAGGAGCACGCCGAGGGTCGACCGCTGGAGCGTCCGACCGAGAAGCCGATTCACTCGTCGTCGCAAAGCCTCAAACACACCGGTCGCGGCACTGTGATGGGTCATTGCTGGAGTACGAAAGTGCCCACCATTCTGGAGAAGCGCAATCTGGGGACTCGAACCGGCCCGCTGTCCCTCTTGCCCCCTCCCTCTTGCCCTTTGCCTCTTCACCCGAACACCCGAACCAGCCCCCCTTTAACCTTCCAACCTTCAACCTCCCAACCCCGCCCCCAACATTTCGACTCTCGCCCTCGACCGTTACGTTTGAATCCGCCCATACATTCCGTCTCGCAGCCGAAACTGCCGCATGACCGTCGACGCCTTCATCGAA
Organism: uncultured Salinivenus sp.; assembly: GCA_964426195.1. Taxonomy (GTDB): domain Bacteria; phylum Bacteroidota; class Rhodothermia; order Rhodothermales; family Salinibacteraceae; genus Salinibacter. Next base: position 2,003 of record CAYRPX010000448.1, read on the forward strand.
CGCTGGGAATCGTCCGGGGCCTCCGAGCGCGGCAACTACCAGCTCTTTCTGAGCGAGCTCTGCGACC
>CAYRPX010000449.1:0-2069 GCA_964426195.1 uncultured Salinivenus sp.
CCGTTCTTCCGCCGGGGAGACACGACGAGGTCAGGATGCGTCCTCGTTGCGCTCATACACGAGGATACGCCCGGCTTTCATGACGAGTCGGACGTTGCGGAGGGCCTCAACGTTGCGCCAGGGGGCTCCTTCGACAAGCACGACGTCGGCGGCGGTGCCCGGGGCGAGGCGTCCGAGGGATCCGCCGCGGCGAAGTACCGCCGCCCCGACGTGGGTGGCGGATTGCAGGGCCTCGCGGGAGGAGAGGCCGGCCTCGACCAGTAGCTTGAGTTCGCGGTGGAGACTGCGTCCGAACTGCATGGTCGGTCCTTGTGTGTCCGTGCCGGCCCCAATCGACACGCCGCCTTCATGCGCACGCTGCACGTTGTGCATGGCCAGGTCGAGAGCAGCCTCGGGGATGTCGTACTCGTGCATGAGGTTCTCAATGACCGACAGGGTTGGGACGTAGGTTACATCCTGAGCCCGCACTTTCGCAATGAGGTCGGCCGATAGCGTGTCGCGGTAGGTTCCGTGCTCGATCGTGGTGGCGCCGCCGGTTTCCAGCACGTGCCGGACCTCCTCGGCCGTGCTGGTGTGGACGGCGACCCAAAGTCCGTGCTCGCGCGCTTCTTCGACCGTGGCCGCCATCACCTCGCGGTCGAGACGGGGGAGCCGACCGCGCTTCTCAGAACCGGCGTCGTAGATTACCTTAATCCCGTCGGCACCCTGCTCGGCGAGTGCTCGGACGCGGGCTCGGGCCGTGTCGGGGTGAGTCACCTGGCGTGTGGCGTGCCGGATGAGCCAGTCGTTGCCCTCATAGAGGGTTCCGGCGGGGTGGCCGCCGGGGACCGTAAACGTGGGGCCGGCCGTGAAAAGCCGAGGGCCTGCCAGGGCGTGCTGAGCAATCTGCTGCTTGCGTTTTAGCATCCCGAATTGATGGCCCACGGGGTCGCCCACTGATCGAACGGTAGTCACCCCGTGCTCCAGAAAGGCGCGGCGCACGTCAGGACGGTGTCGGACGTAGCTCCACATCATGGAGGCGAAGGGGACAGAGCCTTTCAGGGCGTCTCCGGCCGGGGCGTCGAAATGCACGTGCAGGTCGATGAGGCCCGGCAGCACCGTGAGGCCCGACGCGTCGATGCGACGGGCCCCGTCGGGAACGGTGCAGGAATCTCCCACGCAGGCAATCTGCTCGCCCTCCACCACGAGCCGCGTACTGCTACGGACCGTGTCACGATGAGGTGTGAAGAGCTGCCCCCCTTCAATCACCGTAGTGGACGCATCCGGGGCCGATTGGTCCGGGTAGCGCGTCCAGTGTGCTGTCGTAAAGGCCCCGAGGCCGACCAATAACAAAACCACGACGAGGCCGCCAAGGCCGTAGCCGATCCATCGGAGTGTGCGGGTCATGGGTACGAGGGAAGCGGTGGAGTCTGCGTTTGTCGTTTCTGAGAACCATGTATCACGTGGGTAGGAGGGTGTTGGTCGAGGATCGACGAATCGTGTGGAGCGTCGACGATGCCAGGTCTCCTGTCGCTGAAGAGGAGATGTCCGCAGGTTGCCAAAACAAAAAAGGGACGCACGGCGCGGGGCCATGCGTCCCCATTCGGACCGGTGCCGGAACGGCGCGTTCTAATTCATCGTCTCCAGGAACTCCTCGTTGTCCTCGGTCCCTTTCATCTTGTCGAGGAGGAACTCCATGGCCTCAATCGGCTCCATATCGGCCAGAATCTTGCGCATCACCCATACGCGCTTCAGTTCGGGTTTTGGCAGGAGCAACTCTTCGCGGCGGGTGCCGGAGAGGATGAGGTCGATGGCGGGATAGAGACGCCGGTCAGCCATTTCACGGTCCAGGACGAGTTCCATGTTGCCGGTGCCCTTAAATTCCTCGAAGATGACCTGGTCCATGCGGCTGCCCGTGTCGACGAGTGCTGTGCCGACGATGGTGAGGGAACCGCCGTCCTCGACGTTCCGGGCGGCGCCGAAGAACCGCTTCGGGCCGCGCAGGGCCCCGGCCTCGATGCCCCCCGAGAGGGTACGGCCCTTCTCCGGCGCCACAGCGTTGTGAGCGCGGGCCAAGCGCGTAATCGAGT
>CAYRPX010000450.1:0-2055 GCA_964426195.1 uncultured Salinivenus sp.
CCGTCGATCAGCTCCACGTCGCGGACCACATGCCCTTGAAACGCGCAGGGTCCCCTGCCGCCCCGAGAGGGTGGACAGGAGGTGTGATCGCTCTCCGAGCGGGCATTCGGGCTCTCACCGTTGCGCGACAGCGCCGGACTTTCACCAGCTTTCCCCGAGACGCAGCCCCGACAGCAACCGGGACTGCCGCCACGCCACGACAGCGCGGCCCCGAAGAGTACGTGCTCAATAAGCGTGCTATGTACGGTAGGTTTCCGACACCAAAGTATCAAGCGACAACCAGGGATTGCTGTTATTGTCCTCCCTGGAAGCCCCCGCATAGCGTCGATGTACGGAGATATGGGGGGGAACACCGTTTTTGTGAATTTTGAACCGGTGCCGCCGGTGCCGAATTCGAAGTAGGTCTCCAGCACCCTCCGCGTATAACCGCTCGTCTCCGGGTCAGTCTGCTTCGCCCCTGCCGTACCGAAAATTGTACGCGACGCCAATTTCGGGCATCCCCTGCACTACGTCGAGGCCTCCGTAGAGCACGACCCGCTCGAAATTGCCCGCGAGGCCTCCTGAGACGGCTGGCTCAACGTCGCGTCCCGCCTCGGGATCCACCCGAACCCCAAGTCCCACGGCCGGTTGCACGCGGGACTCGAAAACGTCGTAGAACCCGAGGGCCCTGACACTGAGCTTCTGATCGGAGCCGTTTTCGAGAACGGCTCCATTGACGGCCGCCTGGAGCTGTATACCCCCTTTCGGGTGTGTGTAACCGGAAGCGAATCCAAGGGGTGTGTCTCCGCTTCCGTAGAGTCCGGCAGTGCCCCCTGCAAAGGCGACGATCCCCACGGCAGCCACGGTGGCCAGGGCCGGCATCCGGAGATCCGTGTCGTCTTCATCGTCGTCCTCGTCCGACGACACCCTCCCACCGCGAGAGCGATCCTCTTCACCGCTCGCATTGTCGGCACTTTTCCCGTCTTCGTCTCGTCGCCCCTCTCCCCGACCCGCTTCCGGGCTCCCGTCCCGAGAACTCCCCCGAGCCCGATCTGCATCGGCGGCCGGCGTTCGGCCCACCGTTCCCCCGCGTGGTCGGCCGTCCGCACGTCCGTCCTTGTCACTGTCCCCGACGTAGTAAGGCCGCGGGCCCACGCGCCAGCTGATGAAGAGGCGCTTTCGCCGGGTGTAGAGGCTAGGCAAACGAGGCGGCTCGTGGCGGCGCGGTCCCGCCTCCGAGGAGCCGCGTCGGCGCTGCGCTTCCGCCGAGGAGAAGCCCATGCGCTCCACGACCACTCCGTCGAGCGTCGCCCCCTCCGACAAAATTTGGCGCGCCTCGTCGGGCGAGGCGTCGAGGAAGACGCGCTCATGATCCACGGTGACGTTGAACGCAAAACGGTCGGGCGTGGCCCGGAGCGCCATGCTATCCACCCCAATGATCATCTCGGCCCGCTTCTTTCCGTCGACCCGAACGTCGACCCGCAATTCGACATTTGTCATGCGGATGCCGCGCGGTCCGTCGCGAAGAGGCAGCACCTCGCCCTCGTAGAGTACCCGCTCGGCGGGGCGCCAGCCGAGCACGAACGACCAGCGCGAGGTCGTGTCGGTCGCGGCGTAGCGGTAGTCGAGTCCCAGCGAGTCGATTCGGGGCAGCAGGTAGGGCGCGTCTCGACCCATCTCGTCCAGCATGTTCGGTAGGGAGCGGGGCCATCCTTCGAGCATGGCCGTGCCTTCATCCTCTCCGAGCGGCGCCTGCGCGTGTCCGGAGACCACAATGCCGAGCGACAACACCCCGAGGAGCAGCACGAGTCGGAAGATGGAGAAACCAGTGCGTCTCATAGGAAAAATCGGCGCTCAAAAAAACAGAACGGATCCTGGAGCTATACAGTCGCAGCGAGTCCCGCATTCGTCACAGTTCCCCTCCTCGCCCTTTCGCCGCTCTCCCACGCCCCCCTCACGAGTGTTCGCGAATCGTGTTGAGGAAAGCGTCCCCGTAGCGCTCTAGCTTCACGTCACCCACTCCGTGGAGGTCGCGGAAGGCGCTTCGGGTCTGCGGGCGGTGCTCCACCATGGCCC
>CAYRPX010000451.1:0-2055 GCA_964426195.1 uncultured Salinivenus sp.
GCGGTTGCTTGGGCTGCCGCTTCGGCGTGCGTTCGGGAGTACGCTTCGGGGTTCGTTGCGGCGTGCGACGACGACGAGGGTTCGTTGGGGACGTAGGGGAGTGGAGTTCGGTCATAGGAGCAAAAAGCGTCTCGTCCGCATTCCGTCGAGCATCACTAATACAAAGCCTACCCGTAGTTGTTGGCACTTCGTTCCGGACTCAGGCCGATTTTTCCCCACGGGGTGACGCCGCCCCCACCCCCGTCTCGGGCTTGTCGTCAGGCACCGGGGCGTCTCCATCTTCAGAAACCTGTCGCAAAGCCTCTGTGTGGGGGCGTGGACGAGTCACTGTAACCGGTTCTGGCTCGAAGCACTGGCGACATCGGGGCTCATAGGCCTCCGTCGCACCCACCAGCACGCGGTCCTCGCCCGGCACGATGCGCTGGGAGTGGTTGGCGGGCGCACCACAGACGACGCACACTGCGTGCAGCTTGGTTGCATGCTCGGCTACCGCCATGAGCTGGGGCATCGGGTCGAACGGCTCCGCGCGATAATCGGTGTCGAGCCCCACGGCGATCACGCGGTGGCCGTCAGTGGCGAGTTTCTGACACACCGGCACGAGGGTCTCGTCGAAAAACTGCGCCTCGTCGATGCCGATCACGTCTGCCTCGCTCACTAACTTCTGAATTTCAGCGGGCGCGTTGACCGCCGTGGTGGTCACGGAGTTTTCGTTATGCGAGACGACCTCATCGTCGCTGTAGCGCTCGTCCAGCGTGGGCTTGAACACCTCGGTGTGTTGGCGAGCGATGCGGGCACGGCGCAAGCGGCGGATCAGTTCTTCGGTCTTGCCGCTAAACATCGATCCGCAGATTACCTCAATCCAGCCGGTTTTGCGATCGCGATCGACAATGTGGGGTTCGAGAGCCGACATAGAACGGTAGAATTCAGCTGCGACGGGCTTCGAAACGTACGAATGGAGCGTAGGGGACGCCAACCTTTCAAGATGGCATCAGTCCGTCGCCGGATGCAGTGGACGGGTCATGGGTTGCGGCCTCGACGCTTCTCAATCTACTCCAGAAGCCTAGAGACGTATCCCCGAAGCGCTCGCGACGCTCCTTCGTGTAATCCCCACTCCCGGTCGTACACTGACGAATGAATCGGGCCTTTTCTGCCACGCCGAGCTTCCGTGTCAGCAGCTGAATAGCCTCCTCGTTGACTCGGCTCAAGGGCTCTGTCTCTGGACTCAGGATTCGATCGCCTCAATCATGTCAGTCCGAATGGCGTCCCCTGAAAGGGGATCTTATCTCATAAAAATACCTCGAAGCCACTCGCTGGCGCTCCCGCTTCCTCTCCTCTCCCTCCTGGTGGCGAACATATCGACGGATCAGATTCTCGTTCATCCCTGCCGCATTCACGAAGTATCCCCTCGCCCAAAAGTGATTGCCCCAGTACGGCTTCTTCTTTAGCCGAGGGTAGCTCGTAAATCTTGATCGCCAGTTTCTCCTTCAGGAATCCCATAAACTCCTCCTGCCGTCAGCTTCGGCGGAATCGAACAAACGAGGTGGATGTGGGCTGGCTGCACGCTCAACTCGATTACTTCCACCTCCTTCCATTTGCACAGCACTCTCGTGTCGTGCTCGACGGTCTCCTTGATCGGCCCCTCGAGCACACAGTATCGGCACATCCATGCCTACACGATGTGGTAGTTGCACTGATAAACCGTATGGGTGAGCTTGCGATATTTGTCACCTTGCCTTCTGCCGTACCGCCAATCTACGGTACAGCCGAACAAACATCACCACCATCGTAGACGGCGTATTTTCACACCAAATTCAATATTACAGCCTTCCCACCTTCCAACCATCCCCCGGGAACGTTCGTCCCGCCCTTGAATGCAACATCGGTCCCTATGCATTGGACGCTCGTCCACCAACCCTTCCTCTGCCATGGAGCCGATAGAAGACCTCGATGTCCTCGACGAAGAGCGCGTGCGCCAGCGCGAGGCCGACGACGCCGACGACGACCTCGACCGCGTGAAGCACGGCTACGACGCCACGGCCGGCGACAAGCAGGTCT
>CAYRPX010000452.1:0-2043 GCA_964426195.1 uncultured Salinivenus sp.
CCTTGGTCGCGTAGTAGACGCTCATGTACGGCCCGGGCTGGAAGGCGGCGGTGGAGGCCACGTTGAGCACCCCGCCCCGGTCCCGCTCCAGCATGCCGGGCAGGAGTCGGCGCGTAAGGTGGGTGAGGGCCGTTGCGTTGACCCGGATCATGTGGACCTGCCGCTCCGGATCGAGGTCGGCGAACGATCCACGCGCCCCGATGCCGGCGTTGTTGACAAGCACATCGACCGTGAGGCCTCGGTCCCGAAGCTCCGCGGCAATGTCGTGGGCCACGCCGGGCTCGCTCAGATCTGCCGGCAGCACGTGAGGGTCGATGCCATGCGTAGAGGTCAGCGTGTCGGCGAGGTCGTGTAGGGCCTCTTCGCTGCGGGCGAGCAGGACGCAGTCGTTGCCGGTGCGGGCAAAGCGGTGGGCCAGCGCGCGGCCGATGCCGGAGGACGCGCCGGTGACGAGGGCGGTTTTGGACGAGGACATGCTGATTTCGGGGTTGACCGGTGGGCGTTATTCGATCGGCGCGCCCGTGCCCGTTCGTGGGGTTGCGGGTGGGTGTGGGGAATCAAGCCCCGCCGAAGGAAGCGGACTGAGGGCCACTCAGTCGTTCGTCCCTAAGGGAGTAGGCAGCCGCACAGTGAAGCAACTTCCCTCGCCCCTCTCGGTCTCCACCTCAACCTGTGGTAGCATGTCAACAGTGTGAGACGGCTCCGTGCTCAGATTGGGGGCGAATCGGGGAACCATCCGGCCCACCGCTTCGGGTCATGGCGGCAGATCTGGTGCCACTGAAGCAAGTTCTCAGCTCCGGATCGAGTCCACTATCCCCCGTTCTCGAACCGGCGGTTCAGTTCGCGCATCTCTCGTTCGACCGGGGCGGTCGCCTCGACTGCAAAGCCGGTGGATGGCGGCGGATCTGTACGGGCATACACCCCGATCTGTGGGGCGGCTCGCTCGACGTGACCCGCTGCCTGGGGAGCCTCCTGCCCATCGGCTGCTGCCCATCGGGTAAGTGTTTCCTGCGCCGCGACGGGGTTGGCGTAGTCGGTGTAGGCAAGCTCGCGCACCTCGCCGGTGAGCCGTTGGTTTCGGTCTCCGCTCACACCGTCGTTGTAGAGCAGATGTCGAACCGAGCGGGGCAGGTGCCAGCGGCAGCGTCCACACCAGTCGGCGACTCTGGAGACGTCCATCTGCCCGTCGGTCACGAGGGTCGAGACTCCGGCCTCGCCGAGGGCCTTGCGCAGACGCGTCTCCGAACCAACTCGCCCGACGACCGGACATCGCTTCAGCGCCGGACGGCTGCCGGCCCCTCCGGTCCTGTCGGTCTTGACCGCGTGAGCGATCGAGAGACTGTGATGGACCTGTCGGTCCTGGCCTTCCCCCCGGACGGGAATGCGCGTGGCATCGGCCACGCAGGTTCCCATCTCAGCCGCCTCAGCGTCGGCTTCAAGGGGGGCGTTCTCCTTCGAGTCCGACGGGCCCTCATTGACGATTCGCCAGAGGGTGCGCGCCGACGGAGATTCTGTGAAGCTGTCGCTGGAGGCCTCCGCGCCGCGGCGGTAACTGGTCTCCGCGGTCGCCTCGATCGGGCGCCGAAGCGCCTCTTGTCCATATCGGCACTGCTCGGGGGCTCCCGCCTCGCAGGGTACATACGACCGCCCGCACTGCCGGCACTCCAAATACGGACCCTCGACCTCGACCGTCCCGAGGCGAGGGACTTCTACGGTCCTCGGGCGGGTCCCCTTCCGGTAGCCCGCCCCGGACCCGCATCGCGGACACTCCGCCCCACAGCCTTCTCCGAAGCGGTTGCCCGCCGTTCCGCGAGGACCAAGCTCCTTGCGCAGGCGGTCGGCCAGCTTCGCCTCCGCGACCTTTCCCACAAGTGCCCGGGCCAGCTCCACAAGCTGGTCGGCCAAACGGTACACGTCGGTCGGGGCCTCCTCAGAGATCTGCATCTGAACCTCAAAGCCACCGTGGTGTAGGGCAGTTTGCAGCATCGTCGTAAGCTTGTCGGTTTGCGGTTGGTCTCCTCCTCGACAGGAAGCGGCGATGCC
>CAYRPX010000453.1:0-2038 GCA_964426195.1 uncultured Salinivenus sp.
ACTTTGCCACCTTCGGGGACCGGTTCGACGAACTGGAGCAGGCGCTCAACGACGTACCGCTTCCCGACACCACCCAGGCGGTGCCGCCTGCCCCGAGCTCCGGTCCGGGAGCGAGCGGCGACTCGTAGGCAAGCAGCGAGTGCCCGTTTGAAGCTGAATCAGAAGCGAATGGGACAGGAGTCAGCACAGCTGCCCGAGGGGGACTCGAAGCTGGAGGCGCTTCGAGACCGGATCGAGGCGGCCCTTCGGGATCCGCTCGACGAACAGTGGACGGAGGTGCTGAATCAATGGGAGGATGGGAGCCCTTCGGAACGAAAAGCCGTACGTGTGTACGCCTCGGGGCTCCGGGATCGGTTGCTCGATGGTCTTCGGGCACTCCAGTCTTTCGATGCGCTCAAGCGGGGCCTTGCGTTCGGGTACGTCGAGATGAAGGGCCACTGGACGAGGCTCACCACGCAGATCCAAGAGCAGACGGCACGGGGCGATCAAGCCGCAGAACCTCTTCTTTACCGGGCCGTCTGTGTGGGTCTCATCGTGCAGGCCCTCGATTCCCTGCTTACTCGGGAGTCTGTAGAAGGCGTCGCGGACGTGCTGGTCGAGTCCCTCTCCTAGTGCTTCGGGGTTCTCCATTCGCCCTGACAACACAGCGGCGAAGATGAGCGTATTCGGGGAGGGACAACGACGGTTTTCGAAAAATCTCCCGGTCTTATGGAATGGATTGCCTCCCCCGAGGCGTGGATCGCGCTCGGGGCCCTGACGATTCTGGAAATCGTCCTGGGCGTTGACAATATCGTGTTCATCTCGATTTTGTCGAACAAGCTGCCGGCCGCGGAGCAGCCGCTCGCTCGGCGCGTGGGGCTCGGGCTCGCGTTAGGCGGGCGCATTCTGTTGCTCCTGTCCATCAGTTGGGTGATGGGACTCACGGCTCCCCTCTTTTCGGTGTTGGAGTACGCCTTCAGTGGACGAGACCTCATTTTGCTGGCGGGGGGGTTCTTTCTCATCGGCAAGGCGACGACGGAAATCCACGAGAAGCTGGAGGGAGAAGACGGGGAAACCAAAACTGGGGCCGAGGTCACGTTTGCCAGTGTGATCGCACAAATCTTTCTGCTTGACCTCGTCTTTTCCCTCGATTCCGTCATCACCGCCGTGGGCATGGCCGATCACGTTGAGGTCATGATCACCGCCGTCACCATCGCCATCTTGATCATGATGGTTTCGGCAGAATCCATCTCAAGTTTCATCGAGGCACACCCCACCGTGAAGATGCTGGCACTGAGCTTTCTGTTGCTCATTGGGGTCACTCTCGTGGCCGAAGGCTTCGACCAGCACATTCCGAAGGGATACATCTACTCGGCCATGGCCTTCTCGCTGCTCGTTGAGTTTCTCAACTTGCGGGCCGGGCGGAAAGAAGAGAAGCCGAAAGAACCGGTCCGGCTTCATCATCCTCGGCTGCGGCGGGCCGTGGAGCGGACAATCGACGATAAGGGATAGGCAACCTGCCGCATGGATCGCTTCTCGGCCGCGCAAGGAGGGGGTTACTTCGAGCCGGTCATCTCATCGGCCCGTTCGAGGGCGGCACGGGCGTTCACAACGGCGCCAGTTTGGGAGAGAGTACCAAAGCGTACAGTGCCGTTGCCCCCCGGAGACATGACCTTCTGATCTTTGTAGCGCGTGGCCGTGTCGAGAATGATGGAGCGGACCTCCGTGGCAGTAAGCGACGGGTAGTAGGCCATGAGGAGGCCGGCCAGGCCGCTTACCATCGGGGCGGCCATGCTCGTGCCGTTGTTTCGCTGGTACCGGTTTTTGGGCACAGTAGAGTAGATGCTGTGGCCGGGGGCGAAGACGTCCACCCGCTCGGGGCCGTAGTTGCTGAACGGGGCAGCCAGGTGCTTCCCTCCCTTCCAAGACGAAGCTCCCACCTCGATCCACCGCTGCGCCTCTCCGCCGTCCTCAAAGTAGGGCGTGGGGAAATTGTCGGTCGAATCCACATTGGCCCCGTCGTTGCCGGCGGCGTGCACCATGAGGACGCCCATCGAGT
>CAYRPX010000454.1:0-2017 GCA_964426195.1 uncultured Salinivenus sp.
GACCCCGGTCAGGCCGATATTGGCCTCGGTAAACCCGCCCTCTCCGTCCCCCAAATACAAGGTCGCCGTCGGGTTCTCCCCATCCTCACCGGTAATCAGAAGGTCTTGGTTTCCGTCCCCATCGACGTCCGCAATCGAGGTGGAGCTGCCTGAGGAGACTCCAGCCAGGCCAGTGGCCGCTCGCATCACGAGACTCGCCGCGCCCTGCCGGCGCTTCGCTGCGCTTGCTCCCCCCAGGGACTCTCCGAGACGCCTCCCTTCAAAGCGGTGTGGGACCCTCGGTCGCCGGTCGGGCGGCTCCGTTTCGAGTCGCTCCTGCAGGGGGCCCTCGCGGCGGTGCTGCGGCCCCTCGCGATCGGCGTCAGGCTGCTGGGCCTGGGCCGATGTGGCTAGGGCCGCGCTGGCAAACAGAATGGCACATAGAAGAAGCGTAGAGGAGAGGGCGCGCAAGGCTCGGTCAAACATGGAATTGGAAACGGTTCAGTGCTTGGAGAGAGAATGAGTCCGTCTTTAAGGAGATCGCGGCGGTAAGCTCCGGCCGATCCCCGACCAGGCCCGCCGAATGTGCACGGGTCAACAAAGGGGTTCGCGTCCGCGAATGTGGGACAATTCCTGGTTCGTATGCGACATGTCGCATGCAAACTGGGATGTGTCGGAAACGAACAGAAGAAAAGTCACTACTCCGCATTCCGCTCGGCGTAGGTGGAGGGCGAACAGCCGGTCGCCTCCCGGAATGCCTTCGAAAAGGCCGACGGGGAGGCAAAGCCCACCGCCTCCGCCACGGCTGCGATGGTGTCGGGACCTGCTGCCAAGAGCGTCTTGGCCCGATCGACCCGACGGGCCCGTACGTAGGCGGCCGGCGTGGCATCGAACACGTCCTTCATCCGACGCGTGAGCTGCCGCCGACTCAGGTCGACCGCCTCGGCCAGCGTCTCAACCGTAAAGTCCGGGTCTCCCAGCCGCGTCTTCACCACCGTCTCGATGGTCTCAGTCAGCGGCGCCTCCGGAACGACGGGCGGCCCGGGCAGACGGCCCTCAGCGGCGAGATGATGGCCCACCAGGCGACGCAGCTTCTGGGGACTGATTGCGTCCGGAACAACGCGCCGTGCCCCTTCCGCGTCGGTCGCCGGGGCTCCTTCCTCGGCGGGAGGCACGAGCAGTAAGACCGGTGTTGCCTCTAGGGCCGGGTCGCCCCGCACTCGCCGGTACAGCGCCAAGGCCTGCTGGTCCGCGGCCCGCAGGTCGCTGAGGATGAGGTCCGGACAGGAGGCCGTCTCCTTGAGTCTCAACTGAGCTTCAGAGAGCCGGTCGGCCTCCAGGATGCGGTACGGCCCGTTCAGCCGCTCGCGGAGCGCCTCGCGAACGGCGGGGCTCTCCTCGACGATAAGCACTACGGGAGGGGTCGACATGAGAAGTGGCGCTGATGTGTGACGCAGATAGGGACAGGTCCCCGCCGTATTGGTCTGCAGGTTGGGGTGGACCTGTGCGCCTCAAGAACGGGGGTCGCATCCGCGAATGTGGGACAATTCTCGGTTCGTACGCGACATGTCGCACTCGAACCGGAATGTGTCGGATGCGGTCGGACGGCGTGCCTCCCAGTTCCCCTCGTATTCGGCGGCGGAGAATGCTTTTGCTCTGTTCCTCCGTCGTGCCGGGCCAAGGTGAAGTTGAGCGAGAGGGCACTCTCCACTCCCACACCCCCGCGCTCTCTACCCCGCGTGCTCGACGTGCTCGGACGGGGGATGCCCCGCGTGCTTCCGAAATGCTTTGGCGAACGCGGAGGGGGACCGGAAGCCGACGGCATACGCAACCTCGGCCACCGTTTCGGCCTCGCCCGCGAGCAGTTCCTTGGCCCGCTCCATGCGGCGCGCCCGGATGAATTCAGCGGGCGTCTGGCCCGTCGCGTCCTTCATTCGACGCGTCAGCTGCCGACGGCTCAGCGCCGCGGCCTCCGCCAGGCGATCCACCGAAAAGTCCGGGTCCCCCAGGTGGGCTTCGACCGCCTCGGTCACGGTTT
>CAYRPX010000455.1:0-2015 GCA_964426195.1 uncultured Salinivenus sp.
GCTTCGACGTGCTGCTCACGCAGGGGCCGAGTCTGCCGGAGCCGACGCTCAACTGGATCATCTTTCTGCTTTTCGTCGGGGCCACGGGGAAGAGCGCTCAGATTCCGCTTTTCGTGTGGCTGCCGGACGCGATGGCGGGTCCGACGCCCGTGTCCGCCCTCATCCATGCTGCGACCATGGTTACGAGTGGCCTTTATCTGTTGGCTCGCCTCTCGCCTCTCGTACTCGGGGCTCCGGTCGTGATGGCCCTGATTGCGATTGTTGGGGCGGCAACGGCGCTCATGGCTGCTACTATCGCCATTGCGCAAAACGACATCAAGCGCGTCCTGGCGTATTCGACCGTGTCTCAGTTGGGATACATGTTTATGGCGGCCGGGGTGGGGGCCTTCTTTGTGTCGATCTTTCACCTTGTGACCCATGCGTTCTTCAAGGCCTGTCTTTTTCTGGGATCGGGCAGCGTCATTCACGGGATGGAGGAGGTGGAGCATGGCCTCGGCGAGAGCGGAGTGGACACGAGCGATTTCGATCCGCAGGACATGCGAACGATGGGGGGGCTCGGCGACTACATGCCGACCACACGAACGACCTACCTGCTGGCCACGCTGGCAATCTCAGGGATTCCCCTGACCGCTGGCTTCTTTTCGAAAGACGAGATTCTCTTCAAGGCCTTCGAGTACGGATACGACGGACACACCTATGCCACCGTCGTCTGGATCGTAGGCGTCCTCACGGCCGTCCTCACGGCGTTCTATATGATGCGTTCGTACATGTTGACCTTCGAGGGGGAGCCCCGGTGGCCGCTCGCCGACCATCTGGAGCCCCACGAATCGCCCTCGTCAATGACGGGGCCGCTGTGGACACTCGGCATTCTTTCCATCATTGGGGGATTCATTGGCCTTCCCGCCGTCATCAAAGGGGGAGACTGGAATTGGATTCACCATTATCTGGGAGCGGACTATGGGGGCCCGGTGGCTGAAGCGTCGGTGCACGGACATGTCCCCCTCGCGCTGGAGTGGGGACTCATTCTCCTAAGTTCGGCGATCGCTCTCGGGACGGTGTACTATGCCTGGCGTGTCTACTTGGCTCAGGGACTGGAATACGACGCCCTGCTGAAGGAGCGCCTGCACGGGCTGTACCGGACCTGGGAGGACAAGTACTACTGGGACGAGTTCTACAACGAGGTGGTAGTTGACTCGCTCATTGACAAGATTTCCCGAAAGGGCCTCGCCGTCTTCGATGATACGGTCGTGGACGGGGCGGTGGATGGCGTTGCGGGCGCGGCCCAGAGTGCGAGCACCCTGCTGCGCCGGATTCAAACGGGGCTGGTTCAAAATTATGCCCTTGCCCTGGCCCTTGGAGCTGCGCTCGTGGTGGGGCTGATGCTATTTGGAATTTAGTAGTGCGTATTTCGTAGCTATCACTAATTGGCATTTCCCGCTTTTGTGGAACTGGTTCCGGAATACGCCCCAGGAAATACGTACTACAGAAGGAGACACGCGACCGCGAGAATGATCTTTACTGCCGATCAGGTGCTGCTTTCATAGATGAACATCCCCTATCTCACATCGCTGGTCATTTTTTTGCCGGCCCTCGGGGCGCTGCTGACGCTATTTCTGCGTCGGGCCTCATCGATTCGGTGGACGGCCTTGGCCACGACCACGATCACCTTTCTTCTTTCGATCGGTCTCTTCGTCGGCTATGACCCGATGGTGAGTACGGCCCTGTCTCCGCAACTCGTAGACATGTGGTCGGGATGGCTCCCAGAGGCCTACGACGTGAAGTATTTCGTGGGCGTTGACGGTCTGAGCTTGTTGCTCGTGATGCTGACGACGCTCCTCGGGCCGATCGTGGTACTCTCGTCGTGGACCTATATCGAGGAGAAGCGGAAGGGCTATTACGGGCTTCTCCTTCTGCTTCAAACGGGCATCACCGGCGTCTTTGCGTCCTTCGACCTCTTTCTGTTCTACATCTTCTTTGAGCTTACCCTCATTCCGATGTACTTCATCATCGGAATC
>CAYRPX010000456.1:0-2011 GCA_964426195.1 uncultured Salinivenus sp.
TGGTTCTCCATGATCCGGATCTGGCCGGGCGAGGTGTGGGTGCGGAGGACGGTTGGCTCCTCCATCGGCGCGTCCTTGAGGAAGAACGTGTCCTGCATGTCCCGCGCCGGGTGGTCGGGCGGGAAGTTGAGCGCCGTGAAGTTGTGCCAGTCCGTCTCGATCTCCGGCCCCTCGTAGGTGGAAAAGCCGAGGCCGCGCAGGATGCGCAGGATCTCGTCGAGCGTCTGCGTGAGCGGGTGCGTCGATCCCCGAAAGCCGCGCCGCCCCGGCAGCGTGAGGTCGATGTCCGGCCCCTTCGCCTGCTGCTCGCGTTCGAGACGCGCCTTTGCCTCCTCGAGCCGCTCCTGCGCGAGCGACTTCAACGCGTTGACGCGCTTTCCGAACTCGGGCCGCTCCTCCGGCGGCAGGTCGCCGATCCGATCGAACAGAGCCGGAATGGCCCCCTGATTTCGACCGAGGTACTTGATGCGAAACGCCTCGGCCTCGTCTTCGCTCTCGATGGATTCGGCCTCAATCTGATCGCGGAGCTCGTCAATTTCGTCGGGCATGGACGGAGATCACGGGTTGAAAGTCACGAATCAGTCGCTGGGGCCCCTCGGACGAGAGGAGAGATCCCAGCCAAACAAAAAGCCCCGCCAGACCTGGAGAGCAGGAGGCGGGACTGCGGATTTCCGAAAATGTCGGCACTGGCGCTCAGGCCCCCTGCGGACCATATCCGCTCGGAAAGAAGGGCCGAAACGCTGAAAATCGGAACGACATCACGGAAAAAGGATGAGAAAAATCAGGGCTACTCCATTACATGGTCCACGATCTGTTCGAAGGCGTCCGGGTCGTGGACGGCCAAGTCGGCGAGGACCTTGCGGTTCATGTCCAGGTCCGACTTTCGGTACTGGCCCATGAACTGGGAGTAGCTCACGTCGTGTTGGCGGGTCGCGGCGTTGATGCGGGTAATCCACAGGCGCCGGAACCGACGCTTTTTCTGGCGGCGGTCGCGGTAGGCGTACTGCAGCCCCTTCTCGACCGCGTGCTTGGCCACCTTGTAGACCTTGCTCCGGCGACCCCAGTAGCCCTTGGCCTTATTCAGAATTTTCTTCCGGCGACGACGGGTCGCCGGTTTGTTCGTTGCGCGCGGCATAGAAGCAGAATGTTCGTTTGGAAGCAGATACAGGAATACAGTCTAGGCGAGCGCCGGCACGGTCCCAACGTGTTCCTGGAAAAGAATCCACAAACAACAGATGGAGGACCGAAAAAGGTCCTCCATCAAGGCGCCGTGGCGAGATTGCCCGACGGCTAGGTTGAGAGCATACGCTTGATCCGCTCTCGATTTGCCTTGTCGTCGACCACTGTGCTCTTGCGGAGGTGGCGCTTGCGCTTTGAACTCTTCTTGGTCAACAGGTGCCCCTTGTTGGCTTTCTTGCGCTTGATCTTTCCGTTACCGGTCTTCTTAAAGCGCTTCTTGGCACCGCTGTGAGACTTCATTTTCGGCATGGCAGAAACTACCCGGAGGGTCTTCGTTCGTAGAATACAAGCACATCGGAACACCCTGTATGGGCCCTGCGGCGAGGCGTTCCAGTCCCTACAGAGTCCATACAAAGCAGGCTCTCGGGCCGGAGCAGCCCTGAGCAAAAGAAGGCTTTCCGTGGTGGCTACTTGTTTTTGTGCGGGGCGAGGATGGTGACCATGCGCCGACCTTCCATTTCCGGCTGCTGGTCGATGCGGGCCACGTCCTGGAGTTCCTCGATCATGCGGCGGAGCAGGTCCATGCCCTGATCCTTGTAGACGATGTCGCGGCCCCGGAACTGAACGTAGGCCTTCACCTTGTTGCCGTCCTCCAGAAACTCGCGGGCATGGTCGACCTTGAAGTTGAAGTCGTGCTCCTCGGTCTGTGGCCGGAAGCGAAGTTCCTTCATCTCCATGGACTTCGACTTCTTCCGGCGCCGCTGTTCTTCCTTCTGTTTCTCGTAGCGGTACTTGCCGTAGTCGAGCACCTTGCAGACCGGCGGATCGGCGT
>CAYRPX010000457.1:0-2009 GCA_964426195.1 uncultured Salinivenus sp.
CGAGTCGTTGTTCGTTGCGTCGGGCATGACAGGCGACTCCTCGCTCTGGAAAAATGAACTCCGGCGCCTCAGTCCCCCTGGCGCCCCGTTTCTTTAGTAAGACCGGTCGGGGACGTTTCAGAATTCCGCCATTCGGCCCTATATTCTCGAGGAGTCTCCAGTTGCACAGCGATGTTCCGGAATAGGTGTTACTCGTCAGCCCACAGGGGCTTTAGAGCGCCGGGAAGCATGTGCTCGATGTCTTCAATTTCTCCCTCTGATATCCGGTCCCGCAGCAAGTGAAACACGGCGTGCGTGGCCGCCTCCGGACCGCCCCCATTGACGACCTCCAGCTCTTCCTGGACGCGCTCGAAAAATTCGTCTCGGCTGTCGTAGCGCTCCGGCTTGCCGGCGGCCTTGTAGCCTTCAAAGTAGACGCCTCGAACGAGGGTGGGAAGCTGAGCGGAGAGATTCATCACCTCGTCGACCGGCAGGCGGTCGCGCAGGGCGAAGAGAACGCCGCGCAGGGCGTGATAGGCGCGCTGTTTGTCGCCGTGGCCCATTTCTTCGGCAATATGTTTGAGCCATGCGCTCGTCGTGTGGACCGTACGTCGAAGTCCGGTTGGAATGTCTTGGGACGTAAGATCTTGGTTGGTCATTGGTGAAATCGGATTTGTTGGTCAAAGTCTTGAGGGGCGACTTGAGACTGCAAAGGCAGAACGGGCGTCGAGACGGGAAGGACGGGGGGAGTCATGAGGAGGTTGATTGCTCACCAGTCGACAGAAGACGGCGGCCGAGATGCTGCTCCAGTTGTTCCACGAGAAAGGTCCCGAGTTTTTGCCCCAGGTGCGGGGCGCGAGAGAGGGTTGTTCCTGATCTATGGGGCTGACTATAGGTAAACCGGCGGGAAGTGTCTTCCCCCACCTCGCAGTGCACGTCGTACACGTTTCCGCCGGCGTGGCGGATGATGATGTGGGCTGTCACCTGGCCGTGCTTGGGACACGCAATTCGAACCCGCAGCGGTTCGTCTGCTCCGCTTTGTTCGAGGTCTTCCACCGTCACGTCGATGTCGTGACGATTGTTGCATTTCCTCGCAACCGCGGTCTTGAGGCTGCGGTAGAGGACGTCCGCAACGTGGGACGTAGAGGCGAGTGGGGACCGGTGAGACGATTGCGTGGTCATGGCGAGGCGCGCGTTGAGTGGGCGAGGGCGCGTCAAGAACAACCTCCATTCGGAGGTCGGTCCGGCGAAAAACATCCACCGGCACCTGGGGACTCAATCTCTCGGTCACGAGGGAGAGGTACCGAACGGAACTCTCACATTGGAGCGTAGGGGAAACCTTTAGTCGGGCGTGGGGAAATTTCGGTCACGGAGGACGCCATATGTGCCACATCTGTCCGCCTGAAATCGAGCCTGCCGTCGCTGGTCCCTAAGGCCTCCGGCGCTTCTCCGTGGGAAAAGTCCTCACACCGAAGTGGTGGACGTCCCTCCTGGGACCTCAGTGTGCCACTCATACCTTAGAGGGAGGGACCAGGGAGGAGGCGGAAGGCATTACGTTTTCCTGTCGGACATCCTACTCGAATCGACTTTGGCCCTCATGAGTGACTCGGCTGTTCCTGTTCAGCCGCATACGGGTGAATCGTCTGCCGTGCAGGAGGGCCCTTGGCGGACCGAGCCGGCACAGGCGCTCGATGCACTTGAAAGCCGTCGCCGTGGGCTCGACCCGGAGGAGGCGCAGCGACGACTCGACGAGGTGGGCCCGAACCAGCTGCGGGAGGTGGATCGACGGAGCGTCTGGGTCATTCTGGGCGAGCAGTTTCGGAGCCTGGTGGTGCTGCTTCTCGTGGTGGCGATGGGCGTATCCTTCGCGTTCGGTCAGACCATCGAAGGTCTTGCCATCGCCGCCGTCCTCGCCATCAACACAGCCATCGGCTTTTTCACCGAGTGGCGGGCCGTGCGGTCGATGGAGGCGCTGCAGAAGATCGGTCAGGTAACGGCCCGCGTCCGGCGGGGAGGCACGGAGCAGCTCG
>CAYRPX010000458.1:0-2008 GCA_964426195.1 uncultured Salinivenus sp.
CGACGCCGAGACGGCGGGACGGATCGAGGATCTCCTCTTCGACCTCAACGAGACGGCTGGGACGACGCTCGTGCTGGTGACCCACGACCAGGAACTTGCCTCCCGGACGGAACGGGTCCTGCGCCTCCGGGGCGGTCGGGTCGTCGGGGACGAGCGGCAGTCGGTTTCGGCGGAGACGCCCGTCGCATAGTTCTTTGCTACTCGGCGGGGAGGTAGGCCATGCCGTCCGGCCCGTTGCCCGCCAAAATCGTCCCCACGACGGACTGGGTCGCGAGGTTGATCACACTCACGGTGCTCGATCCCGCGTTCGCTACGAAGGCCTGGGTATTAGTCGGGACGAGTACACCAATCGGCTTTTTACCCACCCTGAGCCGCGTTCGTGGGCGTCGCTCCGCCGCGTCGTACAGGACAACCTCCCCGGCCTGAGGCGTCGAAACGATTCCGTGACGCCCGTTGGGGCTAAAGGCCACCCGGATTGGAAACCCAGGGGCGGACAGCGAATCGATCACAGCGGCCGTTTCGGCGTCGAGGATTGAGACCGTGTCCTCGGCACGATTTGTCACCCACACCGCCTCGTCGTTTGGCGTCACGGCCACCCCCTCCGCTCCGTCGCCCGTTCCAGTGTGGGTGACCACCCGTCCCGCTTCAAGGTCAATTTTGGAGACCCTGCCGCTCCCAATGCTGGTGGCAAAGAGGAAGGAGGCGTCGGAGGTGAGGGCCAGCATGTGCGTGACGTCCTTCCCGGTCTCAAAGACGCGCCGCACCGCGCCGGAGGTGGCGTCGATCTCCAAGACCGCCTGCTGATCCTCGGCGGTCACGTAGACGCGCTCCTCATCGGGGCCTACGGCGATGCTGTGTGGGCGGTCGTAGCTGTCAAGAGGCCACTGCTCCACGACACTCCGGCTGGCCACGTCGACCACAGAGACCGTGCCGCCGGCGTAGTTGGCAACGTAGGCCCGGCTCGCGACCGGGGCTGCAGCCACCTCGTGGGGGCCCTCTCCGGTTGAGACGCTGTCCATTGTCCGTCCCGATCCGGGATCCACAAAATAGAGAGAGTTCCCATTCTTGTTGGCCACGAGGAGGACCGGGTCGTCACCAGTTGTTCCATGTGGGTTTTCTCCACTCCCGAGGAGAAGAAGGCCGAGACCGAGGAGGAAAGCAGCGGAGCGAACCATGGCCGAGAATCAATTGCTGTGCAGAACGCTCAATTCGAGAGCATCGACGCAATAAATGTTTTTGGAAGCACAGGTTGAGGGGAGAACGCCCCGTCCGGCCCCCCCCTTCGGCCAGACGTTGAATCGGCCAAAAGGACGGCGCTATTCATCGAGGCCAAGCTGGCGAGAGGCATCCTTCACGAGTGCCTCGGCGGCCTCTGTCGACTCGGCCTCCGAGTAGACTCGCAGTACCGGCTCAGTTCCAGAGGGCCGGATCAGGAGCCAGCCATTGTCTGTGACGTGCTTGAAGCCGTCGAGGGTCTTCACGCGGTCTACAGGATGGCCGTCCACGCCGTCGAGGCCGCCCTGATTCTTCAGATGGTCCAGCACGCGTGCCTTCTGGTCCTCGCGGATGTGAATGTCGTCGCGGTAGTTGTAGTGCGGTCCAAACTCTTCGAGCAGTTCGTCTACGAGCGCGGACAGTGACAGGCCCCGTTTCACCATCATCTCCACAATGAGGAGGCCGATGTAGATGCCGTCGCGCTCCGGAATGTGGCCTGAGGCTGCGATGCCGCCGGATTCCTCCCCCCCCACGAGGACGTTTTTTTCCGCCATTTTGGAGGCGATGTGCTTGAACCCAATCGGGGTCGTCTCCACAGGTAGATCGTACCGCTCGCCCATTTTGTTGAGGATGTGAGTGGTGGAGAACGTCTTCACGATCGAGCCCCTCAGCCCACGCTCCTCGTAGAGGTACTTCGTCAACAGGGCGAGGATGCGGTGGGAGCTCACGTAGTCGCCGTTTTCGTCGACCATCCCGATGCGGTCGGCGTCTCCGTCGTTGGCGAGACCGACCT
>CAYRPX010000459.1:0-2008 GCA_964426195.1 uncultured Salinivenus sp.
GAGCGTCTTTCGCTCTTCCTGGAGGCGAGGGCTCGGCTGAAGGAGTCCCCAGGCCGCGCTGACTTGCCCGTCATCGGAAGACAACTGATAAAAAGCGAGGGACCGGGCTTCGGGCAGAACCAGCCGCGCGGTATCGACCTCAATGTGCTCCATAAAGTAGCGTCCGACCTGGTCGTGCTCGTTGCCAAGGCCGACGGGAACCTGGTCATTGGAAGCGAGCATGAGCCGGGCGTTCTGGACTGCTCCGCAGGCCAGCACAAAATGGGGTGCCCGGACGGTCTGCTCGTCGCCATTGAACTGCCGGACCGTTAGCTCCTCCACCCGGGAGCCGTTCTCGTTGGCGACGATATTGCAGACATTAGCGTGGGTGAAGAGGTGGATGTTGTCGGCCTGTTCGATTTCACTTCGATATTCCGATCCAAATTTAACCGGTGGCGCGCCGCCCGCGCTGTCCTGCCACATCTTCGTCCGCACCCTGCCCTTATCCACAGCCAGTGGCGTCCCGGATCGCTGCCTCGCCCAGTAGCTCGGATCCCAGCTGGTTGACGGGAGCTGAAGCGGGCCGGTCGCCTTCCGGTAGTACGGCGCCAGGTCCTCGCGACTGATCGGCCACCCGCTATAGGGCACCCAGTCCCGCGTAGCAAAGTCGATGGGATCAAAGGGCGTACAGAGTCCGCCCCAGTGGGCACTCGTTCCGCCAAAGAAATGTAGCCGGCTCGACTCAATGGGGTAGTACTCGCGCCCCGAATCGGTATTCTCGTACAGGGCCTGCATCTGCGTACTTACGTCAAAACCGCCCCCCTCCAGCAGAATCACCCGCTCCGAACGGCCGACCCAGTCCAGGGCCATGCTGATCCCGGCGGGACCTGCACCGACGATGCAGAGATCTCCCTCGATGAGCGTGCCGTCTTCCAGTGTTCTCGCGTCAGTATGCATAGCTTCAGAGCGGATTAGAACTTGAGCAAGCTGACGAGAGCGCACTGCCGGGCTTCGGTTCGGGCGAGAATCCATCCATCCAGGACGACCGTGTGGCCCTCAGCAAAGTCCCGCTCAATCCGGGATTGTAGTTGGGAGGAAAGATCGGATCCATCCTCCCGAGCCGCACTGCGCCTCAGGATGTTCTTGAGCACGATCGAACGGTTTTCTTTCGGAAAGGCTCTTCGGTACTGCCGTCCCAGACGGCGCGTGAGGCCGTCATCTCCGACGCGGGTCAGCATGTCGGGGCGCATCAAACGTTGCTGCTCGCGGGGTGGCACGATCAACGCAATCGATCCGGCGAGCGGGAACGCGAGCACGCTGGTGCCGCCGATTTCTAAAAACTGACGTCGGTCCATGGAGGAGCTGGTTGGTTTCGAAGGAGACGAGAGGTCTCCGCGCACTCTGTCGGAGTCGTCGGTGTTCTAAAAAATATCACGGCTCTGTTACAGAACATGAAAGAAGCGGCTCATGCGGGTGTGGGGCGACGGTTCAACCCGCTGTAGCCGTTGGGAAAAAATTCTCAGTCGGGGCCGCCCCGCTGGACGTGTCGAGCAGTCTTTTTTGTGGATTGAGGGTCAGGAAAAGGGAGGTTCGGGGCCGTGCCTCGTCGAGCGGAAGCTATTGGACATCGACGTGCATCTGATAGACACATGGAGCGGACAGATCTAACGTTATGCCTGCCAGATGTAGTCTGTCTCAGATCGAACCCATCCGCACCACGCTCGGGCGGGCGGATTCTTTCGGCGCTGAGAGGGTGCGGTTTAGGTCGCGTTTGTGTCCCAAATGTGAGGGGTCAAATAAAGCTTGATTATGGTTGCCGTCGGCACTGAACCAACCGCATCGCCGACGAAGCTGCCCTCCCTTACTGACGGCCCGGTTTGCGCGAATGCGTTACGCTTTTCCAGCCTCACGCCAATACCTCCGTTTCTATCGTGCATTCGTTACGGAAAGAGGGCAAAGCGCAACAGCTCCGGCCTTCACGCTCGGCTATCGACTGGAGAGGACCCGCTCTTCGACGACCTCAAGAAAC
>CAYRPX010000460.1:0-1994 GCA_964426195.1 uncultured Salinivenus sp.
AACCAGCGTTGACGTCGAAGGAAACGACACCACCGACCCTGCCTGAACTCACGGAAGGAGCAGACACTGAACGAGAGGAAATCGCTCAGGCGAAGAGCTTCCTGACGGAAAACTGAAACCATCGTGCAGCCGCCACTCAAAACAGAAGGAGATATCAACCCCCCTGATGTCCAAGTACATCTATCGCTTTGGGATGGGGGCTTACGACTTCGAACAGATGAAAAATAGCAAAATCGAACCTTATGTATCAGCGGGTTGAGTTCTTCGCGATTTTGGCCTTTGCCGCTGTCCTGGCCTCATGTGCCACCCTTGGCGAGGTGAAAAAACGAGAACACGAGCATGGAACTTACCATCTGTATGTCCCCGACAGTTACACGGCTGAGTCCAACGTGGTGGTTGTCGTCCACGGCACACCGGACCCTGACCAAGACGCCACTGAACTGGCGCGAACCTTCATCGACCGCTGGACTGATTTCGCAGAGGAGACGGGGTCAGTTACCATCGCTCCTGCCTTCGACCGGCAAAACTACGCCAGCACCGGGGGGGCGTATGGCGGCTATCGCGGTCTCTATGGGAGGGAGGTGGGTGCCGATGAGTTTCTACACAACGTTCTCGATCAAGTCAACCTGATTGCTCCAACCTCGGAGGATCGATTCTATCTCTATGGGCACTCCGCCGGAGGGCAGTTTGCCAACCGGTATGTCGTACGCCACCCCGACCGTGTGCTCGGCGTCGTACTCAGTGCGCCGGGACGCTACGCATTCCCGGTGGAGCGACTTTACGGCGAGAAGGTCGAGTGGCACTACGGAATGGGAAGCGTGAGCAAAGAAATCAAGTGGCCGAACGGGGACCGGGAGCGGATCGACATCGAGTCAGATCCGGAAGGATGGGCCCAAGCGGCCAGCCGCCCGATCACGATCGTCGTCGGCACTGAGGACCAGGAGCCTCAGCCTTGCCGACCGGCTCACTGTGCACGCGATATGACCGAGACAACGCGTGTTGCGATCGGAATAAAATGGTTTAGGGACATGGGCTCGTATGCTGTTTCGGAAGGGTACACCCCGCAAATGGATTTTGAGTTGGTCCGAGGCGTCGGGCACAACTCTGCCGCGCTGACCGAAGACTGTCAGGAGGCGATGCGCGAGCAGATGAAGTGATGCATAGTTGAGGGCCACTTGGCGACTCTGCCATGAAGTGGCATCACAGCTACATCTGAAGGGGCAGTGCAGCTATCTCTGCGGCGACAAGACCTTCTTCGTCTGCTCATTTTGAGTAATTACGACCATCCAGAAACACCTGCCATCGCTCGGGAGACCCGACCCCCGTGCAACTTCGCGTCCAACCATTTCGTATGTTTCCAGCCGCTTCCAGGCGGCTTTTTCTTTGGTTGCTTCCGTGATTTCTGCGTGCCATGTCGCAGCGCTTGCCCTTCCGTCCCCGGCAAAGCCTCGGCCAGAACTTCCTCCACGACCCCAACATGGCCGAGAAGATCGTTGGGACGCTGGAGGCGCCGGCCGACGCCTCCGTCGTGGAGATTGGAGCCGGGACCGGCGCGCTCACCGAGCGACTGGCCGAGCACTACGACCGCCTCACAGCGATCGAGATTGACGAGCGGGCCGTCGAAGTCCTCCGTGAGCGCGTGCCGGGCGTGGACGTGCGACAAGAAGACGTGCGGGAAACGGACTGGGCGGCCCTCGCTGAGGAGAAGGGGACACCGCTCTATCTCATCAGCAACATGCCGTACTACCTCACGAGCCCGCTGCTCTTTTCCCTGCTGGAACAGCGGGCGCATCTCGCCGAGGCCGTTCTCACGATGCAGCGTGAGGTGGCGGAGCGGCTGGTCGCCGAGCCCGGGACCAAGGCGTACGGCATTCCCAGCGTTCTCCTCCAGCTCTTCGCGGTGCCCGATCTTCTCTTTACGGTCCCTCCGCAGGTGTTCTCGCCGCAGCCCGACGTGACGAGTGCGGTGGTCCGACTCCAGTTTGACAGCGAGA
>CAYRPX010000461.1:0-1992 GCA_964426195.1 uncultured Salinivenus sp.
AGACGGGCGAGACGTCGACCTGCCACTGGAGCGTCTGCCACGTAAAGACGGCCCCGAAAAACGGATCCCAGGAGCCGGAGCCGAGCTGGAGCGGCTGCGGCAGACGCCCCAACTCGTCGGTCCGGTCGTCCGCGCCGGTGGGCATTTCGAGGCCAGCCAGTGGAGCCAGGCGCTGGGTCTGCCCGGCCCGGTTGCGCGTCCAGACGGTGTAGCGGGCGAAGAGCCGGATGTCCCCGAGGCCCGTCGGTCCGCGCTCAATCCGCTTTCCCTGACGGGGTCCTTTCGGGATCGTCGCATCGAGGTTCTTGTCGAGGATCGGGACCACACCAAAGACGGTTACGTCCTGCGTCACGCCGTAGGCCCCCACGAAGGGAAAGCCGAAGGCCGTAAGATCCCGGTCCATCGGCCCGCTCCCCGCGGCCCGAATCACCTTCGACTGGACTCGAAGAAGCCCCTGCCCCTCACTGACGGGAAGCGCAGTGTTCGTCGTGATCTGTGCCGCGGCTGGCAGGGCAGGAAGCAGAAACAGGACCAGCGGGGTGAGGACGAACAGCGAGAAGCGACGAGACATGGGCATGGGTCGGTCAAAAATTCCGGAGCAGAGAATGCGTCGAACATGCCTGCATCATGAGGACGACGTTTGCGCGGAAGCCTCCTGCACGGAGGCCTCGCCTGCAAACTCGATCTTCCGGGCCGTAAACCCGGCGTTCTCTACGGCTGCCCGGAGCTCGTCCTTCGTCACGGAATGCCCCTCCTTGAAGGCCAGGAGGACGCGCCCCTCCTCCAGCTGCACCTCCATTTTCTGGATGGCGTTCAGGTCGTCGAGCTTCTTCTCGATCCCATAGGCGCAGAATGGGCAGGCCAGACCGTCGACGTACACGGTCGCGTCGGGCGTCTCGACGGTGTCCTGTGACGCCTGTTTGTCCTGCGCCTCGGCGCCGGGCACGAGGACAAATCCCAGCAGAATGAGAATCGCGAGTGCCGTACTTCTTGATCGGGAAAGCATGGGAATAGAAACTGGTCAAGTGAGCGGGAATAGGAAAATTTTCTTACGAGAATTCGGGGGCCATGCGCAGGGGCTGCTCCACGCTCCGAATCGTATCGGTAAAGAGCTCCCCTCGGCCCCAGAGGGAGTTTAGGAAGATCGTGGAGACGCTCGCGGCCATCGCCACCATCGCCCACACCGGATGGAGGAGCCCGGTGGCCGCGATCGGAAGGCCGACGCCGTTGAAGAGAAACGCCAGCACCACGTTCTGGGTCATCTTGCGGTAGCCCCACCGGCTGATCTCGTAGGCGTCGGAGAGAGCCGTCAGCCGGTCGGCCATCACGATCACGTCGGCGGACTCGATGGCGATGTCGGTGCCGGTGCCGAGGGCAATGCCCACATCGGCCTGCATGAGGGCCGGCGCGTCGTTGATGCCGTCCCCCACCATAACGACGCGCTTTTCCGCCTCCTGCATCGCGCGCAGGTGCTCGGCCTTCTGATCGGGGAGGACCTCGGCCCGCACGGCGTCGATGCCCACCTCCTCGGCGATCGCCCGGGCGGTCCGCTCGGTGTCACCCGTCAGAAGCTGCGTGTCGAGACCAGCTTCGTGGAGGCGATCGATCGCTTCTTTGGCGTCCGCCTTGAGCGGATCCCCGATCGCCAGCAGGCCGCGCAGCCGTCCGTCCCACGCCACGCCGACGACCGTTATGCCCCGGGCCTGAAACGCCGCGATCCGGTCGCGGTGCGCGTCTGCCTCGATTGACTCCGTTTCGGCGAGATACCGCAGGCTCCCTACCCGAACGCGGGTGCCGTCAATCCGGGCTTCGACGCCCTTGCCGGTGATCGAGGAAAAGTCGTCGGCCTCCGGCCACGACAGGTCCCGCTCACGGGCGGCATCCACGATCGCCTCGGCCAGCGGATGCTCTGATCGGGCTTCGACCGCGGCGGCGGCCCTGAACAACTCGTCGGTCCCCGTATCGCCGATCGGCACGTGGTCCCGGACGGTG
>CAYRPX010000462.1:0-1987 GCA_964426195.1 uncultured Salinivenus sp.
CGATCACGGTCAAAGACGCAGTATAAACGATCGTAGTCTCCATCCTCTCGATACTCGCGGAGTCCGTATTCAACGACGGAAAGAGGATTGGAGTCGCAGGACCCGTCAACATCGACACTCGTCAATCGATACTCCGGATCGGCACACAGATCCCGAAAGTACGTCGGCTCTGTTTCAGCTCCTTCGCACACGATCAGCACCCGGTCGTAGGACTCCCTCTCGCCGGGCCGACGACTGCGGGCTCTACCGTGTCTCATGAGCAATCATCTCGGCTTCTCGCTTCATGCGCGGCAGAGGAAGCCCCCCATATCGGCCCTCCAGGTAGTTTTTGTCGAGGGCCTCAGTCTTTTTGCGGGGCTTGAAGTCCAGAAGGGGCGTCAGCCGGGAGGCGCCGTCGTCGAACTTTTCGGTGATCCAGATCTGGTCCCGGCGAAGCAGATCCTGATTCAGCAGGGTGACGTCGTGCGTGTTGAAGAGCAACTGCGCGCCGTGGGGGTTGGTCGCCGGATCGTTAAACAGCGACACGACTTCTTCGACCATTTTCGGGTGCAGGCTGGCATCGATCTCGTCCACCAGCAGCACGCGTCCGTCGTCGAGCACGTCGAGGACGGGCCCCGCCAGCCCGAACAGCTGCTGCGTGCCGTGCGACTCTTCCTCCAGATCCAAAAGGCCGGCCTCGTCGGCCTCCTCTGTGTGCTGAAACCGAATCGCCCGAGACAGTGCTTGCTCCACCTGGTCTTTCTGATCCGTCTCGGCAATCACGTCGACCAGCCCAGCGGGCAACTGATCAAAATCGACCGGCTCCTCCTCCAAAAACATGTCCCGGATGCCCACATCCGCCGCGCTGAGCAAGGCCAAAATCCGTTGCTTTTGCTCCTCGTCCTCACAGGCCTCGGCGGTATAGGCACTGCCGACGCGCCGCCCCGGCAGATATGCGACGGACCGAAACCAGTCGAAGATGGGCGCCAGTTGCTCATTGTTGAGTTGGACGGCGGTGGACAAAAACAGGGCGTTGGGCCGCGTGGCCTCCCAGATCTGCTTGCGCTGCCCTTTCAGGTAATCCCCTGGATTGAAGCGTCCCTCCTCGTGGTTTGCGCTGTGCGTCCGGGTAAACCACCGTCGGGCCTGTCCCTTCGGATATGCGTACAGCCACTCTTCTAGGATCTGCTCGCGGGTGGCTTCAAAGCCGTACTGGTACTCGACCCCGTCGGTGATAAAGTTGACCTCGAAGGCCGTGGGGGCCGACCGGTGTTCTTCGGCAAGGCGAAAGGGATCGATGGGCTGGATGGCATCGCCCCGTTGCCCCGCCACGGCCGACTTGACCACAACCTCCTTCATCGCATTCAGCGCCAGCAGCAGGTTCGTCTTCCCGGAGGCATTCGGCCCGTACACCACCGCCGAGCGGAGACCCCGGCGATCGTCGTCTCCTGGAAGTGCGGCCGTATGGGTGTCCCAGTGTTCTCTCCCTTGACTGGCTATGAGCGAGAACGTGTGCTCGTCTCGAAACGACCGAAAGTTGCGCACCGAAAACTCCAAAAGCATCGACTCGTCCTGTACATCAGGGATTTTTGCAAGTGACTTTTATGTACGCCTGTATTATAGGACACGGACGCGAGAAGAGCAGCCCAACGCGGGTTCTTTGCATGCTCTACAAACAACCCTTCCCATCGGCCTCCCGTTCGCACGTGTCGAACGACGCCTCATGGAGAAATGGCAGGCTTGACAGGATCGTCCTCCATTGTCTGCTTAATGGTGCTGGACGGTGTATCCTCCATCCTCCTTCACTTCCGGCCCTTGGAGCTAATGCCGGACTGCAAAATCGAACGATTCACCTTCGGCTGCTAGGACGGACTCCCATTCCGTGTCCGCCCCCCACGTCCGCACCGCCTCTCGAGCCCGGTCATCGATCTGGGGGGTCAGACGGCCGGTCCGATCGAGATCGAGCGCCTCCGTGCGATCCCACCGATAATGCAGGCTGACGCCCGGA
>CAYRPX010000463.1:0-1987 GCA_964426195.1 uncultured Salinivenus sp.
CCCTGCAGGACGTGGATGGGGATGGAACGCTGGATCTGCTCGTCGGGGCCGACAAAGAACTGCTTCTGCTCCGCAATCAGGGCACGGCACAGGCCCCGGACTTTGCTGCTCCGACGACGGTCGATCTCGACGGTGTGCCCCAGCGAGCGGCCCCGGCGTTCGGGGACCTGAACGACGATGGATTCCCGGAACTCCTCATGGGCGGCGAGCGCGGGGGACTCGTGCTCTTTCAGCCGCGCCCGTCCCAAAACGAAACGGTTCCCGGAATGGAGGGAGCGGGAGGCACCCGTCACGCCGACTGAGTAGTCATGTCGAGGGCCTCGTTCAGGGCCTCGAGGTTCGTGTGGAGGCGCCTCACGAGACGTTCCCGAGTCCGGTCGGGCAGGGCGTCGTATGCGCCGTTGTGAAGGGACTTGAGGGCTCGGCAATGATGCTTTCGGGCCCGCCGCAGTTCCTCCGAGGGGCGCTGTTTGAGCTTGTCGACGGCGTCTCCAAGATCAGAGACCGGTTCTTCGAGGGGGAATCGTACCGAAGAAAAGGTGTCGGCCGGAGAGCACGAAGAGTTTTGTGAAGTGGACGGCGTGGCCGAAGATGCCATGGGAGCGGGGAGATTCAACCTGAGGGAGCACAGTCAAGGGAGGCCCCCGCCACCGAAAAGATACCCATTTTGGAACCGCTTCCAATATAGAGGATTGCCATCCTTTCTGTATCAGGACCCCGTTAAAATTCAGAGACAAAGCTTAAAAAACGGTCGGCGCGGCAGACATTCTACTTCGTCCGAGAAGCGTCAATTCGGGTTACATGAACGACCCAGTCCTGGGTTGGGCGATTCGGCGGCGCCTCGAGGGCAACAGACGATCCTCCGGATACCCGGCCGAGTGAGCCGGTCTGGAGTGCACCGCCGCGGCGGGGATTGAACCACCGCACGGCAAACGAGCCGGCGGGAAGGTCGAGTCGTGCCTCCGAGCCGCCATTCTTGAGATAGATGGCGAACACGCTGGTCTGGTCGGTAAATACGTGGCCGGGCTCGCCGGAAAGACGATCGTCGTCGGCCTCCATCGATCGGAAGGGAAGCTCGCGCATGAACTGGAGGGCGTGACGATGCAGGTCCCAAAACGTGTCGCGGGAGCGCCAGTCATTGGCGTTGAGGTCGTTGTGCTGAAACTCGTAGCCAAAGTACCACTCCAGCCCGTCGCCCCCGGCGAAAAAGGTGGCCCACAGGACGGCGCGTGCTGCTGCGTAGTTGTCGTCGCTATCGGGCTGAAGGCCCGAGTCAGCACTGCCCGGCTCGTCGACCGAGACGTTCCAGGGAGCACCGACGACGGAGGATGCCTCGATCCACGTCCGCACGTCGCGGTGGGCCTCCGCGTGGTCCATCTCCGACAGCTGGAGCGAGGCTCCATCGAGCGAAGGGACCGTCGTCAGAGGGGCATACACGTCCTTCTTCTGGTCCGGGTACGAGTGGATCACGATCGGGTGATTGTAGGGATCGAGGGCCTCGATGTACTCGGCGAAGGCTTTCCGCTGAGCGGGGGTGTTGGTGTTTTCCTCCCCGAGGTTCCAATTGAGCGCCTGATGGTGCGCGAAACGGGCGATCAACTCGCGGTAGTAGAGCTTACGCTCGCGTCCGAGGGCGCCCCCATCGAGAAACTGGTCGTTCTCGGTCTCCTGCGTCTTCACGTGCTTGAAGAGGCCCAGGCGATCCGAGTGGTGGAAGACGATGTTCCACTGGGCCAGCTTCGAGACGTCGTAACGGAGTGTATTTCTTGGGCCCGTCCACGGCCACACGTCCCTACCGTCTCCTCCGGCCACGTTCATCGTGAGGAAGGAGAAGGCATTCATCTCCTCTGAGGCCAGGTAGTTAAGGGCGCCGATGAGCCCTTTGCCCTTGTCGTCCTGCCACGTCGGATCGCCTGGGTTCCAGTCCCGGACGTGCGGTTGGTATTGATGCAGGTCGGTCGTGAAATTCTCCCCCTTCCGCCGCTTG
>CAYRPX010000464.1:0-1982 GCA_964426195.1 uncultured Salinivenus sp.
CATTGACCGTTCGCTCTTATGGGGAATAGTGCACATAGCTCCAGCCCCCGGGTCTCGCGGTGGAGACAGACGCTCTCATCGAGGCCTCCAGTCGAAGCCATAAAAAACTCAGCAGGCTCAAGACCTTCTCGGTGCGCTCCTGGCGGCTCAGGTGCCGGTGACTGCGCCGAAAACTATGCTCTGACAAGTACAGATACAGGTGACGCTTTGCCAGGCCCCGAAACGTGCGAAGCCAGGGTTTGAAGACTGACCACTCACTTTCGGCGGTGTTGCAGTGCGCCCCTTCCTCGCTGACGTATTGCTCGCTGTGTTTGACTTGGCGATGATCGTAGACCTCATCCAGAAGCCGGTAGCCACTCCAGGTGTCAGTGTCGACCCTGGCACCTTTCTCCACGTGGGAAAGGGCCGAGGAAAGGAGGCTTTTCTTTCCCGCCGTGCGGCGCAATTCGAAAATGCGGATTCCCTCTTCTCCTCGCTCTACCCAGGAGACGACCAACGGACGATCTCCTTCGTAGCTGCCTCGTCCTCGCTCGGAGAGCCCCCGCATCCGGGCGGTGCGGCCGTTTTCCTGCTCGCTTATTTCGCGTCCCTGTTGGCCTCCCTTCACATGCACGTCGTCGGCTTCCACCTCACCGGTGAGGGCCTCAAGCCACTCCTCACGTCGGTCGTAGACCGCTTCCTTGATCTTGTGAGACATGCCCAGGACCGTCTTGTAAGTCAGGTCCAGATCCTTGGAAATGTCATTGATCGAACGCTTTTTGTCCATCTCCCGAATGAGGTAGACCCAGCGGGAGAGGCTCACGTTGGAGGCCTCCAAAAACGTATCGGTCGTGTCGGTAAACCATCGCCCGCATTCCTTGCAGCAGTAGCGGTGAAAGCAGTTGCGGTGGTTTTTCTGACGCGTCTGAACGTCCGTCGAGCCGCAGGCTGGACACTTTGGGCCGTCGGGCCATCGAAGCCGGCGCCAGGTTTCAGCACAGTCGGCTTCGTCCGGCAAAAAGGACTCCTTGCTCAAGGCCATAACCAGGTCAGGAAAACGATTCAAAGTTCCGCACCGAAAACGTAGCGATTTTCCCCTGTGCCTGTTTCTACACAAGAGCGAAAAACGTTTAACATGCGATCGCCCTGGGGGATGCGGCAGTCGCCGGTGACGGCGGAGGCCTTGAGTCCAATCCATCGGAGACGTGAAACAAGAGGCGAGCCTTCATCACAAACACGGGCAACTCTCGACAGGGCGCCGCGTTGGACGCAACGTCGTCCAGTTTTGGAGGGGAAATACTTTCCAGCCTTTGCTCCGAGATCAACACGGACGACAGCCTCGACGATTTTCTGTTTTCCCGTCTTCGCCATGCGCTACGACTCGACGATGGTCGACCGACAGGTGGGCCGCAATGCCGAACTCTTCGCCCAGTCGATCGCCGATCTCGACTCCCGCGAGGAGCGCTATCCCTATCTTCGCATTCTCGTCAGCCTCATCGACCAGGCCCACCCCGAGTGGCGACAGGCGCCCAATAAGGTCGAGCGAATCGCCGAACTCGCGTGTGAACTGGGCGACGACCAGCTTGATCTCGAAGAGGTGAAAGAGGTCGTTCGGGTGCGGGACAAAGAGAAAGGATACCGCTAACGGGTGTGGAATGTGAGATTCGGAATGTGGAGTATCGAGGGAGCATTCGCGTTCCCAACTCCACACACCCAACTCCGAACTCGTCACTCCGACACCCGGTCGGGGTTGGCGTCGACGAAACTGTCCCATCCGGTGTAGGACTGACCATCGCCGTGCGCGTCGCGATTGCCGTGGCACAGGGCGATGGCGAGCGCATCAGCGGTGTCGTGCGTGAAGTCTGCCTCCTCCGCGGACAGGATCGACTGGATCATAAATCGCACCTGCTTCTTGGAGGCGTTGCCGTTGCCCGTCACGGATTTCTTCACCTCTTTCGGCGTGTACTGGGCGACGGGGAGGTCGTGGTTGAGGGCCGCCATCA
>CAYRPX010000465.1:0-1980 GCA_964426195.1 uncultured Salinivenus sp.
CCATGTTGGTCACGCTCGAGATGTCCCAGCCCCCGATGGCTCGGTTGAAGGCATCGGCGTCGTCGAACATCAGTTTCATGTTGGTCACGTTGGAGACATCCCAGCCACTGATGTCCTGGTTGAAGGCGTCGGCCAGACCGAACATTTGCTCCATCGTGGTCACGTTGGAGACGTCCCACCCGCCAATATCCCGGTTAAAGGCGTCTGCCGCATAGAACAGGGCGGACATGTCCGTGACGCTGGACACATTCCAGCCGCCGATGGGCTGATTGAAGGATCGTGCCCCGGCAAACATCCCGCTCATGTCGGTGACATTTGAGACCTCCCACGCCCCGATGTCTTGATTGAACGCAGTGGCATCGTTGAACGTGGAGTCCATGTCGGTGACGCTAGAGACATCCCACCCGCCGATGGCTCCGTTAAAGCTGCTGGCGTCGCTGAACATCCGACTCATGTCGGAGACGTTCACGAGGTTCGGGGCGTCGGTTGCGTTGTAGGTTATGTTCTCCGCCCCCGCAAACGCCGCGTTCATGCTCTCCCACTGGATCGAGCCCCACTGGTCGACGGAGCGGAGCTTTTCGGCGTTGGTCGCGTCCCCGTCGCCAAGAAGATCCGCGTCCAGGAAGATGTGCGGAAACGTTCCGGTGGTCTCGACGGTGTAGGTGCCCGTCTGGCTATAGGTATGGGAGGGATCCGGGTCGTCCCCCGTGACCTGTTCGGTCGTGCCGTCGCCCCAATCGATCGAAAAGTCGTAGTCGGTGACCTCAGTCCCCCCGTTCGTCGGAATGGTGATGGACTCGTTGGCCGTGGTGGTCTCCCAGGTGGTGACGAATGCCTCCTGGGCCGCGGCCGATTGCGCCCCGATCGAAGGGAGGAAGTAGTCTTTGGGCTGCGCCCCGACCGACAGGAGCGCTCCGAGCAGCAAGACGAGAGCCGGGCCAAACGGAGACCAACGCTCGACGCTGAAACGCCAGCGCGCGGGTCGGCATCGTGAAAGTGCTTGCATCACGTTGATCAACGGCTACAGTAAAACAGGGACGACGGTCCTTTTCGTCTGGCCGTCGGTGATCGTCCTCTATGGCCAACGGGCCCTGGAACGATGACGCACAGATCGGCTTGCACGCATCGGAATTATGAAGCCTGGGCCCGCCAGACGTGAACGAAGATCCAGAGGGCGCCCACCCCGATCGTTGCGTTCCCCAGGACCTGAAGCACAAATACGTCCAGCGCCGCCAGAATCAGGACGAACCCCGCGAGCATGACCACGCCCGACCACTTCGGCAAGGTGCCCGACCGCCAGATTGCGATCGCAAAGAGAGCCAATCCGAGAACGGAGGGCACAGCCATCAGCGCCATGAGGAGGGGGGGCGGTGCCAGGGTCGACACCACCTCGACCTGATGGTCGAGCGCGTAGGCAGCAACTCTCGGATGCACAAAATAG
Source organism: uncultured Salinivenus sp. (assembly GCA_964426195.1). GTDB lineage: Bacteria > Bacteroidota > Rhodothermia > Rhodothermales > Salinibacteraceae > Salinibacter. The sequence continues at coordinate 1,442 of CAYRPX010000465.1, forward strand.
ACGCTCCCAAACAGCGTCGCTCCCCCGACGTCACCCACTAGGCTGACCAGCAGTCCCCAAAAGGCAAGTCGCTCTCCCTTGCTGTTTTGCAGGTGCAGGTAAAGGGCAATCATTCCCACCACTTCCAGAAACACGCCCAGGAGCCCGCGGCCCGCCCAAACGGCAAATCCTCCTTCGGCGGCCGTCTGTGCAAAGGCTTCCGGGTCCGTGCTCGGATTCATGGGGAGATCGGGGTGGGCCAGGAAAAACTCGCCGGCAGTGAACAGCACCGCAGCGAGGACGAGGGCAAACAGCCCCCACAGGATGCGCGTCGATCGGGTCATGGTGGAATTATCGGTCTGCTGACGAGTTTAAGCGTCGCCTTCCGCCGAGGGGTCGGAGTTCGCGTTCCACCTTCATCCATGTCGGGCGAGAAACGCCCGGACGAGCTCCCCGCATTTTTCCGGTTCGTCGAGCCAGGGGAGATGGCCCGTGCCCACCTCGCGGAACTCGGCGTTTGGGAAGTACTTGGCACCCGCTCGTCCCGTCTCCACACTCCC
>CAYRPX010000466.1:0-1975 GCA_964426195.1 uncultured Salinivenus sp.
TTCCTTCGGCCGTCGATGTGAAGGTCAACTCGATGGGGCCCGGCTGGGTGCACACCCGCATGGGCGGCGAGGCGGCGCCCCGGACGCCCGAGGAAGGGGCCGACACGGCCCTCTGGCTCGCCACCCTCCCCGAGGACGGCCCGAGCGGGAGCTTCTTCCGTGATCGGGAGCGGATTCCGTGGTAGGCGTGTAGGCGTTTGTGCGTGTGGGCGTTCAGGAGCTACGAATGAGACCGACCCGTTTTCAGTCTGATGCAGGGCGCGTGGCCACGATCATCCAGTAGATTCCCCAGTTTGTCTCCGTCAGGGGATTCACCTCCTCCCGGATCGTGAAGCCCGCCGTCTTCAGCTCTTTACGGACGTAGTCGATCCCGAGGTCGTGGGCATCGACCTGTTCCGCCCGCGACGTTCCAATCATGTCCTCAGCGATCGACTCCTGGATGATGAGGCGCCCCTCCGGATTGAGGGCGGCTTTGATGTGCCGGAGCATGCTCTTGTGGGCGGTGAAGTGGTGGTAGGCATTCCGCACCAGGACGGCGTCCAGCGAGTTCGTCGGCAGCATCGGGTTGTCCTCGACGCTGTAGACGGAAGTGACGTGCTCGATGTCGTTGTCCTGCAGCCGCTCGTTCAGCTCCTCAAGCTTGTCGGGATCGACATCGACCGCAAACACGCGGCCGGACGGCCCCACGCGCTTCGCCATCGGGATCGTGTAGTCGCCATCCCCGCCCCCCACGTCGGCTACCCAGTCTCCCTCGCTGATCGCCATGGCCGAGAGGAGTTCGTCCGTATCGTCCACGTTCTGTCCGCACGCGGCGGTGCTGCCGAAGACGAGCAGGACCAGCAGCAGGAGCGATGCCTTGCTCAGGAAGCGAGTCGGAGTCATGGCTGGGGGCGGGGTGGTGAGCATTCGGTTGGTAGGATGCGGATGCAGCGGGCGCCGCATTAACTTGAGGACCCTCATTTCCGGGCTGGGACGCGGCTGTCTCGTCGTGAGATCCGTCAATGGCCTCAACGCTGTTTCCAAGACAACGATCGGTCGCAGACCGTGAGGCGCATCTGCGTGAAGCGACCTGCATTGACCTACCCGCTCAGTGGAAGGTGCCGAACGCGAGCTCGTTCTACGTCAACAGAGAGGATCGCTCCTTCTTTTAGCTCCGAATTGAACTGACGGAGCGCATGCAAGACGAGAGCGGAATGAGTCCCTGGGAGGACGTCATCGGTTCGGATCTGAATGACGCTCGGCTCTTCTGTCTCCGTTGCCGCGAGGAGAGCCGAAAAGTCGAGGTCGTGGGTAAAGACGATGTGTTCGTGCCCCCGCGCCCACTGCATCAATTCCCGATCGGAAGCCTCCCCACTCCCGACCGACGACCAGTGCGTGGACGTGTACCCCTCCTGCTGAAACACCTCCACCCAGTGTGGCGGCAGATTCATGTCGACGAGAATTCGCATACCGGTCCTCCCCGTGCGTTTACTCAGCCTGTTTCAGAGCCACTTCCGTCTCCTCTGAACGCCAGGCCGCGTATCGAAGGGCTGCCTGCACGTCTTCCCGTTCCAGATACGGATAGGCCTCCACAATGTCGTCGGGCGTGTATCCCTCGGCCACGAGTCCCACGACGGTCCCCACTGTCACCCGTGTCCCTCGAATACAGGGCTTTCCGCCCATCCGAGCAGGGTCCATTGTAATGCGATCGAGCTGTCTCATAGTCGGGAGGTGAAATCGGAGAGAACGGAGAGCCGAGATGACCGGGTAATTCCTCTTACGCGTTCCAGCCCACGACGTGCCACTCGTCCTGCTTCCCTTCGAAGGCCCTATGCCTTCGTCTTCGAGTACTGCCGCACGGCGATCGTCAGTACCACAGCGCCGTACCCGGCGAGGATGGCGATGGGAGGCCACACGTCCAGCGGCCCGGCGCCCTTCATGAGCACCGCCCGGATCACCTCGATGAAGTGCTTCAGCGGACTGAACTCCGCCACCC
>CAYRPX010000467.1:0-1974 GCA_964426195.1 uncultured Salinivenus sp.
CTCGAACCCTCACGTCCTTGCGGACAACGGATTTTGAATCCGTCGCGTCTGCCAAATTCCGCCACGCGGGCAACGAAATGAGGGCGAGGTCAGAGCGAGCGGCACCGATTACCAAAGTTCCAATTCGTCGTCGGGGGGCAAGTTCCCGTGGGGGCGCCTACGCCTCCCGCTCCGCGCAGTGGTCGGGGAAGCAGAGGACCGGGCCCTTTGTAGGGGTTTGAGATGACTCGCAGGACCCCCCGAGGTCCCTTCCAGAGCCCAGAAGTTGCTGCCAAGCTTCGGAATCGATCCCTTCATCGTTACAGAAAGTACCGCCCGCACCATGGCGAAGGCGGAGCGCTCGGAACGTCTTGACTGTCCGAGTGCACGAAGTGAGCGAGTTTGAGGAAGTAGTCTCCGGGCTGCGCCCCGACCGTAGCGAGGAAGCAGTTTTAGACTGGAAATAGTCCCTGGAGCGCGCAGCCGGAGCCGTCGTCAGGCATTTTCGTCACGGCCGTGATCTTCTTGGTCCGTTCTGCGACCTAGCGAAAAAATGAACACTGAATTACAGGAAGCGGGCAGACCTCTTCCGGAATGAGCTTCTGCTTCAGATAGAAAGCTGATGGCGCACTGCGGTCAAACTCACAAGATCACATGTATCATAAATGAACCTGGGAGAAGCCTTTCCGTCTTTTTTTGAAGCGGGTATTAAACCGATCGGAAACGCGAAAATCGGATTGCACAAGTCCGTGCTGGGCGGCATTGTTATTGTCCGGCGTAAAGAAAAAATTGCCTGATACGCGAAAAAAATTACCCAATGTACAAAAGGCGCCCCCTCTTACGGATTGCTCCTCCTCTTACGGATTTCACTTTGCTTGGCGTCCACGCCGGGTAGACGCAAGAAAATGTTGTAGGCCCTTCTCCCGAATTGAGGAATCGATTGGGGACTTGATGGAAGACCTCGGTTGTATTAACATGCAGGGCACTCGTGTGTTAAAAGAGGCGATGGGTGGGTTAGGCCGTAATGCGCTGGTGCTCCTGACGGCTAGATTGAAGACGCGTCCGGCCCCCCGATCTGCCGCCCTGATCCGGTAGTCGGGGAAGGAACCCTGGCTTCCGCTTTCCGCTGAATGGGACTGACGTGGCGAAGCTGTAGCTCACCGAGACGTCGATCCCCTTCGGAAACGTTCGTCACGATTCTCAGGGAGGAGCTCCCGATCCGACGAGTCTTCCCTGCCCTCTCCGCCATTGGCCGGGTCCACTCTCCTGTGGTGTGTAAGATCCATTCTCCTCGACGAGGAAGAGTAGACGTCTTACATTGCCCGGCAGTCACGTTCTATCACTCTCTTTACTACTCTGGTTCTGCCAGCGCACGTCTTGTCGATGACGCTTCGCTCCCGCCCTTGCACGCGGTCTCTTCTGTTTCTTCTTGCCATCGCCATCTTCGGGGGCGGGCTCGTGCCGAGTGCGGGCGCGCAGGAGTTCGGGCGCCTGGAGGAGATGAAGGATCGGACGAACGTTGCGTACTTCTACCACGCGCGCCCCGGGGAAGCCACCGTGCAGGTGTCGGTGTGGGGAACCGTAGAGCGGCCGGGCATCTATGAGGTGGGAGACACTACGGCGGTTGATGAGCTCCTTACGATGGCCGGCGGAGCGCCCATTCAGCCCCGCCAAGAGAACGAGGACCCCGCCCGGATTACGGTGCGTCTGTACCGACCCCGGAAAGGCGGCCGGTCGCTCCTCTTTGAAGCAAACATCGACAGCATTCTCGCGGGCAAGGCGGATCCCCCGGAGATCAAAGACAAGGACGTGCTCACCGTAGAGACGGTCCAACCTGTGAATTTCACGTGGCGCGACGCTCTGTCTCTTTCGTCGGTCACGTTGAATCTGGCTGTCCTCGTCGTTCGAATCCTTCGGCTTCGAAACTAACGGGAGACGAAGCGGATTGCGTACTACTTGAATTGCATATTACATTCTGGTCGAGCGTCCGGAGGC
>CAYRPX010000468.1:0-1972 GCA_964426195.1 uncultured Salinivenus sp.
TCTCATTCGGGTTGCTCGTTGGGTTGTGCTGGACCTGACCCGGTAAGGTGGACATTCCTTCACTTTACTGAGGGCGGTTTCCACTGGGGGTGCCCTACAGGACCGCGATCAAGACTGCGGCAAAGCCGACCGACACGACAAACTGCATCAGGCCCGCCGCCAGGTTCTCATCGCGGGTGAGCTGCAGATACAGCTCGCCGATGGGCAAAAACTCGGCGTGGAAAAACAGGCGGAGGCCCGCGAGGTGAACCAGGACAACGAGCAGGTTTTGCCCAAGCCGCCAGAGGCTGCTTAGCCACCCGGAAAAGGGGACCAGTGCCGCGTTCATCATCAAAAGCCCGATCGCCACGAGCGTCCCGCTCAGGCCAATGCCGACCGCCAGGTTTCCTTCCTCCAGATGGCCCCTAAGCACAAAAGGCGTCGCCCGCTCGTAAAGCCACGTAAATACGACCAGCCCGACCTGGCCAAGGACGTAAAAGCCGAAGATCACCTCCGGGCGGGCATGCTTCCCGTGGGTGCATCCCGCCACAATCAACGCGGCGGCGAGGTACGCTCCCATCAGCACGGCCCCGACCGCCCGGTTTTGCTTCTCGATCAGCTCCTCCGAAACAGAAACGCCCGGCAAAATCAGGGCGCTCGCAAGCGGCCGCTGCAGAAGCAGAAGAAGGGTTCCCCCAGCCGCGTAGGTTCCTGTAGAGATGAGGTCTGCCACCAGATCACCAGAGGGCCCGGCCATTGCCCCCAGGAAAATAATGATTATGCCGAGATAGTATCCCGACACGGGAATCGCGAGGGCCGTGTTGCCGAACCGTTCAATTTGGCGGTCTACGTCGTAGAATCCGACCCAGCGGTCCATTTCCTTTCCCGTCACAAACAGCGCGGTAAACAGGGCAAGAAAGGATAGCGGCCGGGCGGCCGAAACGAGAAACTCAGCGATCGTAGCCACGGGCACAGAGGAGCATGAACGAAATCGTTGAGGGGGCTTTGCCTGATCTGTCAAACGTCCCCATAAAGAGCCAAAAGCACAACAGTGTCCCATCTCCCCAGAGCCGGAGAGGGTTGCACGGCAACGTCCGGAGCCGTTCACTTGGGCCCGTGCGCTTCGGAAAAGCAAAATTGGAGATCCTTTGGGAACGCTCCCTGGGAACATCCTCCCTGGGAATGCCCTCTGGGAACGATTGCTGAGCCCCCTGCTGCCGCTCGCCTGCGGCTCAGCCCCGGCTTTGCGCGCTTTTTTCCGGGTGCGGGCCCCTCCCTCGTGTGCTCTCGCCTTCTTGCTCTCACCTTGCTGAAGCCCCATGCCACCTGCTCAATCGATCTTTGCGGTGGTCGGTGTCACGTTGTTGGTCCTCCTTTGGCTTCGCCTCGCGGATCCGCTCCTTTGGAAGCAGCCCCTGTGGAAGATCGGGCTAAAGATTGCCGTCGGGCTGCTCGCCGTTGGACTGGTCTTGACACTGCTCTACCTGCTTGCGCCGGAGTTCGTGTTCGAGTAGATGACTCAAGGTGCGACCTATCTGCTACCGGTCTTGCTCTGCTCCCCCAGCAACCCGGAACTCAAACCGCGCGCCGCCCTCCCGCCCTTCTGTGGCGGAAACGACCTTTTTATAGCAAACGAACAGGATTGGGCGCTAAGGAACCGAAAACACCCTCCGCGGGCTGGGAAGGCAGGTTTCGCTGATTGAGCAATCAATTAGGAACGCTCTCTTGATCGGTTCGACCTGCTCCCCCTACGCTTCAGGAACGCCGTTTCGTAGCTGCAGTGGCGGATAGCCTTTTTGATAACCGTCCTGATGGCGCTTAGCGCCCATTTTTGTACGGATACTACAAGAAGGCCGGCTCGGGCAGGTGGAGGTTCGCGGGGCACCGGGGAGCGTGACCACTTTGACCAACGAGCTAACCCGCGAGGTGCTGGGGGTGTTGCTCGACCGAAGCGAGGAGGCCATTCCGTCGGTTGACCTTGCCAGTCTCACGA
>CAYRPX010000469.1:0-1945 GCA_964426195.1 uncultured Salinivenus sp.
GCTCAATCTCGTTGCGGAGCTGCCGCACGTTGCCGGGCCAGTTGTAGCGAAGGAGGGCCTCCATGGCCGGCTGGGTAACCGAGACTAGCGCCTCGTTGGTCGGACGAAGCGTATCCAGGTAGTGGCGCGCGAGGAGCGGAATGTCGGCGCGGCGCTCGCGAAGGGGCGGCACGTGGACCGACATGACACGGAGGCGATCTCGCAGGGCCTGCCGGAACCGGTCCTCCTGCACCCGTGCATCGAGGTCGGCGGTCGTCGTGGCCACGATTCGGACGTCCACCGACTCGGCGGCTGCGCTCCCTTCTGGCGACACCTCGCCGGTGGACAGCAGATGGAGGAGTGACGACTGAAGGAAGAGGGGCAGAGCGTCCACGTCCTCAATGATGAGCGTGCCCCCATCGGCCGCGTGTACGGCGCCGGGATGACGGACCCCGTCGCCCTCAACAGTGCCAAATAGTCGTGCCTCCAACGGCTCTTCGGTCTGGGTGGGAGCGCAAGAGATCGTCTCCACCGGTCCGTCTGCGCGCTCACTCGTAGCGTGGATCGTGCGCGCCACGAGTTGCTTGCCCGTTCCCCCCTCTCCGGTGACGAGGACAGGACTGTGGCTCGGTTGCATCTGCCGAATCGTATTGGCCACTGCCTGCATCTCGTGGCTCTCCGCCACGAATCCGTCGACGGCGTCGGTGGGACGAATCGCTGTCCGGCGAGGTACCGAGCGGCCCGCGGTGTCATCGGCGAGGGCCTGTGCTGCGCGCCTGCGACGGACGTCGTGTCCCGTTTCGCGAGCCGTGCGGAGGGCCCGGCGCAGCCACGTCTCGGCCTCAGCGGAGCGATCCTGCGTGGCAAAGATTTTTCCGTAAAGCAGAGCAATCCGAGACCGCTGAAGATGGGGGAGCAGGGAGAGTCTTCGCTCATACCCGTCGTCGAGCGTAGACAGCGCGTGTTCTGCGTTGCCCCGACGCAGCGCCACCTGGGTGCGGAGCATCTGAAGGGTCGCCTCTACAGGCGAATCGTCCGGCAGAATCGAGGCCCCGTCGTCAATGAGGCCATAGGCGTCTGCCCACGCTGCCTGTCGACACAGCGCCCCAACGTGCGCGCGGAGCACCCGCAGGTGGGAACGCACAGTCGAAGCGTCGCCCTGGCGGAGCAGAGACGCCGCCGTTTCGGCGGTATCGATGATCTCGGACGGCGCCACCTCACGGTCGTACTGAAGGAGGGCGGCGTGGGCGGCTGCGTGTCCTCGTACGCGGCGGCTATCCCAGTCCTCAGCAACCGAGCGGAGGGCCTCCACGTGCTCGCGGGCGTCCTCGTATCGCCCTGCGAATCGAAGGGCGGGAATTCGAAGTTCGTGGAGCCACCGCTCCGCCTGGGTGTCTTGCAGTCGATCGAGGAGAGATGCCGCATCGTCAAGCACACGGCGCATGAGTCCGTACTCTTCCAAGGCAAAGTAGGCCTTTGCTCGCCCAAGCAATGTCCAGCACCGGCCCACGGGATCGCAGATCGACGTGAACAGCTCTTGGCTTTTCTTGAGCAGATGAAGGGCCCGGGTCGTCTCGTCGACGGTTCTCGCCCGGCGCGCGTGTCCCCACCCTCGCCAGAGGGTGATGTCGGCCTGCGCACAGGTGCAGAGGTCGGACACGTCCTCGATTTCCGGCAACAGCTCGAATGCCCGCTCCAGACGGTCTCGATGTGCCACTTCGACACGCGCCATCAAACCACGGAGCAGAATCTGTCCCGTGCTGGCGGCGGGGGCCGTCACTGAATCGAGCAACGGTTCCACCATGTCCGTCACGTCCTCGGCCCGCCCGTCGGCGAGGAGCGTGGTAGCCATCGCTATGGTACGTGCGTGGTCCATATCGAGGTGGGTAGATGTTCTTGGAGAGGCGTCCCGCTGGAGAGACGTCCCGCCGGGACGCCTTTACGTCCATCCTCAGGTCACTACATA
>CAYRPX010000470.1:0-1921 GCA_964426195.1 uncultured Salinivenus sp.
TCCCGCTCCGCGGCGGCGTCGAGGCCGCGGCGGCAGAGGCCGTAGCCGTCCTCGTACCGGTCCGGGATGAAGAACGAGGTGTCGACGCCCCGGGATCGCAGGAAGTCGGTGAGGAGGGCCGCGGCCGTCGTCCCGTCCACGTCGTAGTCGCCGTACACGAGAACCCCTTCGCCCCGATCGATGGCGTCGGATAGACGGGCGGCGGACGCGTCCATGTCTGCCATCCGGAAGGGATCGTGCAGGGCCGACCGGTCGGCCCGGAAGAAATGCTCCGCCTCCTCAAGGGTCGTAATGCCGCGCAGCGCCAGGGCCCGGGCGAGGGGCTCGGACAGATCGTTGAGCTCACGTTGTAGGCGGGGCACGACCTCGGCCTCGTCGAGGGAGCCTTCAGAATCGTCGAGCGAACGGGGAACCCAGCGGTAGGTCATGGGACGCAGGGGCTGGCGAAAATATGTGTAACACGTGTGATATGATAAGACACATCAATTGTGCTGTCGTAACGCCCCATGCTGATTCCCTCTGAAATTCGATGCCTCCGGTACGGCACGGGCCAGACGGCCCGTCCAACGCGGTGGCCTCCGACGGACTGGGTTATCAGAACGCGCACTCTCGTTGCCCTCGGCGAAGAGGCTCGTCTTCCCGTCGAACGAGGCCGCATGTTGAACCAACTGCTGATGTGGCCCGTAGCAGGAAAACCGATTCATTTTAGATGCGTCTCTTTGACTCGAGGGTCCACGATTCCCCCGCGGTTCCAACTGCCGGGGACCTCGTACAGAACGAATGGGCAAGCCCCCCCACTCCTTGCCCGAGGCCTCGCTGCACCAATCCTCTTCCGGGCCCCGATGGAGAACGATGCCTTCGATTCCAGACGACGCTTTTCGTTCACGATGGCCTGTCGCCTCAGTCCCTGTACGTGCCCCACGCCCGAGATTGGTAGGCGGGACCGGGACTGATCGATCGGTTCGCCTCTTCGTCTCACTGAATGGATTTCCCCTCCCGTTTCGGACACCTCGATGAACACGATCGGGCCCGAGCGGTCCCTAGTTACCCGTGAGTGACCCCATGAAGATTTCGACATTGCAAGAGAAGAAGCTCGACGAGCTCCGCGAGATTGCCCGTGAGCTCGACCTGTCGGGCTACTCGGACCTGCGGAAGCAGGACCTCATCTATCGCATCCTGGAGGCCCAGGCCAAAGGTGCGGCCTCGGACGAGGAGCCCCAAGAGCCATCGGGCGACGCCGATGCCCTATCGACCGCTCCCCCGGGCGACGGGGCTGAGCCGGAGCCCGAAGAGTCGGGGGAGGCCGCATCCGAGCGCTCCCGCGAATCGGACCGGGACTCCGGCAAGCCGGACTATATGCGCCGGTACGACCCCGACCAGACGGAGCTTCGGGGCATGATCGAAAAGGTCGGCGTGCTCGAAGTACTCCCGGACGGATACGGGTTTCTGCGCTCCGACGAGTACAGCTACCAGTCGAGTCCAGACGACATTTACGTTTCTCCCTCCCAAATCAAGCGCTTCGGCCTGCAGGAGGGCGACACGGTAAGGGGTCGGGTGCGCCCGCCCAAGGAAGGCGAAAAGTTTTTCGCGCTCATCCAGGTCGACTCCATCAACGGTCGCGATCCCAGTGAGGTCGAGGACCGATCCGACTACGAGTATCTGACGCCGATCTTTCCCCAGGAGCGTCTCACGCTTGAGGTCGATCCGGAGGACTACGGCCCGCGCATTCTCGACCTCTTTGCCCCTATCGGCAAGGGCCAACGCGGACTCATTGTGTCCCCTCCGAAGGCAGGCAAGACGGTCTTGCTTCAGAAGATTGCGAAAGGCATCACCACCAACCACCCGGACACCCATCTCCTGGTTCTGCTCATCGACGAGCGCCCGGAGGAGGTGACCGACATGGACCGCACGGTGGACGGGG
>CAYRPX010000471.1:0-1915 GCA_964426195.1 uncultured Salinivenus sp.
CATCCTGATCAGTTGTCCAGCCGGCCAGCAAAGTGCATTCGAGGCGTTTCGATGGGGTTTTGAACATCTCAACGCGTCCTCAATAGCAGAGGCCGGGCTGAGGCAGAAGCCGGGAAACCGGGCGCCACGTTTGGCGCCACGTTTGGCCCAGTTCCTGTTGGTCTTGAGGAGCTTCGGGAGAGTGCGTTTCGGAAGGTTGATTTTCGGAAGGTTGATTTTCGGAGGCTTTCGGGCGGAAATGCCCGAGGCGAGGAATGCGCAAAAGCGGATGCCATCCCTTGTTTTGGATTGCCTCGAAGAGATCTTTGCTGTAGAGGCCTCGGTCGGCCCCGGCAAGCACCTCCGTGGAGTCGGGAACCGCCGGGGCCAATTGGTCAAGCAACCGAAGCAGTCGAGGCATCCAGGCTCCTTTTTGGTTCGCTCGGCGCATGGTCCAGGCCACCGGCACGGCCGCCCCCCGAAACGGAACGCTGATCACCACCCCTTTCAAGGTGTGCCGAATTTTGGCCTCTCTCGCCCGGAACGTCCGCTTTGCTCCCGGTTCCGGGCTATCTTTTCTGCGGTCTCCTCCAGAAACGCACGGCTTTTCGCCCCGAATTGACCGACGGAACCGTAGCGGGGAACCGCTTGCGGCTCGGCACGAGGGTCGAAAATGCACACAAACCCATCAATTTCCCCCAAGACCTTGAAAGGGGTGAACGCTGATCACCAAAGCCGCCAATCGGTCGCGGGAGAGGGTCGCGTCGATAGCCAGGGCGACCCGGTCGGCAGGCCACAGGCGGAGCACCCACCGAAGCAGTGAAGAAAACACTTCTTCTACTGGAAGCTCTCGTCGAGACGAGCCCCGCTTTTGCTCCGCCGGCAGATACAGCTCGCGGAGGCGCTGGCGAACCGTGTTTGGGGAGCAACCGAGCAGCGGACCGAGAAAAAGAGCTGCCTTCGTCAGTGAACAGTTCTTCTCAACGGTCGCTGCGAGGCTCCATAAGGCCAGCGACTTAATCTGAGGACGGGACAAGGATGGCAGATTGTTTGACAGCGTATCTATCCATTGGCGAAGTTGATCAGAAAGGCGGGACGTGTTCATGTCTGGGGTCCATTTGCGCCATTTGCGATGATGGAGCAGTTCCAACCCCAGATACGGCACGTCCCGCTTTTTCGTTGTCTTCCCCCGCAGTCGAAGGAAATGTTAAAGCCTACCCCTGCGAGCCCGGGCCCGCCACGTTCTTCTTCCCGCCTTCAGCGTCGCTGAGGGCGGTTTTGTTTGTGGAGCCGGTGGGAATGCTACCAAATGAGCCGAATACCGCAATCCTATTCATAGCGGTGATCGAAGCATTCCGGCGTACTGAGCCTCAGAAATTCGTGGGAATCGAGGTAAACGCCGCGTCGGCCCCGACGCTCTCCTTGCTGCAGCAGATTCGGCAGTTCTGGTTTCTGGACGAACGGATGATGTACGGGGGACTGATGGCCGGATTTACCCATGCCTACGCTCTGCAGGAGCAGGAGCCCGGGTGGTCACTGCTTCGCGCCGGTGCGTTCCGAACGCTCGTCCAATAGGATCGGGGAGCCCCTCCTGGTCCCGAACGGCCACAATGGCAACGTGCTGCTCGGGGTCAAAATTTGCCACAATCCGCTTGAGGTGCCTGAACGTCAGGGAGCCTACCAGTTTTGCCGCCGCTTTTGTCAGCGTATAGAACCGCACTCCCGCTACCGATTCGGGATCGGACTCCGTTGGTGCCCGAATGCACCTCCGTCCTCTGCGCGTGTCTGTCTCCTTACGGCAGAGCCTCTCCGTCGTGCGCTCCGTAATGTTTCGAGGGCTGATCGGAGCCGAGGAGCCGCGTCTGCACCCAGCCGACGGCCCGGTCCTGCAGCATGGCGATGGAGGGCACGATCATCATGAGGACGGCAGTGCCGA
>CAYRPX010000472.1:0-1912 GCA_964426195.1 uncultured Salinivenus sp.
CTCGAAGCCGCGGTGCCGATTTTCCTTCTCGGCGGGAATGTACGGGCAGTTCTCCACCGCGTCGTCGCAGACGGTGACCACGATGTCGAGCGACGTGTCGGCGTAGGTGTCGACGTGATCGGAGGTGTGATCGGAGAGGTCGACGCTGATCTCGTCCATCACCTCGACGGCAAACGGGTTTAGACCGCCGGGATTCGTGCCCGCGCTGCGGACCTCGTAGCGGTTCCCGTAGCGATCGCGGAGCAGGCCCTCGGCCATCTGGGAGCGGGACGAGTTGTGGGTGCAGACGAAGAGAACGGAGGTCTTGTCCATGGCGGGAGTGGGCTAAGTAGACCCGAGAAAGTACGCTGATCTTTTCGCATCCGAAAACCCCCTCGTGAGCACGTCATCTTGAACTCGATTCAGGATCTCTTCGACAATGAGAACTGCTTGAGGCGAAAAGATCACCGACGGCGGTCGGTGTGCGAGATGACTGCCTAGGGTTTTTCGGATGCGTGGCTAATGTTTTTCCTTCGACCTACTTAGCAGCAGGCGCGGTCGGGGGCGGCGTCCAGCAGGCCCTCGAAGAACGCGCCGAACTGGTCGCGCACGGCGTCGAGGGCCGCCGGATCGAGGCAGTAGCAGACGCTCGGGCCGTCGACGGTGCCCTGGATGAAGCCGGCCTCCTTGAGAACCTTCAGGTGGCGGGACACGGTGGACTGGGCCAGGGACAGGTCCGCAACGATTTCGCCGCAGATGCACTCGTCCCGCTCAACCAGCACGCGTAAGATGGCGAGGCGGGCGGGGTGGGAAAGAGCCTTGGCCTGCTCGGCCATCTCGGCCGTCCCGGCGTCGAACTGATCAGCTTTCGTTTGCATGCCGGGGACTTTTCTGATCGTTTATCGCATGTATACGATGGACTGAGCGACGCGCCGTTCCCGTCTCGCTTCCGCCTCCATCCACCTGCACGCCGCCGCCTCCCTCTCCACTCGCCACCGTGTGGCCGCCTCTACCTGAGGGTCGATTTTCGGCTCTCGCGCCGCCGTCGGGGACGCGCCCGCCCGGGCCAACGTCGGCACGACGGGGCCGAAAGGGCCACTTCCGTACGTGAAAGACCTCTGGGTGGAGTGGAGAGCGCGGGGGCGTGGGAGTGCAGGGTCGGCGAATGTAGGAGCCAAATCCGCTTATCCCCCCGCGCTCCCATGCTCCCTCTCTTCCACTCTCTCACCCTCTCAGACGCCTAATCGCTCGCACGCGTCGACCCAGTCTTCAGAAACTTCTGCACGGATCGGTATGGACCGGCGAGGAGCTGGGGCCTCTCAGGATTTTGGGCTCCGGCTCGACGGGCCGCTGTTCGGCGTCGGCAATGTCCGGTACGCAGTCATGTACGCGAACGACAGCGCCGCTCAACCGGAGCGAGATCGGAATAAGCGTGTCTATGGACGCCTCTCGGCGACGCCCACCGAATCGGTGACGCTCGGCGGCGGCGATTACACCGAGTTTAGCGACCGGCGCTTGCGCCTCTCGGCCTCATCGGACTACACGACGGACCGGGTTCGAGTGGGGGGTGGAGGGCTACCGCGCCGCCACGCGCCTCACGGACAGCACCTCCGTCCGCGAGTTGGGGCCAGCCTCTTCGGGCACGTCCAACTCACGAGGACCTGGGGCCTCGTGGCCCGGCTCGACTGGACCACCCAGCTGCTCCCCGCCACCGACCCGCTCGGGTTCGACCCGGTCGAGTCCCTTCTGCTGGCTGGGATCACGTACAATCCGCACCCGAACGTCGAGGTGATCCCCAACGTGTGGATCCGCAACTCGAATCGATACAGTCAGTCCGACACGCTGCTCCGCCTCACGCTCGACCTGTCGTTTTGAGCAACTCGTTTTCGGCAACGGCCCTGCACCTCCGCCCCGCCTCCCCTCCCCTCCAGAG
>CAYRPX010000473.1:0-1911 GCA_964426195.1 uncultured Salinivenus sp.
CAACCTCCGGCTCTTTGGGTCTGTTGCACGCGGCGACGACCGACCGGACAGTGACCTGGACCTTCTCGTCGAGATGGAGCCCGGGCGAAGTTTGTTGGATCACGTTGCGCTGAAGCAGGACCTCGAAGATCTTCTGGGGCGCGAGGTCGATGTTGTTACCGAGCAGTCGTTGCACCCGCGTCTCCGGGATCGGGTGCAACGGGAGGCAGTGTCCCTCCAATGAGCGACGAATCGTCGGACCTCCTCTATCTTGATCACATCTCCGAGCGCATTCGGCGCATTGAAACGTGTGCACGGGAGGGACGTGAGGCCTTCGAAGAATCGCACGTTCTCCAAGACGCAGTGATGCGAAATTTTGAGGTGATCGGAGAGGCCGTCAAGCAATTGTCCCCCGAGCTGCGGTCCCGATATCCGGAGGTGCCGTGGCGACGGGTGGCGGGCTTTCGGGATGTTCTGATTCATAACTACATGGGTGTGGACCTGGATGAAGTCTGGAACGTGATCGAGAAGGACCTTCCGCGGCTCAAGCAGACCGTGGAGGCCATGCGAGAGGAGGTCGAGGGATAGGTCTTTCGCTCAGACACGGCGGAACGAGTTTCCGGTCGAAATGACGATATCTTCTGAACTGATGGTTGACGTCACGTCATCCCAGCTCTGGTCCCCGGCTTCCAGAGATCCCCTTCCTTTAATCGCTGGACCGCAGTCCGCCGTCCGCAGTCCGCCGTCTGCACGGTACTAACCCGGCACAGGTATTGCGTTTCCGATTCTGGACGTAAACGAACGAATCCGTTTTCTTTCACCCCTTATTTTCCCTTTATGCACTATCTCATCACCGGTGGAGCTGGTTTTATCGGCAGTCACCTGGCGGACGCCCTTCTCGAACAGGGGCATTCCGTGCACGCCTTCGACAACCTCTCGACGGGGCGATTGGAGAACGTCCAGCACCTCTCCGACCACGATCGGTTCGACTTGACGGTGGGCAGCGTGCTCGACCACCGAACCCTCGAGCAATGCGTCGTCGAGTGTGACCGCATCGTTCACCTCGCCGCCGCCGTTGGCGTCCGGTTGATTATGGAAAAGCCCGTCGAGACCATTCAGACGAACATTGGCGGCACGGAAAATGTCCTTCAGCTCGCGCACTACCACGACAAGAAAGCGCTGGTGGCCTCCACCTCGGAGGTCTACGGGAAGGCCATGCACAAGGATGGAGAGCTCGATGCATTGAGCGAAAAAACCGACTGGACGCTCGGCCCCACCTCGAAGCGGCGCTGGGCGTATGCCTGTTCGAAGGCGATGGACGAGTTTTTGGCGCAGGCGTACTACGACAAGCACGAGTTGTCCGTCGTCACGGCTCGCTTCTTCAACACCGTAGGCCCCCGGCAGTCTGGGAGTTATGGCATGGTCGTCCCCTCCTTCGTTAAACGCGCCCTGGCGGGAGAGACCATTGAGGTGCACGGGGATGGCACTCAGACGCGCTGCTTTCTCCACGTGGCCGACGCCGTGCGAGCGATTCTCGAGTTGTTGGAAACGCCGGATGCGGTAGGGGAAGTCGTAAATCTCGGCCGGCCGGCGGAGATTTCCATAAATGACCTCGCCGAGCGGATAACTGCTCTCACGGGATCTTCGTCGGAGATTGAGCATGTTCCCTACGAGGAGGTCTACGGACCCGGCTTTGAGGACATGAAGCGTCGTACCCCAGATATTTCCAAACTGCAGAGGCTCACGGGTTTTGAGCCGGAGCATTCGACGGGCGACATTCTGCGAGATGTGATTTCCTACGAGCAGAAGCATCAGGCCGCAGCCGAAAATGGAAGGAGCGACACCGGTTCGAGGCTCGAAGATCTCGTAGGACAATAGCACCTCTTTCATATCCATTTCTAGGGCATAAATGACCGGATCAGACTGGTTCAT
>CAYRPX010000474.1:0-1908 GCA_964426195.1 uncultured Salinivenus sp.
ACGGGTGGCACCGAATCGCCCCCTGACCATAGATCATCATCGTCCGCGTCAGAATGTTGGCCCCCTCCACGGTAATGCTGATCGGTTGCGCCTGGTAGGCCAATCCCAACAGATTGTTGGGGCCGCGCGAGATGGCATTGCCCGCCAGGATGTCCATTCCGTCGTTCACGAGGTCGCGCTGCAATTCGGTGGTGTTGTACTTCATGATGGCCGACACGACAGCGGGCTTCTCGCCCTGGTCGACCGCCCCGTTCGTGTAATGCCGCGCCGCGTCCATGAGGTAGGTGTAGCCCCCAATCCGAGCGAGCGGCTCCTCGATGCCCTCGAATTTGCCAATCGAAAGCCCGAACTGCTCCCGCACCGCCGTGTGGGCGCCGGCGACACGCGTCACAAACTTGCCGCCGCCCACGGCCTGGGCGGGAAGCATGATGCCCCGTCCCGCCGAGAGGGCGTCCATGAGCATCGCCCAGCCGCGGCCAGCCCCCTCTGCGCCTCCAATGATGGCATCGATGGGAAGGACCACGTCCTCCCCTTCCGTCGGGCAATTGTAGAACGCCACTCCGAGGGGGTCGTGACGGCGGCCCAGCTTCACGCCCGGGGTATCCGTGGGGACGAGCGCGCAGGTAATGCCGAGGTCCTCGCCCTTACCGAGCAGGTTGTTGGGATCCTTGAGCTTAAACGCCAGACCAAGCACGCCCGAGATGGCAGCTAGCGAGATATACCGTTTTTCCCAATTGAGGCGGAGCTTGAGCTCCCCGTCTTCGTCCTCGAAGATCTCGCCGTGCGACTCCATGGCTCCAGCGTCCGACCCGGCGTTCGGCTCCGTCAGGGCAAATGCAGGAAGGATCTCCCCTTCCGCCAGCCGCGGGAGGTAATGATCCTGCTGCTCGTCGGTACCGTAATGAAGGAGCAATTCGCCCGGGCCCAACGAGTTGGGCACCATGACCGTAATGCCGAGCGGCACAGAGTGAGCGCCGAGTTTCTGCACCACCGCACTCCGCCCCGCCGCCGAGAACCCCTTCCCCCCGTACTCCTCCGGAATGATCAGTCCAAAAAATCCCTTCTCTTTCAGATAATCCCACGTCTCAGCCGAGAGATCTCCGCGCTGGTGCACGTTCCAATCGTCGACCATCTCACACACCTCCTCGCAGGGCCCGTCGAGAAACGCCTGCTCCTCGTCCGAGAGCTCCGGGTAAAGCTGGTCGAGCGTCTTTTCGAAGTCCGGATTCCCGGAAAACAGCTCCCCGTCCATCCACACCGATCCTGCATCAATCGCCGTCTGCTCCGTCTCCGAGATTTTCGGCAGGAACTGAAGCACCTCCATCAACTGCATGAGTCCAGTGGACACCCGACGGCGGATTGGCCGGACGTTGAAAACGGCCACGAGTACGCCGTAGGGAATCCACACCCAAAGCGGCGCACCCCCCCCGTAGAGGCCAACGGCCCCGGCCATCGCCCAAATCCACAGCGGCGCTCCCGTGTAGCCCAGCACAAAGAGAACGATGAGCGCCCCGGAAACGACCCCAACGGTCGGCATGCCTGCGAAAACGTCGAACAGCGGCAAGTTCATGGCGAGCCCTCCTGGGTTGTGAACGAGATCGAGAATGACGCGCGGCTACAGCGCATCGGATGCAGGCCCGCGCCTATTGGTTAACACCGTTAACTCACACTTTCATAATACTTAACGGTGTTATCCTTTGCAAGTTCTCTACACGTGGCGGTGAGGAGAGTTGGAGGTCTGGTCGGATGAAGTGGAATCGCTTTTAAGTCCTCTCATCCAGCCCTCCCGATACACGTACGAGCCGAAGGCTCAGAGGCGCAAATTCTCGATCACCCCTGCCGCGCCCATCCCACCCCCCACGCACATCGTGCAGAGGCCGTAGCGCACCTCGCGGCGGATCATCTCGT
>CAYRPX010000475.1:0-1894 GCA_964426195.1 uncultured Salinivenus sp.
CATCTGCCCGGCCTCCAGTTTCGAGAGATTGAGCACCCCCTCGAGGGTTTCCAGCAAGCGCTTGCCGCCCTGCTCGATCAGGTCCACGTAGTCGAGAAGAGAACTTGCGGGGGGTACCTCCAGCTGGCTGATCTCGGTACCGAGCATTTCGGCGAATCCGATGATCGAGGTCAGCGGCGTGCGGATCTCGTGGCTCATGTTGGCGAGAAAGATGCTTTTGAGCCGGTTGGCCCGCTCGGCCTCCTCCTTTGCCTGTTGGAGATGTTCTTCCCGCTTCAGGTGGTCGAGGATCAACGCGGCGTAGCTGCCCAGCACCTCAATTAAGCGCAAGTTGAACGGCTCAAAGTTCCCTCCCTCGACCTTCCCGATGACGATCACGCCGTGCGCCCCGATGGGCACCCCCGCGGCCGCCCGCAAGTCCCCGTAGTCGACGTCGTTGTCGAGCACCTCGACCGCTTTGACCACCACCGCCTCGCCTGCCCGGAGGGCCCGGGCCGAGACCGTGTCTCCGTCAACAGGCTGTGGAGTGGGCACGGGGACCTCAACCGTCTCGTCGGTGGCGTTTTCCTGGGGGACGATTTTCTCTCCCTCCACAAACCCCGTATTGCTAAAGGGAAAGTCGAAGACGGCCTGGAGTACTTCGTGAATGCGGCTGGAGACCGCCTCAAGGCTTTTTGTCTTCAGAAGGCGACGGGTCGCCTCGTAAAGGGCCTCGATCTTCTGGTGACGGTTCCGGACCCGTTCCTCCCGCTCAATCCGGTCGAACACGACGGTGGCGTGAGTGGCCAGAACGTCGAGGAGGTGAAGGTCAAACGTGTCGAAGCCCCCCGTTTCGACATCCCCGAGGTATAATAGGCCTCGAGTTCCAATCGGAATGCAGGCAGCCGTCCGCAAGTCCCCATAGGGAACCTCGTTCTGGACGTCCGGAAGATCGTCCTTCACGACAATCTCGCCGGTGCGGAGAGCCTGAGCCCCGAGACTATCTCCCCGAACGTCGAGCTCCTGAATGGGCGGCAGCTCGTAGTCTTCTTCCAGGGTGATCCAGTAGGGGACAATCGTCTCGCCTTCCACCAGGGAGGTGCCCATAACCGGCACGTCGAACGTTTCGGTGAGCAGGTCATGGATCCGTTCCCCAACTGCGTCGGCAGTATTGGCCGTGAGGAGATGCTCGGTTGCCTGGTAGAGCGCTTCGATCTTCTGCTGGCGCTCGCGGAGGGCATGCTCCCGCTCTTTCAGATGGGTAATGTCCTGAATCGCCCCCCGGACGCGGACCACCTTCCCGTTCTCACGCTGCGGCTCCCCGCGGGTGCGAATCCACCGCTCTTCTCCCTCTTCTGTAATCAGGCGGGCTTCGATGTCGTAGGGCTCCCCCTCCTCGACGGCTCGGCGAAACGCCTCATCGGCCTCGGGGCGGTCCTCGGGGTGAAATAGCTCATGGCTTCGGTCCGGCGTCATATCGCCGTCAGGTGCAAAGCCGTGGATCCGGTACCCCTGGTCGGTGAGCGTAAATTCTTCCGTCTGCACGTCATATTCCCAAGCGCCGACACTGGCAATTTCCTGGGCCTGCTGGAAGAGATCGTTCTGGCGCTCCAACTTCTCCTTGCGGCGCCTCCGCTCGGTGATGTCGCGGCACACGCAGACAATGCCTCCGTCGTCCAGGAGGGTAAGCGTGATCGCTTGTGGGAACAGCGTCCCGTCCCTCCGCTGGCCAGGCACCTCGCCGCGCCACATCCCCTCCTCATAAAATTGGGGCATAATATGCTCCTTGAGGCGCTCAAGCTCGGTGTCCCGGTAGCACATCGACCACGAGTTTCCACTAAACCACCCCCGACTTCCAGTCTGTCTTTTACCCACAAGTACTGGCAACTTCTGCCGATGGAGCCGTATCTTCTAA
>CAYRPX010000476.1:0-1887 GCA_964426195.1 uncultured Salinivenus sp.
GACCCGGTCGCTCATGCCCATCTACGTCGTGATGAACGACAACTCCCAGCAGTACGTCGAGAACCGAATTGCAGACTGGAATCTCCGCATGGCCTTTACCGAGATGGACGCGAACAGCGGCAAGGCAACGTTTGCCGTGGAGGGAGTAAATGTGATGCCGGACAACTGGGTGGTCGTTCAGGCCTACACGAAGCCCCTGATCAGTATCCTCTGGATCGGAATTATCGTACTCTCAATGGGCTTCGTCGTCTCCATCGTCCGCCGAGTACAAGACATTCGGTTCCGCCGGTAATTCTTTCTTCCCCCGATCAAGCGTCCGGCCCGTCATGGTTACGGTCCGCGACCACGTTTCCCTGGCGGCTCCCGTTGACCGCGTGTTTGCGTTCATGGATACCCCAGCTCGCCAGGCCGAGATCACGCCGAGCCTCTTGCAGTCCACCCTTATTGAGCGGCTGCCGAATGGGGGATCGCGGGTCCGCTATACCTACCGCATCTTCGGGTTGTCGTTTTCTGGAGAGGTCCAAGCCACCGACTACGTGCCCAATAAACGTATCGTGTGGTCGGTAGAGGGGGAGATACAGGGCACCATTCGGTGGTACTATGAGAGTTCCCGCACCGGCTGCCGCTTCACCTACGCGGCAACATATCAGGTTCCGGGACCACGGATCTGTCGGCCTCTGGTTCGTTTCCCTCTCCGGCGCTACAATGAACGCGAGGTCCGTGCACTCCTATACAATTTGAAAGAACGGCTCGAGTCCTAGGGACTCGCGCCCGGAAATGAGAAGTGATCATTGCTGAGGAACCACGCGCCCCAACACGGACTCTCAAGATTATCAGTCCTCCGCTTTCAGTCCGTTCCAATTATTACTATATCGTGAATTTAAATCTTATTTATATTATTCCGGAGAAAATTTTTAGTCTCCTTAGAGATTTATCCTGTAAATATTTGATCTAAATAGTACATTTTTTCGACTATTTTTACCATGGAAGCGCTTCTTCTCAGAGTATCTCCCTTTTTAGGGGTCAATTCCGGGGTTCTCTCCTAAACTTGACAGGCGTCGACGCGTCTGTCTAATTAGGGTAAACCTTCAAAGGACGACCTTCCTCTATGATGCTGACGCCATCCTTTCCGCCCCTTACTCCGGCGTCCGGCTTGGTCCGACTTTCATCCCGGGAGTTTCGGTCCTTGGCGGGTCGTTTGATCACTTTTGGAGGGATTGCCGTACTAGTACGAGTGCAGAATGTGCTTCGGCGCTTCGCACTCGCTCTTCTTATTGCGATTCTTCCGGATTAAAAACCGACGGCCAATCCCTTCACAACGATGACACTCGGTATCGTGTAGCGTCGAGGGGATTGGCCCCTCGCCCCGCCGATGCCTCCTTTCTTGTCCGGTGTCATCATGGTTCGGTCCTTTGCCCCTGCACACCCGACGTCTGTCTTTGGCGTCCCCTTCAAGGTCCCAGCGGCACTCGTGACGCCGGTCTATGGATCAATCGAGCCGGGGCGGTGTGTTCTGTTTTCCGCTGCGACGTTCTCCAAACACCAGGCTGCTTCCACCAATGCCTACTGACACCTTGCAATCCTCCGAATCGACGACGGCAACCGCGAATGGTGTGTCGGCCGCCCCGACCCTCAAAGGCTCCGAAATCTTCGTTCGCGCTCTCGAAGAAGAGGGGGTGGACCGCATCTTTGGACATCCTGGGGGGGCCGTCATTAAAATCTACGACGCGATGGAGCGCATCCAGCCGTCGTACGACCATGTGCTCGTCCGGCACGAACAGGGCGGGACGCACGGCGCCGAGGGCTACGCCAAGGCCACCGGCCGCGTCGGCACGGTCCTCGTCACGAGCGGCCCCGGCGCCACGAACACGGTGACGGGCATCGCCG
>CAYRPX010000477.1:0-1881 GCA_964426195.1 uncultured Salinivenus sp.
CAGGGAGGAGGATCGCTCACGGCCCTGCCGGTCATCGAGACGCAGGCTGGGGACGTGTCGGCCTACATTCCAACGAACGTCATCTCGATTACCGACGGGCAGATTTATCTCGAAAAGGACCTCTTCAACGAGGGCACCCGTCCGGCGATCGACGTCGGGACGTCCGTCTCTCGAGTCGGAGGGGCAGCGCAAGTGGAAGCCATGAAGGACGTGGCGGGCACGCTCCGCATTGACCTCTCTCAGTATCGGGAGTTGGAGGCCTTCGCCAAGTTCGGCTCCGATCTTGACGAGTCGACACAGCAGCAGTTGAACCGCGGAGAGCGGCTGGTCGAAATTTTGAATCAGGACGAGTTTTCTCCGGTGCCGCTCGAGGAGCAGGTGGCCATCATTCACGCCGCCATCAACGGCTACCTCGATGGCGTGAATATCGACGACATTCAGGAGTTCGAGGAAGAGTACCTAGAGCGTCTCCGCCTTCAGCACGATGAGGTCCTCACCGAAATTCGGGAGACGGAAGAACTCACAGACACAGCCGAAGAGGCCTTCGAGTCCGTCGCTGAAGACTTGGCCGACGTGTACGCGGAGGAGGAAGAGGGAGAACAAGAGGATGTGCTGGAGGAGGCCGCTGCGTAGCCTTGAGTCTATGAGTCACGAGTGATGAGTCATGAGGAATTCTCCACGGGGACATCCCATTCATGGCTCTTGACTCGAACGCGGATATTGCTTCTGCCCTCCGTTCCAGTCCGTTGCCCTCACGCGGTCTCCCTGTCACTACTCAAAAGCTTTAACCGCCTGACCCATGGCGAATCTTCGCGACATTCGGAACCGCATTGAGTCGGTTGAGAACACCAAGCAGGTGACGCGAGCCATGAAGATGGTGGCGGCCGCCAAGCTGCGTCGGGCTCAGGAGAAAATCTTCGAGACTCGGCCGTACGCTTACAAAATTGGTGAGCTCACCAATCATCTAAAGCGGGAGCTCGATCCGACGGCCCATCCCTTCTTTCAGGCGCCGGACGAGGCGACCGGGACGCTCGTACTCGTGATCACGGCCGATCGGGGACTGTGCGGGTCCTTCAACAGCGATGCCATTAAGACGGCCGAGAACTTAATCGAAACCTCCTACGCTCAGGAGCGACAGGACGACGAGTTGTTTTTGCTGTGCGTAGGCGAAAAGGGACACACGCACTTCCAGAAACGGGATTACCGACTCGTTGGGGACTATCAGGGCATCTTCGACGATCTCACATTTGAGGTCGCGCAGCGGGTGGTGCAGGATGCCGTGGAGGGCTTCGAACGCGGCATCTGGGGGGAGGTGAAGCTCGTGTACAACGAGTTCAAGAACACAATCGTCCAGAATCAGATCGTGGAGCCTCTGCTTCCGATCCCGGAAGAGCGCTTTGAAACGCCGGTGATGCAGGAGGAGACCGATACGGTTCGGTTGCCGGAAAATGGGCAGGCCATCGACTACATCTTTGAGCCGGATGCGCGAGGGCTGCTCGACGAGCTTGTCCCGCGGTTTCTCTACTACCAGATGTGGCGGGCGCTTCTCGAATCGAACGCCGCCGAGCAAGGGGCCCGCATGGTGGCAATGGACAATGCGACGGAAAACGCTGAAGAGTTAATTGAGGACCTCACGCTCGAGTACAACCGCGCCCGGCAGAGTGCCATTACCCGTGAGCTCTTGGAGATTACCAGCGGGGCCGAGGCGCTGGAAGAGTCGCAATAAATTGAGGGGGGAATAGATAGACGGATGGACGTTTCGTTCAGTGTCCGGGGCGGGACCGTGGTACTGCAACATTCCTGTCCGTCTGGCATATCACACGCTAGAAGATGGAGAGGTGGCCGAGCGGTCGAAGGCGCTCCCCTGCTAAGGGAGTAAAC
>CAYRPX010000478.1:0-1876 GCA_964426195.1 uncultured Salinivenus sp.
AGGCCGTCCTGATTGCTCAGAACGGCACGACCATGCAGCACGAGGCTGCACAGCACTTCGCAGAGCGGGTGAAGGGCATCATTGTGGCCCGCGAGTACGTGGTCGTCGAGTACGACTTGCCGGAGGATCACCTTCCGGAGGCCCGCGAGATCACGCCCGGCATCGAGTCGCCCACCGTCTCACCCCTGAGCAGGGAGGGCTGGGTGGCCGTGAAGGCCATGATCGAGCGCGACGCAGTCAACGAAGTCATGGACGCCCTGACGGAGATCGACGCTCGCGGCATCATCATCACCGACATTCGCACCTGCCGGATTTGAGGACGGAGGTATGGGGGCATGGAAGAATGGATGCACAGATGCTTCCCTACGTCCACACTTACCTCCCTCCATACTTGTCAAGGAGTTGGCCACTGAGGCGCAGGAGCTCCACCTCAGCCTGCTTCGCTTCGAACTGAACCGTCAAGAGACGGCTTTCGGCCTGGATAAACTGCTCCTGCACCTCGCGAAGCTCGACGCTCGTGATGGTGCCGAGCTCAAATTGCTCCAGGGCCACGTCTACGTTGGCCCGGACGGCATTGAGGTTCTGTCGCTCAAGGTCCACGAGCCGGAGGCGGTTCTGGTACCGCTCGTAGGCGCTCGTGAGCTCGGTGGTGAGGCGGGCGCGCACGTCCTCGACGGCGAGGCGCGCATTTGTGGTCCGGATCTCCGCGTTCTGTGTGCGGCGCCAGCGGTTGAGGCCGTCGAAGAGGTCGAACGTGAGCGACACGCCGTAGGTAAGGTCGGTGCTCGTACTCGACTGCAAGAAGCCGCTCTCGGCATCGAGCTGTGAGTAGCCGTACCCCGCCGTCACGTCGAGGGAAGGAAAGAGGTCGGCACGAGTCTCCCGTTTTGCAGCCTGTGCGGCCTGCAACGCCTCTCGAACCTGCTTGAGCGCAGGGCTCTCTTGGAGGGCCGCCCCTTGGAGCGAGCCGTACCCGAGGCTCGTGTCCACCGCAATCGACGAGGTGACGGCGTATCGGACCGGCGCGTCGCCGGGGCGGCCCAGGAGCCGATTGAGCTGGCTCTTCGCATTGGCGAGCTCGGTCTGCTGACGCAGCACACGCGTCGAGTCGGCGTTGAGGTCGACCCGTGCCTGCCGCACCTCCAGGTCCGACGCCGAGCCGAGCTTGCGCCGCAGCTTGACGATGCGAAGGCGCTCGCGGGAAATGGAGACCGCCTCGCGCAGCACTGCCAGTTGTTGCTGCCGCCGCGCCACGTCGTAGTAGCCGTCGATCACGTCGGCCACCAGGGCCTCCAGCTCCTCTGTCGTTGCGGCCGCCTGCCGGTCGCGCTCGGCCCCGAGGCGGTCGTACGTCGCGAAGGGCTGCAGCCCGTCGAACACCGTCCACCGAAGGTCGACCCCGGCGTTCGACTGGGTCGTTTTCGCTCCGTCCGTGTTCTGCGTCTGCCCCCCAAGAAACGTCTGATCGGACGACGCGACCGTCTCCGAGTACCCGGCCTGCCCCGTGAGCGTCGGTAGAAAACCGGCATTGCCGAGCGAGACGTTGTTCTCGGCGATGTCGACCTCGCGCCGGGCAATCTGGGCCTGCTGGTTGTTCTGGAGGGCGCGCTGGACGGCGGCGTCGAGACGAAGGGTGTCGGGACGCTGTTGAGCCAGAACGGGAGGAGAGAAAAGCGTGCTCCCTCCGCAAAGGAGAAGAGCGAGCGCAAGACGAGTGACGGTGTCCATGTACGGGGACGAACGCAGGTGCAGAGAATCGAGCAGATCGTATTGCGTGTTGCGTATTTTTTGCTCCGCGAGACGGGATGCGCAATACGAAATACGCAATACCGGGAGCAGCGCTTCTATTCGGACGGCACCTCCCGTTGTTGCGTTG
>CAYRPX010000479.1:0-1867 GCA_964426195.1 uncultured Salinivenus sp.
CACGTCTCCTTGATGACCGCGAAGGCCTCGGGAAGCAGCTCCCACAGCTTGTCTTCGACCGTGTCCTGCCACTCGTCTTCAAGCTCGTCGAACTCGTCGTACAGGGCGTCGCGCTCGTCGAGCGAAAGGTCCTCCCCCTCCAGTTCGGCCACCTGGCCGTCCCCGCCGATCGGTGCCTCCGGTCCTGGCGCTCGGCGCAGCTTTTCCCGAATTTCGTCCTGCCGCTCCTCAATGTCGGCGACGGACGCCTGAATCTCCTCGCGGAACTCGTCGGTCTTTGCTCGGAGCTCGTCGTCGGTTAGGTCCTGGAGCTCCTCGTAATGCTCGTTAATCTCCTCGACGATGGGCCAGAGCTTGTTGAGTTCCCGCTCATTCGGATCGCCGAACAGATTTTTGATCCATTCAAACATGTGTGCGAAAGGGGCGCGTGGCTGTGAAGAGCGACGACGAAAGCCGTGTGTCAGCGGTGACCACCGCTACGGACGTACTGTCCAAAAGCCGGACAGCGGGTTGTTACAACACGAATGGCACGGAAGGCACCGGGTCGCGTTCCCCATCCAGCTGGGAGAAGAGGAACGGAACCCCCTTCGCGTCGGGCCATTGGGCGCAATCGGTACTGTCTCGTCTTCTTGGAGGTCCAACCAATGTACTCCCGTCTCGCTGTTTGGGTATTTCTGCTGGGAGGGCTGATGGCATCCTCTGTGACGGCCCAGCCGGGAAGTTCGCTCTCGAGCTTCAACCTTCTTCGGTTCGATGCCTCAGCCCGGGCGGCGGCGTTGGGGGGGGCGTTCACGGCGGTGGATGATGGGGATGTCAACGCGCTGTTCTACAATCCGGCCGTTCCGGGGCCGGCCACGAGCCGAATTCCGTCGCTCTCCTACCTCAGTCATCTTGCGGGCATCAATGCGGGTACAGTCGCCTACAGCCACACGGGGATGGGCCTGGGGGGAACGACGGTCAGTGGGGGGCTTCGCTTCGTGCACTGGGGCACTATCGAGGGGCGAAACAGGAGAGGAGAACGGACTGGCACCTTTGCGGCCGGAGATGTGGCCCTGACCCTCGGGGCGGCCCGCGCCCTCGGGCCTCGCGTCCGGTACGGAGCCAACGTGCACATGCTCTATACGCAAATTGAGCAAGCGGAGGCCACGGCCCTGGCGACGGACCTCGGGGTGCTCTATCGCGTGCCCGCTCATCAGCTTGCAGTTGGCGCCTCGCTTCGCCACTTAGGGAGGGCGATCGATAACTTTGCGAACAAAGCCCCCACCCTCCCGCTCGATCTCCAGGTCGGTCTGTCGAAGCGACTGGCCCACCTGCCTCTTCTCGTGTCAATCACGGCGTACAACCTGACCGAGGCGGGCACCGGTGTCGAGGACGGGTCGACGGTTGATCACGTGCTGGCCCACCTGACCTTTGGGGGGGAGATGCGACTGGGAGAGGTCCTACGCCTGCGTTTGGGCTACAATCACCGTCGCAGCCGCGACCTCGCCCTGGCCGACCGCTTCGATCTTGGTGGCCTTGGTGGGGGGTTTGGGCTCGCGGTCGGTGGCATCTCGGTCGACTACGCTTACAATTCGTGGTCGGAGCTGGGGGGGCTTCACCAGTTCACGCTCCAGGCCGATCTCGATGCACTGTAGGGACTAGGAGGTTGAAGGTGGGAAGGTGGAAGGTGGGAAGGTGTAGAGGAGGGAACAGTCGGCTCCTCACGCATCACGCCCTCACGCATCACGCCCTCACGCATCACCCCCCACGAATCACAGTCTCACGCATCACGCCTCAAACGTCCAGGTCTTCCAGTTCCTCCGGGTCGCGTTTTAGGAGGCCCTGCTTCTTGTAGTAGATCATGGTGGTGTCGAGGGTGCCGTGGCGC
>CAYRPX010000480.1:0-1863 GCA_964426195.1 uncultured Salinivenus sp.
GTTCGGTCCCGCAAACCCGACGGGGGGAACTCGCTCATGCTGATGACGCCCGGTGGAAAGGCCGGGACACACCGGACGTCACAGTCGGTGCACTCTAAGTAGCGCCAGCCGTCCTTGTAACTAAGCAGTAGCGGTTCGCCGCCGCAATACGGACACGCCCCGTCGACCTCGACCGGCTCAATCTCTGGATCGTCGAGAGCGATTCCTGAAAGGAGCATCCGGACGATCCGCTTTCCCGATTCTCTGAGGGCATAGCCCTCCTCGGTGTGGCGCACGAAGTGGCCCGTGAGCCTATCGAGGTGATAGTGGACTTGGCCGGAGTCGGTGATGCTTACTTGCTCGCGGAGATCGGCGAACCGAACGGGTTCTGAATCCACCGGGTCATACGTCTCCCAGAGGGCCTCCAGTAACTCGAGGCGCGTTTCGTCCGAAAGCAGTTTGAACGCCTCGTTTTTGGCGGCCGCATCCGGTTGGGTCGAATCTTTCGCGGTCGGTGAATCCATACCAGCTATTGCCAAGCATCACCGTAAAATGTTGGCCATTGTTAACTCGCGACATGGTTGGAGAGGAGATCGTTCCGACCGATCATCGCGGCAATCGACCCCCTCACCTTGTTCATCTGACTGAAAAACCGTTCAATTGGATATCCAACTGAAATGTCGTTCAAATAATATTTATCTCCCACTACGTGGTAACGGGTGGTGAGGATTGGCCATGAGGGGAGTGGACGGACAGGCCGTCCCTGACCGGGTCCGCGATACAGGAGGGGTCACGGAGCGGGCACGTGGTCAACTGGTCGATCCTTCGACCCCCAGGAGCAAACACATGTCAGGCACACAACGCCAACAAGAAACGAACAAACGTGCAGCACAACGGATCTTTGATGTTTGGGACGGCGACGATGAGGACGCCATAGACGAGGTTATGGCTGAGGATGTCGTCCTCCACGGTCACCCACAGGAAGTCCGTGGCACCGTGCACGGGCGCGAGGCGTACAAGGAGGGATTTCGCATGGTCCGGGCGGGGTTCCCGGACCAGTCCTTCGAGACCAACCAAGTCGTCGCCGAGGGGGACTTGGTGATGGCGTATTGTACGTGGGGCGGAACGCACGAAGGTGAAATATTCGGCATCGAACCGACCGGAGCCACAATCGAGGTGGCGGACTTCGTTTGCTACCGGTTCGACGACGGGGAGCTGGTCGAAGTGATCAGCCTTCCCGACCTGTTTGGAATGTTTCTGCAGCTCGGTGTCATCGAGCCGCCTGGAGGCAAGTGACCCATGGCAACCCAGCAGACTGCAAACAAGGAAATCGTCCGAAAATACCCAAGAGAGGTCATCAGCGAGGGGAACCTTGATCTCATCGACGAGATCATCGCCGACGACTACGTCGAGTACAATTCTGGGATCCCCGAGCCCCTCCACGGCCCGGATGACGTCAAGGAATACGTCACGCGGCTTCGAGCCGCGGTTCCGGACATCGATTGCGGGGTCGAGGACCTGATCGCCGAGGGCGAAAAGGTGGTCCGACGGGATCGGGCCACCGGCACCCACCAAGGCGGGTTCATGGGGATCGAAGCGACGGGAGAAGCCGTGGTCGAGGGGATCCACATCCACCGGCTCGAGGACGGGCAGATCGTCGAGACGTGGGCCCAAAACAACATCCTGGGCCTCTTGCAGCAACTCGGCGCCTTCGAACGGCCCGGCGAATAACGTTCGCGCAAACTGTTTTTACAAACACGACGGGCGAGACCAACTATTGACGATACTAATCTTCTGACTGACTCCACGGTATGGCCAGATTCCCAGTATTAAGTTACTGAAAAGACCGTTTGAGACATTTGAGCCGCGTATTCAGGCCGAAGG
>CAYRPX010000481.1:0-1839 GCA_964426195.1 uncultured Salinivenus sp.
GGTCCAGGGCAGTCAGTTCGTGACTGAGGATTTTTAAGATGAAATTGCCCTAAACATGTTACATTTCTTCTTGACATAACTCACGTTTACTTCCTATACTTCACTTAAAGTTTGCGAAGACGTGCACGAACGCAGTACGAGGCACCTATATGCACGACCCTCCAACTTCCGATATCTCATTCACAGTCTGCGAAACTAGCCATGAGACGGTTGACTGCAGTTCTCGCACTTGCACTCTCGTTTGGACTTTTGATCACCGCGTGCGACGGCGGGCCCACCAGTCCGGAGGGGGCGAACGTCCCAGAGAAGGCGAACGCCCCAGAAGAGAGCGCGGTAACAGTCGCTCCGGGGAACGGAGCAATGCCTGCGACGCCCCAGAACTTCGCCGCTCCGCTCAGCGGCGACGAGGTCGTGCCCCCGGTCGACACCGATGCCCAGGGACTGGCGAAGCTGAAGCTCAACAAGGCCGGCGACGAGCTGAGCTTCAAGCTCAACGTCGCCAACATCGAGAACGTGATCGGAGCCCACATTCACAAGGCGCCTGCTGGTGAAAATGGAGGCATCGTCGTGTTCTTGTTTGGTGACCCATTTACCGATCCGGTAACTCTAAACGGCACGCTGGCCGAGGGCACCATTACGGCCTCGGACGTGAGCGGACCGATTGCCGGCGACTTTGATGCCCTCATTGAGGCGATGAAGAAGGGCAACACCTACGTGCAGGTACACACGGAGGCGAACGTGCCGGGCGAGATCCGAGGCCAAGTCGACCGGGGCAATGGGGTAAGTCGGTAGCAGACCCCTGAAGTTTCCGGTTCTGCTCTTCTAGTCTGTCCTGGTCTCAGCGGCAGATGCGCGTTTGTTTCACAACAAACACAGGACCTACGCTATGACACGCTCAACTGCAGTTCTTCCGCTCGTATTATCGTTTGGACTTTTCTTTGTCGGATGTGACGAGCAACCGACCGCCGTCCAACCCGATGAAACGACTGGGCCGGACGCCCTTGCCCAGCAAACTGCCCAGGGCCCCGCAGCCAATCAGGGACAGCCGAACCTCCAGAAGCAGCTGGCGACCGTTCGGGAAGCGACAAGCAAGTATCAGGACGTGGAGGCCGCCAAGGATGACGGCTATCAGCAGACGAGTCCTTTTGTCTCGGGGATGGGATTCCACTACGTGAAAGGATCGCTGCTCGCCGATGGAAATAACATTGACATCACCCAGCCAGAAGCGCTGGTCTACGACTCAAATGACCCGAACCAGAAGACCCGCAATCTCGGGGCCGTAGAATACGTCGTTCCTGACCCCGGGAAAAACATCTCCCAAGGAGATCTTCCTACCCCATTTTCCGGCCAGACGACCGACGACTGGCATTACGAGCATGAGATCGGTTCCTGGACGCTACACGTCTGGGTCTGGCTGGACAATCCCGAGGGAGTATTCCATCCCACCAATCCGCGCGTAACCCTCGATTCCTAGCCGTAGACAGGAGCAAGGCGATTCGGTCGGAGTCGGGGCCCAGGCTTCATGCGCCGAAGCCAACGCGCCGGCGCGAGAGCCTTTTTCGGTTGGTCGACCATGAGGGAGGCCTGGGAGAGGACCACGGTTGCGGCCCAGTGCTGAGGGTTCAGGTCCACGGCCCGCCGGGCGTGCCGTAGGGCCTTTTCCGGGCGGCCGATGACCACATGAAGCAAGCCAAGCCAGTAGTGGGCCTGTGCGTAGCTGGGCTTCAGCTCCACCGCTTTCTTCAAGTGACGCAGGGCCGCCGCCTCGCTGCTTATGTCCGGGGCATCGAGCGAGTCGGGGCCGTAGCCTGGAAAGAGTCGAACCGCATCGGCCAGCCC
>CAYRPX010000482.1:0-1829 GCA_964426195.1 uncultured Salinivenus sp.
AGAAGCTCGAACAGCTCTTTGACAACCTGCTCTCCAACGCCCTCAAGTTCACGCCCGAGGGCGGATCGGTGGCGGTCCGGCTCCACGTAGAGCCGTCCGCCGACGTGGATGCCCCCCCAACCGCCGTCGTCGAGGTTGAAGACACCGGTCCCGGCATCCCCGAGGATCAGCAGGACCACATCTTCGAGCGGTTTTCCCTCTCGCAGTCGCAGGATGGGGACGCGGCGGGCACCGGCCTGGGCCTAGCGCTGGCCCGCGAGTTTGCCGAGATGCACGGGGGCACCATTGAACTCGACAGCACTCCTGGACAGGGAAGCACGTTTACCGTTCGGCTTCCCCTCCCCGTCGTCGACGCGGACACGGTTGAGGAGTCCACCGCCGTGGCCCCGGACGCGTCGTCCCCCTCGACTCTGCCACTTGCCTCCTCGGGCGACGGCGAACCCACGTCGGACGACCGGGCCACGGACGCGTCCGCGCCGGAATCGGACGAACCGGTGCTCCTCGTGGCCGAGGACAACGCCGACGTGCGGGCCTATCTGCGGCGCCACCTCGACGACCAGTGGACGGTGGTGGAAACAGCCGACGGGACCGAGGCGCTCAACACCGCGCGGCGAAGGGAGCCGGATCTGGTGGTGGCCGACGTCATGATGCCGGAACTCGACGGCCTGGCTCTGACCCGCCGCCTCCGCGACGACGACACCCTGGACCATATTCCCATTCTGCTCCTCACCGCCCGGGCCGGCGAGGAGGACGCGGTGGCGGGGCTGGAGGCCGGGGCCGACGACTACGTCACCAAGCCGTTCTCCATCGACGAGCTGCGGGCCCGGATCGAGCAGCTTCTGGAAGCGCGCCGCTCCTGGGCGGACACCGCGACCGACACTCTCCTGACGCCTGAGGTGGAGCTGACGTCCGCCGACGAAGCGTTCCTCACCCGCGTGACCGGCGCCCTGGACGAGCACCTCTCCCGCTCGTCCCTGACGGTGGACGACCTGGCCGAGGAGGTGGGCATCAGTCCCCGCCAGCTCCAGCGCAAGCTCAAAGACTTGACCGGCCACACGGCGGCGACGTTCATGCGTCGGTACCGCCTCGAATGTGCCGCCGAGCTGCTGGCGGACGGGGGCAACTCGGTCTCGCAGATCGCCTACCGGGTCGGCTTCGGCACCCCCGAAACCTTCACGCGCCACTTCGAAGAGCAGTTCGACTGCCGCCCCTCCGCGTACGCCGAGACGCACAGCTCAAACTGACCCGTCTATCGACCGGACCCCGCTCGCGAGGTCACCGACAATCGCTCGAGGACCTTTTTCGAGTTATCGTTCAACATTAAACCTCCAACATTGAACGTTTAATTTTAAACGACGGCGCAACTCACGGGGGAGAATGTCGGTCGATGTCGCATTTCACGGGGGGTTTTGTCGCAATTCGCCGCGCCCCGTCCCCTACCCTGCCCAGGTGAAGAGAACAACCGCTCACCGTTTCACCTCGATTGCCCGCCGGATGACGATCTCGCCGGTGGGCGCCGTGCCCTCCGGAAGGTGCCATGCCCGCGCTCTCCGTACTCTCCGGCCCTAACGCGTCGCCGATTCAGTCAGTCCCCTACCGGGTGCCCCAGCGGTGGGCGCTGTGGCCGCGGCTCCGGCTCTACGTGGACCGGGTGGAGCTGACGGAGTGGTGGGGCCGGCGGCGCGTCTGGTGCCACCTGCCGCTCGACGATCTGGAGCAGGTGCGTGCCCCGGCGCCCAGGCGGCTCCGGCTCCAAACCGGCGAGCGACGAAGTGACTGCACGCCCCTCACCCTGACCCTCGACGAGGCCGAGCAGTGGGCCTACGCCA
>CAYRPX010000483.1:0-1819 GCA_964426195.1 uncultured Salinivenus sp.
CTCGACTCGTCGATCGTGGAGGCCCTAGAGCGCGACGTGACACAGGTGGAGGTTGCGCCTCGGGAGCAGGGCGACGGTGCGCCGCTGCGAGGGGACGGGGCGCCGGCAGGGCCTGAGCCGGAGACTGGCCCCGCCTCCGATCCATCAGAACCCCGTGAGACCGCCTGACTGGCCGTTCCAAGACGGTTCCGAACGCAGGATATTCGGGGGACGAGCCGTCGGGACCACCCCGTGCGCTCGGTCCCTGGATCTTTGGGCCGGCCAAGCCAATTCACAGAGTGTCCATCCTCGCCCCCAACCCGTTCCTCGATGTACCGCTGAATGATGTCTGCCGTCGCCACCCGTTCCTACACCGTCGACGAGTACCTGAAGTTGGACGCGGAGGCCGAGCACGAACGGTACGAGCTCCAACATGGCTCCGTGATTCCCATGGCCGGTGCTGAACCCGAACACAATCAGGTCAAGGATAATGTTGTCTCAGAGCTTCGGCGACGTCTTCAGCCCAGAGGGTGCTGGGTGATGACCTCTGATCAGCGGGTGCGCGTTTCCTTCGGCTACGTGTACCCGGATGTCGTCGTCGCGTGTGATCCGTCCCACTAGGACACGCGCCCGCGCACGCCTCAAAACCCAGAGCTGATCGTGGAGGTGAGCTCCGAGTCCACTCAGGCCTGGGACCATAGCGACAAGCTGGCCGCCTATACCAACCTTGATCCGCTTCAAGAGTACTGGGTGCTCGATCCCGACAAGCCGTTCCTCACTCAGTACACGCGTGACGCCGAGGGGTGGCGGTACCAGGCCCAGACCGATCTGTCGGATGCGGTGGTGAGCACAGCCTTTGACCTGGAGATTCTGCTCCGCAACCTCTACGCGCTCGTGATTGAGGAGGAGTGAGTCGGGCGGAGAGGGGGCCCTCCCGCACATTCCACCTTGGACGTGCCGCCAGCACGGACGCCTCTTTGCCTCTTCCATTTCCTCTCTTCCCCATGCCCGATTCCCTCGCCCCCAACCTACTCGCTGATCACCACATCGTCGTCACCGGAGGGGGGACCGGCCTTGGACGCGCCATGGCGCTCCGCTTCGCCGAGCTCGGCGCCGCGGTCACCATCAACGGTCGCCGCCCGGACCCGCTCGCGGACACGGTGGCCGACATTGAAGCGGACGGGGGGACCGCGGAGGGCATCTCGTGCAATGTCCGCGACCCGGAGGCGGTGCAGGCCTTCTTCCAGGAGGCCGAGGAGCGCCAAGGCCCCGTTACCCGGCTCGTGAACAATGCCGCGGCGAATTTTCTGGCGGCCACGGAAGAAATTTCCCCGAATGGCTTCGACGCCATCGTCAAGACGAACCTGTACGGCTCGTTTTATTGCACCCAGGCTTGCGGCCAGCGGTGGCTCGATCGGGACACCGAGGGCGTCGTGCTCTCCATCGCTACCACGTACGCAGAGACCGGTAGTGCCTTCGTCGTTCCCAGTGCCATGTCGAAGGCTGGGGTCGTGGCCATGACGCGATCCCTGGCAGCGGAGTGGGGGAACGAAGGCATTCGACTGAACGCCGTTGCCCCAGGGCCCTTCCCCACAGAAGGCGCCTGGGACCGGCTCGTGCCGGACGAGGATCTGGCACAGCAGATGCGAGACCGCGTTCCAGTGGGCCGCTTCGGCTCCCCCGACGAGCTTGCGGACCTGGCGTGCGTCCTGCTCAGTGACCTCGCGGGGTACATGAACGGCGAGGTTGTGACCTTCGACGGAGGGGAGGCCCTGGCGGCCGGTGGCCAATTCAACACCTTTGCCCGAATGCCGCGCGAGCAGGTAAAAGCAATGATGGA
>CAYRPX010000484.1:0-1805 GCA_964426195.1 uncultured Salinivenus sp.
ACGTCGCTATCAGCGCTGGAGCTTTGTCACGATTGAGTTTCTCGACGAGAACAAAGAGTACCTATCGAGCTTCGGGGGCGACTTCTGGCACTACGCCGGCTACGACGACGAGAACTGGGAGGAAGAGGATGAGGTCTACCAGACGACGCTTCGGATGCCCTCAGCCGGCACATATTACGTCCGGATTCAGACGGAGGCCAACGTCAACCCCTCTGAATTCGGCCCGGTATCGTTCGAAATGTACGAACGGGCGTGGTGGGGAAATCCGCTTCCGATCCGCATCGCTGCGTACCTCGCCTTCTTCTTTGGGGCCCTGCTGGTCGTGGCGCCGCGGGTGGGGCGGTCCCAGCGGCTCGTGAGTCATCTGGAGGACGGCGGTCGAATCCGCTACGACGGGCAGACGTGGCGGGTGGGCAACCCGCTCCACTGCGAGTACGACGACTGGATGGCCGACGAGTGGTCGCTCCAGCCGACCGATGCGGGGGCGAAAGTCCCGCGCTACCTGGAACACGAGTACGAGGTCGACAGCGACTGGGAGAACTGGCTCATCTCGAAGCCGGTGGATCTCGATGACCTGACGTGTATTGGGCCGGGGGAAGCTGAGATGACGGTGCGGCGGTATGTTGAGACGCACGGCGAGTTGCCGGAGGCTGTGAGTGTGGAGGGGAGGCTCTACAAGCTCGAGGATGCGGGTAGGGTGCGCCGGGAGAACACGTCCATTCGCTATCACAGCTATGAGGGGGACGTGCAGGGGTTTGTGACGATTGAAGGTACGCCTGGCGAGTCGCTCGAGGCGGTGGTCGGAGAGACGATCAGCCTATCGGAACTGTCGATCGTGGAGGAATCGTCTAATTCAGCGTGAGGACGTTTTCTTCTCGCGGCTCGCTGCGTTTTGAAGGGGAAGGTTAGGAGATTGGAAGATTGAGGGTCGGAGATTGAAAATTAGGGGGGATATTGGGGGATTGTATGTTCTTGGGGTGGGGCGTGGGGGTTTTCTCGTTTGGTGTTGTTTTTTTAGGTCAGGTAAGCGCTGTATTATGGATGATCGGACTTTTCGCACTGTCACGATCGCCGGGGCCGTCCTGTTGTACGCGGGGCTGCTCGGGTACAGCGTGCTCGGATTCGGCGGGGAGCAGCAGGCGGAGACCGACACCGATCGGCAGACACGGCCGCCAAGGGTGTTGCACCACGATGACGACGTGGACGTGTACGCGCGGCGCAGTGTGCGGTCGGGGAGTCAACGTGGCGGCGGGATTCGCGGGGGGAAATAGCCGTGTTGAGGGGAGACGTTGAGGCGTAGGAGGGCGTACGTTGTGGCTTTGAGCAGTTGGTTCGAGGGAGGCCCCTGCCTGCAGGCCGTGCTTGTTTGATGACTGGATGGCATCGTGCGAGGCGTGTTGAGCAACAAAAAGGTGATCATCTTCTCGGTGTTCGTGGCCGGGCTCTGCTCGCTCGTCTACGAGCTGCTCATCAGCACGACCGCCTCGTACTTCCTCGGCGACAGCGTCCAGCAGTTCTCCGTTACCATCGGCCTGTATCTCGCGTCGATGGGGCTGGGCTCCTACATCTCGCGGTTCGTCCAGAGCAAGCTGCTCCGCGCCTTCGTCGTCGTCGAGATCATGCTCGGCCTGGTGGGCGGGCTGGCCGTGCCCCTTCTGTACCTCACCTACGCCTACGGCGCGGTCTTCTGGCCCGTGGCCGTCGGCCTGATCGTGGCGATCGGTGCCCTCACAGGGCTGGAGATTCCGCTCCTCACGCGCCTGATGGACCGGGAGGAGTCGCTCGACATCAATCTCGCGAACATT
>CAYRPX010000485.1:0-1802 GCA_964426195.1 uncultured Salinivenus sp.
CGTATCCATTCCCGGGAAATGTCCGCGAATTGGAAAACGCGATCGAACGGGCAGTCACGTTCTCGTCAGGAGAGGTTGTTGAGGCGGCAACCCTTCCCGGACGCATCCGAGAGCACGACGCAGGCGGCGCGGCAGAAGCAGGCGGTGGGCTGAACCTTCTCCTCTCCGGACCCGACGAGCTCCCGTCCCTCGCTGAAATCGAGCACCGTTACATCGAGCACGTGCTAAAACAGGTGGAGGGTAACAAGCGACGCGCGGCCCGGCTTTTGGGAATTGG
Source organism: uncultured Salinivenus sp. (assembly GCA_964426195.1). GTDB lineage: Bacteria > Bacteroidota > Rhodothermia > Rhodothermales > Salinibacteraceae > Salinibacter. The sequence goes on from CAYRPX010000485.1 coordinate 278, forward strand.
CCGAAAGACTCTCTACCGAAAGCTCGACGACGAAAAAGAAAATGGGACAGAGTAGCCTGTTCCCCCCTCGGTTGGACAGAAACCATCGACAGCTGGTGAAAAACCAACTACAGTCGGTCGAGGGCAGCCAGCAGGGCCAGCTGGTCATTACGCCAGTCGTCGACGCGACGGCTACGAAGACGACCATGGGCGGATAAGCCTGCGTCCTGGGACGCGCGTCCGGAATTGACAATCCTTCTCTGCGCCCTGATGGAGTTGCCCCTGGACCAACGATTCCGCATGTGCGGAGTATAGTTGTAGGGAAAGCTGGGCTTTTTCTGTGGTTCGTCGCGTTGGAGTTCAAGGCCGCCATCGGTCCTTTATGCTCTTTTCTCATTATCACGATCCTTCTCGGAATCGGCGGCGCGTTTTTGGGCTTTCTTGGCACGCAGCTCGGCTTCGGAGACCTCTCGGGGTTTGATCTGCGCAGCATCGGAATGGCGTTCGGGAGAGCGGTGCTCCTCCTGTTCGCGTATAGCCTCCTGATGGAGTGCGGCCGCGTCACGTAGCCTGGAGTTGCCGTTTTGCGGCGCTAAGTCGGGTCGTTTGTTTTTACCGCAAATCGTTTTACCGCCTAAAGATTATTTCCCCGATCTGGACACAACGCTAGGCGCGGTGTGCCCCGGCCGGAGCCTCCTGCTGCGGATGGAGCGCCTGCGTTTGAGGCAAGTCGCAGCCCTTGTATCTAGTTGTCTGGACCGGGGCGAAGAGACAGACGTGGCTTCGAAACTACGAGGACGCGTGGAGCCAAGATGAGACCTGATCGGGAGAACGGGGGTCGCTCTTTGCTGTTTGTTTTGCGAACTGCACGCGATACGGAACAATGCCCAGACGCCATTACCGAACAAATGGCGGTTCGGACCGCCTGCCGAAACGAACCTTCACCCGCGAGGACGACCTAGTGGATGCGCTCCAGTCAGTTACCGACAAAAGCACCTTGCCCCTCACGGGGATTTCGGTTCACGTCTACGAGGGAACCGGACTCGGCCGGACGTACCTGGGTGTGCGTCCCACCCGCCACGTTGTCATCCGGGGACAGGTCAAAGAGGAGGCCCTGCAGGGAACGTAACGTGCAACTGGGTCTCGCTTTCCCGACGGGTGGATCGTCGTTGTCGTGTTGGCCTGAATTTGCCTCACCTCCCTCGCACTTTGTCTCATGATCGCTCCGTGCCCGCGATGGAACTGACTCCGGATGCCGCGTCCCACGTTGCTTTTCGAATCGCCGAGGACCGCGAGGCCATCGGCACGGTCCGGCAGTTTGCCGATCAGCTTCACCTGCCGCGGCCGCTGGTATACTCGTGCCTGGAGGCCAGCGGCTCGGTCCCTGTCGTGTTGGGCAATGCACCGGAGGAGGATCCCATCCTTATCGGTCGGCACCGAGGGGGTCGATGCCCTCGTCGACTGTGCCGCGGAGACAATTCTCTGATCTGTGCGGCACAGCGAGCGTTGATGGGAGCGCCACGTTTGCCTGTCGGCCAAAAGCAGT
>CAYRPX010000486.1:0-1790 GCA_964426195.1 uncultured Salinivenus sp.
CCGCCAGCATGCCGAATCCAGCCAGCGAAAAGCCCCAGTGCCAGCTGTATCCCTCGCCGAGCCAGCCGCAGAGCGTAGGCCCTAGGATCGCTCCGAAGTTGATGCCCATGTAGAAGACCGAAAACCCCGCATCGCGCCGCGCACCGCCTTCTGGATAGAGATCCCCCACCATCGTGCTGATGTTGGGCTTGAGCAGCCCCGTGCCCACGACGATGAGCAGCAGCCCGAGGTAAAAGAAGAACAGCTCAGGGAGCCCGAGGGCGGGCATCGCAAGGCTGAAGTGGCCCGCCGCGATGATGCCCCCCCCCACAAAGACGGACCGCCGCTGTCCCCAGATGTTGTCGGCCACCCAGCCCCCCGGCAACGCCAAGAGATAGACAAATGCCGTGTACAGGCCGTAAATGGCCGTAGCTTTGCCGGTACTAAACCCAAGGCCCGGATTCGTGGCCGCAGCACCGGCCGGCGCCGTCATAAAGAGCACCAGGAGCGCCCGCAGGCCGTAGTAGCTGAACCGCTCCCAGAGCTCGGTAAAGAACAGCGTAGCGAGGCCGCGCGGATGCCCAAAAAAATCCTGGCGATGCTCCACGGCCGCCGCGCCTCCCCCTGGCGAAGCGCCTCCTCCATTCTGCAAAGACTCATTGGACGACGAATCGGGGGCGGTCATCGAAACTCTGGAACTTGATGAACAACGAAGCGAGGCCGGGTACACACGGTGCAGAATCTTCATGAACGAAGGAAATATAGCGGGTGCCCTCCACTCTGTCTAATTCTATGTCTAAATTCGCGGTGAGGACGAACCGGGGGTTGATGCTATCGTTCGGGCTGGTAGTTTTAAAAGCTGCGTTTCCCTCTTCCGTCCGTTTTTGTTTGTCGATCAACCCCTGCCGTCATTATGGACTCCCCCTCCCGTGCCGATCTCATTTCGGAGGACACCCATCCCCCGCGAACCAACACCTGCGGCGAACTCCGGGCCGAGCACGACGGCAAGGAGGTCGTGCTTAAAGGATGGGTCGACACCCGTCGCGACCACGGCGGCCTCGTGTTCGTGGACCTGCGCGACCGCTATGGCCTCACCCAGATCGTCTTTTCGCCGCAGGACAACCCCACCGCGTACGAGACCGCCGGACAATTGCGTCGCGAAGACGTGATCAGCGTGCGCGGCTCGGTGCGCCCGCGGGGCGAGGAGGCCATGAATCCGGATCTTCCCACTGGCGGCATCGAAGTGAGTGCCGATGATCTGGTGGTGCTGAATACCTCCGAGACTCCGCCTTTCGTTGTGAGTGCCCACGAGGAGCGGCGCATGAACACCAACGAGGATTTGCGCCTGGAGCACCGCTACCTGGACCTGCGCCGTCCGGAGCTTCGAGACAACCTCATCTTGCGTCACCGCCTCTACCAGACGTCGCACCGCTACTTCGACGAGCACAACTTTCTGGAGGTGGAGACGCCGGTCCTCATGAAGTCGACGCCCGAAGGCGCGCGCGACTTTCTGGTCCCTAGCCGCCTGCATCCCGGCCGGTTCTACGCGCTGCCCCAGTCGCCCCAGACCTACAAGCAGCTCCTCATGGTGGGGGGACTGGACCGCTACGTCCAGATTGTGAAGTGCTTCCGGGACGAGGACCTGCGTGCCGACCGCCAGCCGGAGTTTACCCAAATCGACGTGGAGATGACGTTTGCCACTGAGGAGCAAGTGTACGATCTGACGGAGGGGCTGATGGTCGATCTCTGGGCGGATCTGGAGGACACGACGCTAGAGACGCCGTTCCCCCGAATGACCTACGACGAGGCGC
>CAYRPX010000487.1:0-1787 GCA_964426195.1 uncultured Salinivenus sp.
GGCTTCGGCACGCCTGAGACGTTCGCCAAACACTTCGAGGAGCGGTTCGGCTGCCCGCCTTCGGCGTACCCCGAAGAGGCCCCAACTTCGGCCGCAGAATAGGGGCCTCGATGGTTACTGGGAGGAGATCAAAATGCGCGCGTGATCGGCACTCGCGTTTGTCGTGAGATCGGGCCCACCTGCACAATTACGGTTGACGCTGCACTACGGGGTTACGGCAACCTGCGAGGTGTGCGTAAACGAGTCGCCCTCGATGCGCAGGAAGTACGTGCCGCCGGACAGCGATGCCGTGTTCAGGGAAACTTGGACCGACTGGTGGGCAGCGGTGTATCCCTGGTGTAGCGTCTTTACCTGCCGCCCCAACACGTCATACAGGGCCACCGTCACCGGCCCGGGATCATCAAGAACGAACGCCAGCGTGCCGGTGCTCTGGATGGGCTGTGGAGCGAGCCGTTTGATCTCTATCGGCCCCTCAGGCGGCACCGTCACGGTTACCGGCTCAGTCTGACTCGTCGTGCCGTCGAGGTCCACCTGTTTCAGGCGGAAGTGATGCGTACCGGTCGACAGGTCCTCGACCGAAAACTGATAGGACTGCTCCTGCGTCGTGGTCCCGGCACCGTCCACCCAGCCGGCCTTTGCGAATGAGCCGCGATCAACAGCGTGCTGCACGACAAAGCCGCTGTTGTTTGTCTCGCTGGCCGTCGTCCAACGTAGCACGGCGTCCTGACCGCTTTTTCGAGCGTCGAAGGATGCAAGCTCAACCGGAAGTCCATTATGGGGACGTGTGGTACGGTCCGCCCGCGTAGGAATCCCACGTAGAATTAAACGTGGAAAACTCATTCGCTTGAGTGGCATCTCCCGGAATCGTCTCCTTAGTGAACGCTGCCAGATTGGATGCAATAAAGGAGAAGAGCTCAATGTTGTGGCTTGCACTCGCCCCGAGTTCAGAAAACGGAATTTTGAGTTCAGCTCCAGTGTCGGAACCGCCAGAGTTGTCGAAGGCAAACTCGATGGTCGAGCCGTTCGGCCCCGTTCCCGACTCTTTTGTGCCGTCCTGGGCAAACACAAAACCAACTTGCTGCGCCGAAGGCGGATCGGAGGTGTATTGCGCGGCCTCCACTGTCGTTCCTCCCCCCTCGGCTCCGAGAGCAAGGGCGTAATCCACCTCGAAATCTGCGGTGAAGGAAATTTGGGTCCCATCCTCGTTTCCGTTGATGTAGTGAAGGCCCCCGTCCGTGGCAATCCCCAGCTCCGACCCGGACGAGAGGCCCGCCGGCGCGCCGCTGCCCGTCACGTTGAGCCAAATTCCGTATCCATATGCGTCTTCCAAGACTCCTTTTACACCAATGTAGAGGTCGTTATTGGCGTCATCAGCGTAAAAGGCGAGCTCATCAAGGGCGGAGTTTTCGAGCCCCGCATCGTCGGTGTCCTCTATCCGTTCGTACTCGGATTCGGAGAGGTCCCCGTCGACCGTTACCTGGGCCTGTCCCGATGACGGCATGAAGAAAAGAAACGCAAAGGCAAGAAGTGTAGAGCTAAATTTGTACATGATTGGTTCACCTATAAATATGGGGGTATTGTTATAGGTCCGGAAAGAATGCTACCGGAGCCGTCCGCCGCGATTTATTTAACCTGCGATTGCCGCGTGGCAAGCGAACGAGAAGACCCAGTGTGCGCGACAAAGGCGTCCTCGGGAAGCGGCAGGGGAAAGGCAAAGACACGAGCGGCGGTGTTGCAACCCTCAAATCCGACAATCTTCCCCCTCACATCGGACATGTCGGGTTTCG
>CAYRPX010000488.1:0-1781 GCA_964426195.1 uncultured Salinivenus sp.
GGCGGGTCGGCGAGCTCGCCCGACCGGCCTCTGTCAGACTCAGTTTCATTTCCTTCTTGAGGGGAGTCGTCGTTGGAGGAGTTGCCAGTTGGAGGGTCGGTCATGGCTCGGAGGGGCTTGTGGAGACGGACCAGTACTATGATGCACGCGGCCACGCGCGAGGGGACCGTTTTCGACAGGAGAAGGCGGCCACTGAAGGACCCATAGAATAGCGATAATCGTCCCCGATAACAACCGATAACCCTCCATTATCGGTTGTTATAATTCAGGCCCAATTCGGGCCGCTAATGAGGGCTCAGCGCGGGGGCTCAGGCCCGCTCCTCCGCAGGCGCTATTCGCCGGGCGCTTTGACAACCTGCTCCGGAGCCCGGTCTTTCGCGCCCCGTTGGGATACTTCCGTTGGCAGCTCTTCTCCAAAACCTAGCCGGAACTTGGCGGCTGGCTCTTTCCCCGAACAGCTGAGCCTATTTTCCAGTTGCTACGTCCAGCCTCTTGCTTCAACGTGTTGCCTCGGCCCGTTGGGGCGGCGGCAAACGCTTAAGATCTGGCCCCTTCTCGTTCAGCGGATTCTTTCTTCTCCGAACTTATGTCCCGCCCTTCGGCACTCGCTTCTATTTTTCTTGTCGCGGCCCTCATCCTTTCCACCAGGGACCTCATTCTCAGCACATCGGTCGGGGGCGCCGCGGCATCGGCGGAAGCTACGGCTGCTCCATCGCCTCTTCCGACTGCGCCAAACTCCCCGGTCGCCACGAAGCCGCCTCTAAGTCCGATGATGCTCTTCAACTTCGAAGGAGACGAGACGGCCCAGTGGAACGTCGAGACCGATAGAGTGATGGGCGGACGCTCGGTTGGCTCCGTCGAGATCACCGATAGCAAGCTCGTGTTCACCGGAGAGGTCGTCACCAAAGGAGGCGGGTTTTCGTCGGTCCGCGCCCCCCGACAGGTAGACCTCTCAGGCTACGACGGGATCGGGCTCCGAGTGCGCGGTGGCGGGCGCACTTTCGAACTTGACGTCGACGACGGGACTCGCGACCGGGGCCGGGAGGTAAGCCGGCGCGGGCCAGTCCCGACGAGCACCGCATGGGAAATCGTCCGCGTTCCATTTGAATCACTACGGCAGAGTGCCCATGGGGAGCCCGTCAGCGCCGAGCAGCTTGACCGTTCGAATGTACGGTCGATCGGGGTCTACATAATCGATGGCAAAGACGGGCCGTTTCGGCTTGAAATCGACTGGATTCGGGCCTACCGGAAAACAGAATAGATGGCTGGATGTGTGCCCGAATCGCCACGCGGGGGCTCCGGGCCTCGTGGCTGAAAAAACATCCCTCCGTGAGGCCCTTTTGATGACCCGTAGATCGGTGGTGCCTCCGGCCCCGCGGTGGCCCACAGACTGGTGATGATCAGACCAGTGATAGTCTACAACCCGATTTCTTCTGACGACTTCTTTTGCCAGACCGACGCCCGCCTGGGATGCAACTGCTGCCCTGGAGCGCGCTTCCTCTCTTTGCTACCTCGCTTCTGTTTGTCGGAGCTGCTCTTACGGTTGGGGTGGCCGGAACGGCGATGACGAGCACCGCCGACCGGCTGGCGGACCTGACCGGACTTGGGGAGGCGATCTTCGGGGCGGTCCTTCTCGGAAGCGCGACCTCGATTGCGGGAATCACTACCTCGGTCACCGCCGCCGTGGACGGGCGCGCGGCCTTGTCCATTAGCAATGCAATTGGAGGCATCGCCGCCCAAACGGTCTTCCTCGCCATTGCCGACATTACCTACCGCCCTGC
>CAYRPX010000489.1:0-1758 GCA_964426195.1 uncultured Salinivenus sp.
CGGACCGCTTGCGGCGGAGACTAATGAGCATCCCCTCCTCCTCGTGCTCACTGGAAACCTGCTGAAACGCCTGCACACAATCGTGGCTGTGCGTCGTCGCAAAGACCTGCACGTCGAGCTCCTGCGCCGTCTCGAAGATCATCCGCCACATCTTCGGTTGCGCACTGTAGTGGATACCGTTCTCAATCTCGTCGATTAGGGTCAACCCATCCTCACCTCCCGCAAGACCGAGCCCAACTGACATTGTTCTCTCCATCCCCTCACCGAGCGAGTCCAAAGGAACGGGAACAGGAGAACTTTCCCGCGTCACAACAAATCGTTGGGTTTCAAGAAGCCGCTCTCCGACTTCTACACTGTGTCCCTGTGGGCGACCTCGTAACAATGGCCGTCGGATGGAATCCACGTCTTTGACCCCGTCGTCTATCGCCCTCAACAAGCTAAGAATATTCGACTTTTTCCCGGTACGCACTGCATTACCCCACAATTCTCTCTGTTCACTTTCCCGTAGCGATGTGGAAGAGACAAAGACCGCCTCGACTGGCTGCAACTTTTTTGTGCTACTTGAGGGACCTATTCCCTTCAAGCTGAGCGTCCCAATGATTTTGTAGTCTTTATCGTCTGGGTCCCATCGGGCCGCCTCCAGACGAAACCAATTGATTCGCGACCCAACTCTTGCAGCGACATGGAGATACACCCCACCCGGATTTCTCTGATCGTCGTGGGGCCCGAGATAAATGTGTGCCTTTTCCGGCTCCTCAATATCAGAACTCACCTCCCCCCAGGACTCAGGAGCAGGACGGTCGTGTATGAGGTGACGAATCGCTTCATAGCGCTCCTCCAGGAGCTCCGAAGAGGACCGTCCGTTGCTTGATCCTGACTCGACCAATTGGTCGGTCAGATCGTTCCAGTATTCGTCATGGGCCCAAATCCAAAGAGCTTCCAACAGCGCCGTCTTCCCCACATTATTCTTCCCCACAATCAGATTTACCCGTCCGAGGCGATCGATGGTCAGGTCCTTGAACGTCCGGAAGTTCTGAATCCGGAGGCTGTCAAGCTTCAAATCACTCATCAGTCTGGTGCCCGCTGTAACGGCTCTGCGACAAGTCGTGTCAGTACAATTCCTCAGTGTCGTAGAAGTTACGGACAACCTCTCTCCCATTGACGCCAGATGCGACCCCCGACCATCCAAAATCCCCTGGGGGGGTACTCCGATAAATGTGGAAGCGCTTCCAACTATTCCCTATATTTTCTACGGATTCCGGTGGATTTTCGTCGCAAAGGCGTGGACCGAATCGTTCTCAGTTCCTATTGTGTAATAAGTTGTGTCACGACCTGCACGATCAACCGGACTTCCCGTTCCTCTCACAAAAGCCCCCCTTTCCCCATGGCCCAAGCAACCCGTACCCCTATTGCCAAGCACCTCGGCGATGAGACCGAGTACCTCCTCGACCACGAATGTGATACCATTCCAAAAGACCAACTGCACCTCCCCGGTCCCGACTTCGTGGACCGCGTCTGGAAGGGCTCGGACCGGAGTCCGCAGGTCCTGCGGTCGATGCAGCAGATTTTCGACCACGGCCGTCTCGGCGGCTCGGGCTACCTCTCCATCCTGCCAGTGGACCAAGGCATCGAGCACTCCGCCGGCGTCTCGTTCGCCCCAAACCCGATCTACTTCGACCCGGAGAACATCATTAAGCTCGCCATTGAAGGCGGCTGCAACGCCGTGGCCACCACCTACGGGGTGCTCGGCTCGGTGGC
>CAYRPX010000490.1:0-1748 GCA_964426195.1 uncultured Salinivenus sp.
CTCGCATCTCGCCGATCAGGACAAGCTTTCAGTCTCGTACGAAAACCTCTCCGACCGCGACGCCCTCACCAATGCGGTGCAGCCCAACACGAAAGCCCTCTGGGTCGAGACGCCCTCCAACCCCCTTCTCCGCATCGTCGACCTGGAGGCGCTCGCCGAATTTGCCGACGCGCACGACCTGCTCCTCATCGTTGACAACACGTTCCTTTCTCCTCTCCTGCAGCGACCCATCGACTACGGGGCCGATCTCGTCGTGTACTCGACGACGAAGTACCTGAACGGCCACTCGGACGTCGTGGGCGGTGCGATCATCGCCCGCACGGAGGCATTAGCCGAGGAACTTGACTTCATCGCGAATGCGCACGGCACCGTCGCCGCGCCCTTTGACAGCTGGCTTGTCCTTCGGGGAGCCAAAACCCTTCCTGTCCGTCTCCGCCAACACGAGACGAACGCGCGGGCCATCGCCCACTTTCTAGACGAGCACCCGGCCGTCGAGCGCGTCTGCTACCCCGGCCTCCGCGACCATCCGGGCCACGAAATTGCCCGCAAGCAGCAGAATGGCTACGGTGGTATGGTGTCCTTCTTCGTGGACGAGGATCAGATCGACGTGGAAGAACTGCTGCGCTCCACAGAGGTCTTTGCGCTCGCCGAGTCGCTGGGTGGGGTCGAGTCGCTCATCGAGCACCCGGCCACCATGAGCCATGCGTCGATGGCACCTGAGCAGCGCGTGGAAGCGGGCATTACCGACGGCCTCATTCGCCTGTCCGTCGGGATCGAGTCAACCGACGACCTGCGGGCAGACCTGGATCAGGCCCTGGCCGCAGCCCGAACTTCAACCTCAGTGACCGAGCATGAGACCGTTCCGGCTGCGGCGTGAGTCTGAACCTAAGCTTTGGGAATCCCCATCGTAGAGAGTCGGAGAGGTTCGGAATTGAGGATCGAGAATCGAGGGTCGTACAAAATCCGATCTCTCCCCGGGCTCGCCCCCTCCGTTCTCTATTCTCCCTCCTCTTCTAGTTGCTCCTCAAGCTCCTCGATGCTATCCCGCAGCTCAGCGGCCCGCTCGAACTCTAGGTTCTCAGCGGCCTCCTCCATCTCTTCCGTCATTTGGTCGATGAGATCCCGCTTCTGATCGTCGGACAGGTACTCGACCACCGGATCGGCGACCTCGCTGGAGAGCTGATCCGGACTGCCGTAGTGGTGCCGAGTGCCGGAGTCCTCTCCGTCGCTCTTTTCATCGGCGATGGCCGTTCCCTGCCGAATTTGATCGGGGGATTTTACGATCGGCTCCGGCGTCACGTCGTGCTTCTCGTTGTACTCCAATTGCCGCTTGCGACGACGTTCCGTCTCGTCGATCATCTTCTGCATCGCCTCGGTAATCTCGTCGGCGTAGAGGATGACCTGCCCGTTTATATTGCGGGCAGCCCGGCCAGCCGTCTGGATGAGCGAGGTCTCCGATCGGAGGAAGCCCTGCTGGTCGGCGTCGAGGATCGCGACGAGCGAGACCTCCGGCAGATCCAGCCCCTCTCGGAGGAGATTTACCCCCACAAGCACATCGTACTCCCCGAGCCGGAGCCCGCGAATGATGTCGACCCGCTCCAGGGCGTCGATGTCCGAGTGCATCCAGCGCACACGGACGCCGTAGCTGTCGAGGTAATCAGCGAGGTCTTCGGTCATCCGCTTCGTGAGCGTGGTCACGAGCACGCGCTCATCGCGCTCGGCCCGTTTCCGGATCTCCTCCATCAGGT
>CAYRPX010000491.1:0-1747 GCA_964426195.1 uncultured Salinivenus sp.
CCCTTTACCGAGACGGTGCGGATGATCGCTGAGTTGAGGCGACACGGAAAGGCCCACGTCGAGCAGCTCGTATTTCCGGACGAGGTACACGGCTTCCTGCGGCATGAGAGCTGGCTCGAGGCGTACCGGCGGACCGGCGACTTTTTCGACCGCATGCTTCGGGCGGAGAAGCGCTGAGGGGCCTCGTCGGAGCCGCTGCCCTGATCTCGCCCGGCAAGCGTCCTCTTTGCCCTGAGAGGTAGTTCAGGATCCGCCGTCGGACCGCACCGGAAGAACCAGCTTGCTGGGACGATCGGGCCCCGTGTGCAGCTTGACGGTGGCGATCCGCGCGTCGTCGTCGGTCTCCTGCATGGGCAGCTTGCCGGACTGGTAGTTCTTTTGCCGAGCCGGATGTCGAAGGCGAAACCTGCCGGGTTGTAGGGCGCTCTCCAAGGGAGCTGTTTTAGGGGAATAGGTCCCTCCCCCGATATCAGACGCGGGAACGCGCACTATTTTTGGCTTTGGGAGGAAGCGTTCGCGGCGTGTTCAGAGGGAGAGCCAGGCGAGGAGGCCTCCGGCCGCTGAGGCCGCCCACACGACCAGGCTCACCCATCGGAATGTCTTCCGACCGGCCTGGCCCCGTCGATCCAGGTGCTGCCCGATGCGTCGAAGGCCAAATCCCACGAAGACGCCGGCCAGGACCCACGTGTCCCATTCGAAGAACGGCTCGGTCCATGGATTTGAGACGTAAAGCTCAAGGACAAACGCGGCCCCCAGAAGGCTGAGGGCCCACCGGAGGAGGGGGGCGGGGGCGGCCGGCTCGGGCAGGCGGGATGAGGAGTCCATCGTGGATTGGTCTGAGGTAGGTCGTCGGGCGGTTGCGGTTCCCCTGGCCCCCGCTTGCGGTCATAGGCGGCCACTCGAAAAACGACGGAGGAGCGCCGAAAAGCGTCTCCAGACCACGATCTGGCGAAGAAGCTCCCGGTTTGAGCTTCGCTTCACCGCCACGAGGGTCGGAATGCCCTCCTGGTCGAGGAAGAGGTGGTCGAGGGCCCACCGGCTTCCACTTTCCTCATCGCCCGAGATCCCAAGCTCCCGGTCGGCCAAGACCCGCCGCCTCGGCTCCGCGCTGGTCATTTGCTCCCCGGCAAGGAGGTCAGGGGGATCCCGAAGGAGCTTCTGTAGCTTTTCCTCAGCGTCGTACGTCGACTCAGAGAGGGCATGGAGGTCTCCGTCGCCTACCACGTAGATCTTGCCATCCGTGGCACAGGGGGAACTGAAAAGAGAACAGCGTGGCTGGAGCCCTCCTGACCCGGCTCTACCGGCCCTCGAATCCCTTTCGGATCTCGTCGAAGGTCTTTTCGATGATGCGCTCGTCGATCCCATTGTAGATCGCGCTCATGAGTTGGAGGGTACTCTGGGCCGCGTCCTCGAACACGAAATGGGGCGCGGCGAAGTCGCAGCGGACGAAGTTCGGCGGCGTCCCGCCCCGGTAGACCAGCGTGCAGGCCTCGAAATGGCAGTCCTCAAAATGCTTGCCGTCAATCACGAGACGCTCCCCATCGAATCTTTCGCCAGAGACGGTCTCGCGCTTTGAGCCCGATTCAGAGTCGGACTGGCCGTTTTGCTTCGGCATGGGGCGGGTAGCCGGAAGGAAAGAAGAGCAGGTAGGACTGGAAAGCTCGAGTATTCAACGGCTTTGTGGCGCCTGGAGTTTTCCGTGTGCTCGCCACCCGGGCACGCGCAGGACTATACAAGGACTATACAA
>CAYRPX010000492.1:0-1739 GCA_964426195.1 uncultured Salinivenus sp.
GCATGGCGCTCTCGTAGAGGGCTTCCGGCTTGGGGTAGCCGTGCTTGTCCAGGATGTCTTCTTCGAGGGAGCCGGAGTTGACGCCAATCCGGATGGGAATGGCCGCGTCCTTGGCGGCCGCCAGCACCTCACGCTCCCACTTGCGCTTCCCGATGTTGCCCGGATTGATACGTACCTTGTCGATGCCGGCCTCAATGGCCTTGAGGGCGTACTGATAGTTGAAGTGGATGTCGGCCACAATGGGGACGGGTGCACCCTGTACGATATCGGCGAGGGCATCGGCGTCTTCGGGGCGGGGGACAGCCACGCGTACGATGTCGGCGCCAGCGTCCGCGACCCGTTCGATCTCGTCGAGGGTCGTCTCCACCTCGTGCGTCTTCGAGACGGTCATGGTTTGGACCGAGATTGGCGCACCGCCGCCAATCTGCACGTCACCAACCTGAACGGGGCGGGAAGAACGACGAGGACGTTCCATAAGTGGAAACGGAATTGATGCCGAAGATCGAATTCAGGGATGTTACGGGCACAGGCGGGGAAAGCTCCAGTTCTCGATCTGAGAGCCGCTACGTCGTCATTCCATGTCCCAACGTGCAAGGACCTTCTCTGCTTCATTACATTCACTCGTCCTTACCAGCTAGGGACTCTCAAGCTCGAGACTCGATTCCTCACGACTCACTCGCCTCGTAGAGAATCCGCTTCTCCTCGTCGCTGAGGGATTCGTAGCCCTTCTCACTAATCTTGTCGAGGATGCGATCCACCTCTTTGGTTCGGTCGGAGGGCGGGTTCGGAGCGCCATTGGATCCGCCGGGTCGTTCGGATGGAGGCTCGTCGGTCTGTTTGGAGGGCCGAAACCAGCTTCTAATGCGTCGCAGCAGTCCAGGCGAGGACCGGCGGGACGAGCCGCCCCCGAACAGCGATCCGATGCCCGAGAGCACGCCCAAGGTGCCCTGTTGATGCCTGGCGTAGAGGAAGCCCGTAAGCGCACCGCCCCAGTGGGCTGCCACGGCCGTGTTCCCGCCCGGCCGCAGGGCCATCAATGAGTCAATGACCAGGAAGCCAACCACCACCCAGAGCAGCGGAACGATGCCGAAGAAAAGCAGACGGATCTGCTTGTAGGGATAGAGGATCGCCACGGTCGTCAGCACACCGAGGACGGAGGCCGAGGCCCCCAGGACTGGAATGCTTCGTCCGCCCGACATGCCCCCCGCAATGCTCGGGGCGATTGGACTCAGGAGAAGGCAAATCAGGGCTCCCCCGACGGCGGTCGTCAGGTACACGGTCCAAAACTGTTGCGACCCGTGCATGCGCTCAAACTCCCGCCCCACCCAGAAGAGTAGCAGCATATTGATCCCGATGTGGAGCAGCCCGGTGTGCATGAAGCTGTACGTCACGAGCTGCCAGGGCTCCAGCAGAATGTCCGGAAACACCGGATGCAGAGCAAGGTGAGACTGGATGAACAGGAGCCCGGCGTTCCACAGATTCAGGAACTGCATAGCCACCCACACCACCACGTTGACCGTGATAATGGTGCGCAGCGCCGATGGCTGCTGGTAGTACCACGTTTTAAAGTCGTTCACGGTCGGAGACTGGGCTGTTGAACCCCAACGGAAGCAGGCATGGGACGGAGCGCTCTGTGCTCGGCAATCCGTCGGACAACCTCTTATACCGTGCAATACAGACAAGGTTTACGAGATCACCAGAGAATGCCCCGCGCGGAAGCGCGGGGATGAATCTTGCGG
>CAYRPX010000493.1:0-1730 GCA_964426195.1 uncultured Salinivenus sp.
TGAGGCGCAGACGACATACACGGTGGAAGACGAAGAGGGGTTCCCGTTCGACTTCCGCGTGCAAGGCAGTAACGAGACGAACCTTCTCCAAGAGGAGATTCCGACCGGCACATTCACCTATGAGGGAGTTGTCGGGCAGTCCAATGATGGTGCTGGTCGGGATCCGCAATTTGGATATCGGCTCACTCCGGTGCAACCTGGGACGGCCCTTCCCGTCGAGCTGACTTCGTTCGACGCGGTGCAGAATGGATCGTCTGTGGAGCTCACGTGGCAGACGGCCAGTGAGACCAATAACGCCGGCTTCCGCGTCCAGCGGCAGACGGGGAGCGGCTGGACGACCCTCACCTTCATGGAGAGCAAAGGGAACGAGGGCACAACCACTGAGGCGAAGTCCTACCGTTACACGGTGACCCGAGAACTCGAGCCGGGCACGCATCGCTTCCGCCTGCATCAGGAGGACCTCGACGGGTCGACGAGCCTGAGCGACGTGGTGACGGTCGACGTAGGCATGGACGGGGCCCTCAGCCTGGGCACCCCGTCGCCGAACCCAGTGTCCGAGCGGGCGACACTCTCGTTTGCCGTGAAGGAGGCGACGGAGACGACCGTGGCCGTCTATAACGTCCTGGGACAGAAAATTACTACCCTGTACGATGGAACTCCACAGGCGGAACAGCAAAACACCGTCGACCTCGAGGCCAGCGGCCTGCCGAGTGGTGTCTACTTCGTGCGCATGGAAGCTGACGGCCAGACCCGAACTGAGCGGCTAACGGTGGTTCAATAGCGCATTCCGACCGGTGGCTTCATCGACGCTGGTCCTCACATTCCTTCTGGCCCCCCACTCCTCTCCGGAGCGGCCCCTGTCACTGCTGGCACGGGCCGCTCCGGATTTTTTGTTGGCCGTCTGGGGAGGATGTACTATCATCTTCACGCCCGGAGCGAACATGGGGCCTCCCCCGGCATTGAACCCTCCTCTCCCCTCGGGATTCTCAGAACGGATCGCACGGCACCCCGTGGGACGTCCATGGGGGGCTCCACTTGACCTTCCAGAATGAATTCTTTCCTCATGCCCCGTCCCCACACCGACGTTCTCGTTATTGGCTCTGGCATTGCCGGCCTCTCCGCAGCCCTCGGCGCGGCTCGCGACGGGGCGTCCGTCATCGTTGCCACGAAGGCCACGCAACCGGAAGGGGCCTCCACGTGGTGGGCGCAGGGCGGAATCGCGGTGGCCCGGAAGGCCCCCGAACAGTTTAAGGAAGACATTGAGGTCGCGTCGAGCGGCACGAGCGATCCGGAGGCCCTCGACGTGCTCGTCCGGAATGCGGACGCGGCCGTGCGAGACGTGCTCATCGACACGCTCGGCGTGGGCTTCGACACGGGGGGCGAGGGGGCTTCCTTCCACTTTGGCCGAGAAGCGGCCCACTCGGAGGATCGCATCCTCCACGTCGACGCCTCGACGGGTAAGCACATCCACGAGCCGTTCCTGGACTACCTCGCGGACCACGATAACGTCGAGATTCGGGGCGATACGGCCGCCATCGAGCTTCTCCACCGCAGCGGTCAGGTTTGCGGCGCGCTCCTCGAATCGGGAGGGAGGATGCAGCCTCAGTACGCTGGGGCCACCGTTCTGGCGACGGGGGGCATCGGGGCGCTCTACAGCCGCTCGACGAACCCCGCCGGGGCGACGGGCGACGGCATTGCAATGGCGGCGCGCGCCGGGGCGACCACCACCG
>CAYRPX010000494.1:0-1729 GCA_964426195.1 uncultured Salinivenus sp.
GGACTGTCTGAGGCCTGCGACTTCGTGGATCTCGCGCAGAACGGCTTCTGCACTCACCCGGTAGCGCCGCTACAGGGTTCGATTGAGCGCCGTTCATGCGCATCGCCCACTGTGTCTCGGCTATTCATCCATCCACCAAACAGGTTCTTAAGGTCCCATCGAGCCTGTGAGTTAGGATCTCAGAACGCGTTGTGTTATATGTGAACAACATGTGTCCCCGCCTCCAACCGCCAGAAAGGACTTTCCTCGTCGCTCCAAACTTGCTTTGGAGCCCATGGACCCGCCAGTTGCACGTCTTCTGCCGGTTGATGGGCTCTGAGTCAAGCTCAGAGCGACGGAGATGGTAGTTATCCATTGGAATACGCTGATTTCGGCGCTCTGCACATATATCGCACAATAGCACAAGCCGTTCTCAGAACTGTGCTCCCCGCTCCGTGCTGGACCCAACTACCCCGCGTGTATCGGAACCCCTTCCCTTGCCAGTGTATTTTTTTCTAAGCCTCCTAAAACCTACCTTCCCTGCACTGAGGGCCCTGCAAATGGGGTTCTGGGCTTTCGTCCCCTTCGGCAGGCCAGGGGAGGCCTCCGGATCGAACCAGGAAGCCGGATCGTCCCAACAGCTCTCTTTGCTTCTCAGAAGGCCCATCTCTTATGACTCGACCGGCCTCCTCGGCGGCACCTTCCGATTCCCCCTCTCCGCCGAACGATTCATCCCTGCCCGACGCCCAGCAGATCGTGGATACCCTCCACGAGCCCCTGATCGTGTTGGACCGGGAGCTTTCGGTCCGGCAGGCGAATCCGGCATTCTACGAGGCCTTTGCCACCACGACTGAGGATACGATTGGGCAGTCTCTCTTTGAAATTGGAGGCGGGCATTTCGACCATCCGTCCTTGCGAGATCCGCTCCAAACATTGCTCGATGAGCACGAGCCGTTTGAGGAGGTCGAGCTGGGCGGCACGTTTGAGGGCCTCGGCCGCCGCGTGTTTCAGGTGAACGGGCGGCGGCTGAAGGCCGATCGGGAGGCCTCCGAGCGGATTCTTCTGGCGATCAATGACGTCACCGAGCAGCGAAACCTCGAAGAGACGCTCCGCCAGCGGGCCCGGGAACTGGCCCAGTCCAACGAGGACCTGGAACAGTTTGCCTACGCCGCCTCCCACGACCTGCAGGAGCCGCTCCGGATGGTGTCCAGCTACCTGCAGCTGCTGGAGCGCCGCTACAAGGAAGACCTCGATGAGACGGCCCAGGAGTTTATCGACTACGCCGTCGACGGGGCCGAGCGCATGAAGGCCCTCATCAACGGGCTCTTGCAGTACTCCCGCGTGGGGCGGAAGGAAGGAGAGTTCGGGGAGGTGGATCTCGACTCGATTTTGAACGGCATCCTCGACGATCTGGCCCGCCAGATTGACGAGCTCGGCGCGACGGTCGAGCGGGAGGCCCTGCCCCCGACCTACGGCAACCGCGACCAGCTCCGGCGGCTCCTCCAGAACCTAATCGAAAATGCCCTGACCTACCACGGCGACGCGCCGCCATCGATTTCCGTGTCCGGCCGGCGGGTCGAGGACGGAGAAGAGACCGAGGAGGGGATTCACCTGGTGGTCCGCGACGAGGGGCCGGGCATTCCGCCGGAAGGGGAGGAGAAGATCTTCCAGATCTTTAAGCAACTCGATCCACATGGGGCCGGGCAGGAGGGCTCGGGCATGGGCCTGGCCCTCTGCAAGAAAATCGCCG
>CAYRPX010000495.1:0-1727 GCA_964426195.1 uncultured Salinivenus sp.
TGCCGGACGAGCCGCCGGTGACGAGCACGTTTTTTCCGTCGAGGCCGAGGAAGTTAGCTTCGGACGTGGGCGAAACCGGGTTGTCGGAGTGATCGTCCATGGATGGTGTTTTGGGTTTTGCGTTATGGGTTGAGGGTTGTGTGTTGAGCGTTGGAACGTTCAACGTGCAACGTTCCAACCTTCAACGCTATGCGTTCAGCCGGTCGCGGAGGTGGTCGCTGACGCGAAGGGCATTGGCCATGATGGTGAGGGCCGGGTTCACGCCCGAGTTGCTGGGGAAGAAGCTGCCGTCCACCACGTAGAGGTTGTCGAGGTCGTGGGCCTTGCAGTGGGTGTCGAGCACGGAGCGTTCTGGGTCGGTGCCCATCCGGCAGGTGCCCACCTGGTGTGCCACGCCCGCCAGCGGAATGTCCTTGCCGAGGTAGAAAGAGCAGGGGATGAGCCGGTCCTGGCAGCCGAGGTGGCCGAGCATTTCCTTCAGCTTCCCCTTCAGCCGCTCGTGGGGCTCGGTGTTGTTGGCGGTGTAGTGGAGCTCAATCTCGCCGTCGTTGACGACCACGCGGTTGTTCGGATCGGGCAGATCCTCGGTCGTGAGCCAGAAGTCGAGCGCGTGCTCGGCCATCGTGTCGAGGGCCATTTCCGGCGTGATGCTGGGGGCTTCCGTGCTTAGCTGCGTGGCGTTCGACTTGCCGAGCATCTGGATGTGCCCGAGGGGATATTCCACCTCGTCGCCGGAGAAGTAGAAGTCGTTGAGCCCGAGGGTCTTCTGGAAGCGCGTGGGGTTTTTCTCCTTCGAGAGGGCGAGCAGGGCCGCGTTGTTGTGCACCATGTAGTTGCGGCCCACCTGGTCGGAACCGTTGGCGAGGCCGTTCGGGTGTGTATCGTTGGCCGAGCGGAGCAGGAGGGCAGCGGAGTTGATGGCCCCGCACGAGGAGACGATCACGTCCCCCTCGACTCGCTCGGTGCCCTCATCGGTCTGCACGACGACCGCGGTGGCCTCGTGGCCGGACGCGTCGGTCTCGATGCGCTCGGCGTACGCCCCGGTGCGGAGCGTCACGTTTTCGTGCCGAAGCGCAGGCTTGAGGCAGATCGTCTCCGCGTCGGCCTTCATGCCCGTAAGGTCCGGATAGCCGTCGAACGCCTCGTGGCCCATCGCCTTGTAGAGTTCGCGCAGCAGGAAGGGGCCGTCGGGGTCCTCGTCCTCGTTGAGGCGCACGCCCATCGGCAGCGGGAAGGGCTCGCGGCCCAGCCCCTTCAGGTCTCGGGCCAGCCGCTCGATGCGGTCTTCGTGCGGCACGGGCGGGTACGGAAAGCCGTCCTCCCGCGGCGGCTCGGTGGGATCGGCCCCGGCCTCACCATGGACGTGGTACAGCTCCTCGGCCCGCCGGTAGTAGGGCGCCAGGCGGTCGTAGCCGATCGGCCACGCGGGCGAGACGCCGTCGTGGTGCTCCACCTCCCCAAAGTCCTCTTTGCGCATTCGCATGAGGGCCGCGCCGTACATCTTCGTGTTACCGCCGACGCGGTAGTAGGTGCTCGGCGAGAAGGACTCGCCGTCTTTGTCGCGCCACGTCTCGTCGGTGCCGTAGCGGCCCTCCTTGAAGAGGGCCTCCGGGTCCCAGTTCTCGTGCTCTTGGGGGAGGCGCTCGCCCCGCTCCAGAATCAGGATGTCTTTGCCGGAGTCGGCCAGGGCGTAGGCCAGCGTGGCCCCGCCCGCCCCGCTTCCGATA
>CAYRPX010000496.1:0-1718 GCA_964426195.1 uncultured Salinivenus sp.
GAGCGCTCGCCTCACACGCGAGAGGTCCCTGGTTCAAATCCAGGAGGGCCCACTTTTCTCCTCTGTAATCCCCTGTCTATCAGGGGGTTATGTATTTTAGGGTGCAACATAGGTAAAACAATTGGTAGATAAGTTCGCATTTCCGGCCCGCATTTTCATTTTTCGTGAGGGGCAATTGAGAGGGTACAGAGGTGCCCCAACTCATCACGTGCATCTCTCACCGAAGGCTCGAAAGACCACTTACGAGATCACCAGAGAATGCCCCGCGCGGAAGCGCGGGGATGAATCTTGCGGATTGACCGGTCTCGATGACCGGTCAATCCTAGCAAAAAAATAACCCCAAAAAAGCTCCGCCCGGAAGGGCGGAGTAGTTTACGTGTGCCATGCATATTCACAGGCTTTAGGGTGAGAGTCCCGAATGAGCCGAGTCGCAGGAATCATTAGCAAAAGGCAAGGCGCTGTCCGCAAGGGCAGGACCGAAAGAAGCCGGATGCGAAATGGGGTTTCGACGAACAGGAACAGGGTAAGTAGGCCTACCGCGAGGGTAATCCTGCGTTAGAAGGAGACGCCCCACGACGACCGTACCCGCGGGTGGTAAACCCTGCGAGACCCCTGGACAGGCTGTGAGTTGACCATGGGAGGTCTCCAGCACCAGGGAGGTATCGGTGCGTGGAGAAGTCAGCCGAGGCCATAGTATCCCGAAGGAATTCGGGAGAAGGGCCGAATCATCGAATCAAGGAGCAGCATCTGCTCGCCTGTACAAGTCATGCCGAAGGCAGGAAAAGGCCATACCGATCCGATGCAGCTCACGCTGTGGGCAGAAGGAGACCGGGGCCGCCCGGCGATGCGGGGCAGCGACGTATTCGCTGGCCCAGCGGGTCGGGTACGCCGAGAGTGGCTTGCAGCGTGTGCAGAAGAGCGAGCCTTGACCCAGGACCTGATGGATCGGGTTGCTGATCTATCGAATCTTGCTGCCGCGTTGCGGCAGGTAGTGCAAAACGGAGGAAGTCCCGGAGTTGACGGGATGACGACAAAGGAGCTAAAACGCTGGTTCAAGGAGAACTGGCGTTCGCTCCAAGAGTCCCTCCTTAAGGGAAGTTACAAGCCGGACGGAGTGCGGGGAGTAGAGATCCCCAAGCCCGGCGGTGGCACCCGCCAGTTAGGCATTCCCACCTGCAGGGATCGCCTGGTTCAACAGGCGATCAGCCAGGTTCTCACCGAGCGATACGAGAAGGTCTTCTCGGAGCGCAGCTACGGGTTCCGACCCGAACGGAGCGCCCATCAGGCGCTCCAGCAGGCAGCGACCGACGTGGACCGCGGGTATCGTCACGTGGTGGACCTGGACCTGAAGACCTTCTTCGACGAGGTGTGCCACGACCGCCTGATGTGGTTGTTGGGCACACGGATCGGGGACAAGCGCCTGTTGGCGCTCATCGGCCGGTTCCTGCGTGTGGGGCTCATGCAAGGGGGCTTGGTCAGTCAACGAACGAAGGGGACGCCGCAAGGCAGTCCCCTATCGCCCTTGCTGTCGAACGTCGTCTTGGACGAGTTGGACAAGATTCTGGAGGTTCGAGGACACCGCTTTGTCCGATACGCGGATGATGTAATTATCCTCGTCAGAAGTGAAGCAGCAGCCGAGCGGGTCAGAAGGAGCACCACGGCTTACATCGAGGGCCGGATGCGCCTGAAGACGGGCCGGCAGAAGAGTCGGATATGCC
>CAYRPX010000497.1:0-1717 GCA_964426195.1 uncultured Salinivenus sp.
GTCGCGCTTCCGACCGTATTCGTCCTTCCGGTGTGCGTAGCGGGTCGAGAGACTGCGCGGGGGCAACCGGTCGTCGGCATCGAGAATGGTGACATAGGCTCCATTGGCCACCGAGAGACCGCGATTCACGGCGGCAGCCTTTCCCCCATTTTGCCGCGACACGTACCGAACTCGCTCGTCGTACTCGGAGCGGGACGGGGTCGTGTACGGGGCAACGACCTCTTCGGTCTCGTCTGTAGACCCGTCGTCGACGACCAGTACCTCGAAGGCCTCGAAGTCCTGCGCAAGAACAGAGTCAATGGCCGTCCCAAGATACTTGGCCATGTTGTAGGCCGGAATGATAACGCTGATGTCGACATTCTCTGTTTCAATCACAATTAGTAGTGGGAGCCCTTTCTCTTTGCAGTTTTCATGGGTCCATTGAATCGTTCCGGAGAAACGGGAACGTCCGACCGGCAAGCCATCACGTCCTCAATGACGGCCCGCAAGATTTCGTCCGGCGAAAACCGCAGTTCGAATCCAATTGCCGCCTCCAACTTCGAGAGATCTGGCACTCGACGCCGCATGTCTTTAAACCGTTTCCCGTACACCGCTTCGTGCAGAACGTACGTGAGGCCCACGTCCGTCTCAAAGAGCGGCTCCGACCCTCCGTTCTGGCTCATTGCCTTTCCACAGACTTCGGAGGTCGACGCCACAAGGATTTTTCTTGTTGCAATGACGAGCCAACTGCAACACGGTCTCCGTGCCCCGCACGTTCGTCAAGATCGTATTCACCGGTTTCCCCATGATGCGCTCCACGGCGACGACCTCCACAGGATAGACGGCGATCGCACGAAGCGATGCACTGCCCGAGCGTGTGCTCGTTCAATACACTACTAATGATGGGCGAAAATCGGTTGTGGTCCATCCGGTGTCCCACGTTGCCGAGATATCCTGTGGTGAAGTTGTCAAGCGCGTGCACATGATGACCCTGCTCGATGAGCCGGTCGGTCAGGTGACTCCCGATAACCCTCCCCCACCAGTGATGAGGTATTCCATATTTAGAAGTGTGATGAGGTCGGATAACCGAATGCACCAGACAGGACTGAATCCCGACTCCGTCTGGTTGAAGGAATCCTCCACTGGTTCATCCTTTCAACACGTATGGTAGGGGACAGTAACCAGAGACGGAAACGCCCTCTCAGAAAAGCACAGCATCTCCCAAAATCGGAGGTGGAAAGCCTCCTTCTAAACGCAGGACGATCGCTTTAATCAGGGTGATCCAGAGAAGCAGTGAAATTTAGAACGGGGTGCGACCATCAATCGATGGAGACCATTCAGGATCGAGGGGCCACGGGAAGCTTCGCGGTGACGAGCGAACGGACCCCGTCGAAACTTGCATCAAAAGACACGTACCGCTCGTCGGGCTGCAAACGAGGATGCAGATCGACCCGCAAGGTCCCCCAGAATTTCATCGGGGAATAGAGCCGGGCCAGCACACGTGATTGCTCAGTTGCCTTTTCCCACAGGAACAGCCGCTGATAACGGCGCCGATCGGGATACGTATCGAACACGACGTGATCGGCACCGGGCGTTGCGTGAGCATGGCCATCGGGGGGAATCGTGTCGTCGGCGTCGAGGATCGTGACGTACGTGCCGCTCGCCAGGTCGAGCCCGTGGTTTACGGCGGCGGCCTTGCCCTGGTTGGACTGCGACACGTACCGCACTCGCTCGTCAT
>CAYRPX010000498.1:0-1715 GCA_964426195.1 uncultured Salinivenus sp.
AAAAGTGGGGATTGAGCTGAAGTTTCAGGGCCTTGAGCCGCGCCGTCTCCGCCTGCGCCTCCAGCTTCCACTTATCTACCTCGGCCTGCCGGTAGTTCCAGAAGTAGTGCATGCCAAAGTAGATGAGCGACCAGAGCATGATGAGAGTCCACATGTTGATCACCGAGGCCAAAAACACCCCGATTTCTGAGTCGATCTCCTCGTAGAAGTCGAACTCAAGCACGTATCGCCCGACACTATCCATCGTAAAGTGCAGGACGAGCGCGACAACGAGGGCAGCGACCACGACGCGGGGCGCGAGTCGGCCCACCGGCATGTTCGTCCAGTCTCGCCGTTTGGCGACGAGCCGGTAGAGATGCGTGAGGAGCACCCCGATCCCGATGAAGAGGATGTAGGCGACAGCGTGCTTCCACACCACCTCCCGGAAGAAGAAGGACAGCGTGATGCGCATGACGGAATACGCCGTCCATCCGCCAAGCTGACAGACCCAGTAGGCGTATTTCCGACTCATCGGTTCAATCGTGTCTGATCGAGAGGATGCGTGCAGAACAACAGCGACGGCGCACAATCAGGTCCGGAAGAGCACGCGCTCGCTCCGAATGACGAACATGCATACCCCGAGGCTGGCCGCGGCCAGGGCCAGGAGCGAGGCGTAGACGAGCGCGAGGTGGCCTGCCCCCAGCGTGCCCGCCAGCGCGTCCTTCGTGGCAAGGGCCACGTTGAGCACCGGGATGAGGGCCGTCGTCGTGTTGAGCGAGAAGCCGGGGAGAATGCCGAGGAAGGCCGGAAAGATCACCGCAATCAGGAGTGGACTCACCGTGCTCTGCGCCTCCTTGAACGACTTGGCGTAGAAGGAGAGCGACAGCTGCGCGGCGGCAAAGAAGGCGGTGAGCGGCACCAGCAGCGACAGCAGAACGGCCACGACGCTCGGGGAGAGAATGCTCATCGCAGCGTCCAGCACGCTTTCGGAAATGTCCGGAATGAACCACACGCTGCCCATGATGCTGAGGATGGACACGAGGGCGGCGAAGAGGCCCGCCAGCGTCGCCGTGAGCGTCTTGCCCACGAGAAACTGATACCGGCTGACTGGGGCCGTAAGGAGCGTTTCAAGGGTGCCGCGCTCCTTCTCGCCCGCGCCCATGTCGAGCGCCGGGTACATGGCCCCGGTGAAGCAGAAGATGAGGAACATGTACGGCAGGAGGCCGCCGATCTGCTGCGCCACCTGCGCCTTCTCGGAGGCGAGGTTCACCTCCTTCACGTCCACCGCCTTCGTCGCTTCCGTACTCAGCCCCAGCGCCTCGAACCGGGCTTTGAGGAGCTTTTGCTCGTACTGATCGAGATGGGGCCGAAGGCGATTGAGCATCACCTCGGGGTCGTGGATCATGGTGCGGGCGATGCTCACCTTCTGCCGCATGCCCGTAGAAAAAGTGCCGATGCGGCGGTCGGCAAAGTCGTGCATGTCGAGCAGGTCGAACAGGGCGTCGCGCCGCTCCTCAAACTCGGCCTGCGGCACGCCGTGCAGGTCGGCGTAGTAGCGCACCAGCTCGGTGGCCGTGAGGCGGTCGTAGAGGCCCGTGCTCCCGGTGAGGAACCCAATGCGCTCGCAGACCACCTGCGGCTGCTCCGTCACGTCCAGGCCCTCGACCCTCACGGTGCCCGCCGTCGGTTCGAGCATGGTGGCGATGATGCGGAGCGTGGTGGTCTTGCCCGCGCCG
>CAYRPX010000499.1:0-1709 GCA_964426195.1 uncultured Salinivenus sp.
CTTGTCGAAGTAGCCGTTGAGCACGGCCACCATCATGATGGCCTCGCTGCGCGGATTGGAGGCCTGCTGGAGGATGCGGTCGGCGATGCGCTGGGCATCGGCGTGGCGCCCCTCGCCGAGAGCGTTCTGCAGTTCGAACACGTTAAACTCGCGGGTCTGGCCGCTGGCGGCGAGCACGTCGTCGGCCGTGAGGCGCGTGCGCTCCCCGGCAAACGTCACGAGCTTCTCGATCTCGCTGGCGGCCCGCTGCAGGTCGGTCCCCACGTAGTCGGCGAGCATCTGAATGGCCTTCGGCTCAATCTCGTGGCCCTTCCCCTGCACGTAGTCCTGAATCCACTCCGGCATCTCGTTGTCGTAGGGGGCTCGGAATTGGGACCACGTGGCCTTCTCTTTGAGCGCGCGGTAGGGATGGGCCGAGAGGTTGGGTTTCTCGGTGCAGGCAAGAAGAACGACGGACCGCGGATTGGGCTGCTCGGCGTAATCCTTGAACTGGCGGTTGTTCTCGAGCTTCTCAAATTCGCGCACCACCACGACCCGGTGCGGCGCTCCCGCAGGGAAGCCCTGGCATAGCCCGATGACCTCCGACGCCTCAGTTTCTGATCCGTAGACCACATCGAGATTGAAGTCATGCTGGCTCGGATCAAGGGCCTCCTCGATGAGCAGGCCCTGAAGCTCATCGATCAGAAACGTCTCCTCCCCGAAGAAAAAGTAGAGGGGATCGAAGTTCTGGTGCCGAAAGGCCGTGGCCAGATCGTCGTAGGACGGGCCTGTGTCTTTTGCCATTGGCGCGTTTGAATTGTGGAACGTGGAGTGTGGAATGAGCGATGCCCCAATTCCACATTCTAAACTCCACACTCCGCATTTAGGTGGGGAGAGGTTCGTCGCGATCAGAGAGGTGGGCACCGTGGAGGCGGTAGCCGAGATCGCGGAGGCGCTCGAAGTCGTCCTGCGTCATGCGGTAGACGAGCTCGAAGAGGCTGAGCGTCTCGCCGTCCAGCGTGGCGGTGCGGTGCCAGGCGTCGAGGGGAAGGACCTCCAGGCGGTCGGTCAGTTCACGCCGCGTCTCCTTCAGTTGGTCGAGGATGGCCCCAATTTCGCGCTCGTTCCAGTCGGACTCGCGGACTTCTTCCTCGATGTCGACCGGTTCCAGCGCCGGGTCGTCTTCGTCCACGATCCGCTCGACCCGAGCCCGGCGGACCTCCACGTCGAGCGTGGCGATGGCGCCGTAGATCTCCTTCATCGAGAGCGCGTCGGGCTTCGGCCGTCCCCACAGAATTTCCTCAGGCAGGCTGTTTACGACTGTGCTCAGGGCCGTCACCTCCTCGACGAGGTAGCCAAACTGGTCTACCAGCGCGTCCCGGAGAGATTCCGGATCGTCGGCGCGGGCCGCTTCGATGTCGATCGTGTCTTCCATCTGCGTGTGGGCGTGTCTGCGTGTGGGCGTGATGGCGTGGTGGCGTTTG
Source organism: uncultured Salinivenus sp. (assembly GCA_964426195.1). Lineage (GTDB taxonomy): Bacteria > Bacteroidota > Rhodothermia > Rhodothermales > Salinibacteraceae > Salinibacter. The sequence goes on from CAYRPX010000499.1 coordinate 1,464, forward strand.
GGCGTACGGCGAACGCTGGCAGCCAAAGGACTGCGATTCTTCAAAGAAAAGACGCCCAAACGCCCATACGCACAAACGCCCAAACTCACTCCGCGGCATGCTCGGTTCGCGGGGGGCCCTGTCGCTCGGTGCCCCAGTCCTGATCGCCGGGCGTGGCCATGGGCTCGTCCCGCTCGTGGGTGGTCTCCAGTTCGTCCATGCCCTCCTCGGCCAGCCAGTCCAGGAAGTTCTGATCCTTCACGCTGT
>CAYRPX010000500.1:0-1699 GCA_964426195.1 uncultured Salinivenus sp.
CCCTCGTGGAGCACCCCGATCCGGATGTGCCCGTCGACGACCTCCTCGTGGCGGTGCTCCGCCGCATCTACGCGGCCCACGGCGGGGAGCGGGGTGGGCGCGAACCGCTCGTGCAGGCGGGGCGTGCGCTCAGTCGACTGCTGGACGACGACCACGAACGCCTGCAGTCCATCCTACGACGGGTGCTGTAGCAACGCGCTGTTGCGAAGCTGTAACCTTTTGCGGCGCTGCGGCGTTATGTCCTGAGTCCGTGGATCCAACTCGTCATTAGCTCACTCCCTCCATGTCTGAATCGGTCTCGCCCGACGACACGCCGTCCCGCTCTGAGGTGGTCCGCGATGTGATCATCTTCCAGGCCAAGCTCTGGCTCGAAGGATTCAAGGACATTGCACTGATGCCCTTATCGGGCGGTGCGGCCGCCATCGACTTCATCTTTGGGAGTTCCACGCTGTACTCCGTGATGAAGCTCGGCGACCGGTTCGAGCGATGGGTGCACCTCTATGCGGCGCTGGGGGAGGAGGCCGAAACGGAGGGGCCGAACGGCAACCATCGATCGCTCGACACGCTCTTGAACGAGGCCGCGGACGGGATCGAGAAGAAGGCGGCGAACGGGCCTCCCACGGACACGTCGCAAGCGAACTCCTGACGTCGGGCGAACGATTACTCCGACTGCGGGCGGGCGGTGAGGCCGTGGAGAACGTCCCCCACTGTGAGGACGGCGAGCCGGACCGTTCGGGTTTCCACGTCGACCCTCGGATAAACCAGACCTCGCGGAATCATGGATCGGGGGGAACAAGGGGGACAGGGCGTAGATCGGCGTCGGAGGACCAATTGGCGTGAGTGGGCCGAACTCGGAACGTCCCGGAATCTCCGATCAGAGGATTACCCCGAGCCGAATGGGCACTACCAAGGTCGTAGTCTTCTCCCCAACGAGAAAGCCGGGGCTGAATTCAAAATACACCGAACTCTCCTCAAGCAACCACGCGCGACCAATGCCCAGATTGAAGGTCGGTCCGCTTTCAGCGCTCGTATTCCCAAACGGAACGTACGCCCCGGCCCCCCCAAGGACGTAGGTGCTTTCGGAGTTTGCCGTTGAGAAGGACACGATGACGGACACTTGTGGATCGAGGGCATACGCGGCATCGTCACGCCCCTGAAAGATGAATCCGGTCAGGCCGGAGCCCAGCGCGAGCGAGACGTCTGGGTTCAGCGCCGTAGAGACCCGGAAGTGGAGGCCGGGCCCCACGTTCCCACTGGCCGTGCTGCCGAGGGTGTGCACACCGAGGCCGAAGCGGGACTGATCATTCTGGGCCTGGGCGGGGGCGACGAGGCTGAGTGTCAACCCGAGCACGAACAGAAAGCACGAGAGGCGTCGCATGAACATCAAGAAGCTTGGAAAATCACGGGGGGAGAACCTTACGGCAGTAGCGCACACTCGTTAGGCAGCAGTGTTGTGTCTGCCGTCTGGGGATGTCTAACCGAGCACTCGCCAATCGAAACGTACGTTTGCGCGGGACAATCGTCAACTAATGCCGATTCCGGAGGATCGGTATGCGCTTTTCATGTCGGTACTGGAGGAGAGGTGCACGGTGAACGTCCGTGGAAGGTGATTACCACTGTGCGCGACGCAGATTCATGAGCGCTGGCTCGTCCTCGTCGGTGTCCCCGAGTCGGTTTTTGAGTTGGAGCAGCTTGTCCT
>CAYRPX010000501.1:0-1693 GCA_964426195.1 uncultured Salinivenus sp.
CGTGGATGTACCGCACCACGTCCTCGATCGTGCTGAGCTGCGCCCCAATGATTTCCAGATTCTCGTGGGCCTTGCGAAAACGCGCCAGCCGGCGTTCCAGAACCCTGAGCCGTCGTTTCTTTACGGCCCGTACCCGCTCGGGGTCGTCGGCCATGTCCTTCTTCAGCGACTCGATGGACTCCAGGATGCGATTCTCGGTGGCGCTGTCCATGAAGTCGCGGTAGCGCTCCCGCTGGTGGAGGAGATCGAGATACGAGTCGAGAAGTCCGTCAATTTTCTCGACGTGGTTGCTGAGAATACCCTGGGAGGCGTAGCTGAGCTTCTGGTAGTTCGTCTCAATCTGCTCCTTGAGCTTCCGAAGCTTTGCGTAACGCCGCTGACTCCGGTTGCGAAGCTGACTAAAAATTTCGCGCTGTGAGGGAGCCTGGTGGCGTTCGGCGCGCTTCTCGGCGCGCACGTACCGCTGGAAGCGTTTTTGGCGGGGCATGACGCCCAGATACATCAACTCCGCCCCCCCACCGAGAAGGAGGATGAGTTCGGGGAGCCAGGCGGGTGCCCCCCCCACCAATCCGAGGCCCGCCGCCACAGCCACAACAGTGATCAGAAACACCAAATTCCAGGTGTTGAAGAGGGCCTCCTTCGTGTAGTTGATGTCTTCGTCCATGGCGGTGCGGAATGTTGGAGAAAGAACCCGACGCAACGAACGGGCCGGAGGCAGCTACGACGCATCGTCGGACCGAAGGTCGCTCATCCGGCCAATGGTCTTGTCTGGCCCTTCCGGGGCCGGTGTATCGTTCCTGTCCGAGGTGGACTCGTCGGCGTCGGACAAATGAGACCGAGAAGAGGTTGTCTCTTCCGCCTTCATGTGACGCACAAGCGCTTCGGCTCGCTCCTCGCGGAGGATCTCCTCCTCTTCGTGCAGGCCCTCGTCCTCACCCCATTCGTCATCGAGCGCTACCTCGAAGCGCGCCTCCTTCTGCGCCACGGAGCGACGAAGCGAGTCGACGAGAGACTCGGTTTCGTCCAACAGGTGCTGGGCTCCCTTCTTCATACGCTGGACGATGCTCTGCACCTCGTTCCGCTGCTTCAACGCCTCCAGCGTCCGCTGCAACCGCTTTTTGGCTTGCAGATGCTTCTTCTCCGCCTCCTTGATGCGCTGGAATTCTTCCTCAGTCATGGCAGTATCGAATTTGGATTGTGGAATATGGAGTGTGGGATGTTGAAGGCCCCTCCCTTCAGTTCTCAATCACCATTCCCCATTCCGAACTCCCAAGCTCCTCACTCGGATTTGCTCCGCTGTTTGCCAATTGTCTTGGAGGGCTCCTCCACCTCTTCGTCCTCAGGGACATCGATGGTTTCCTCTTCCAGCGGCTCTTCTTCGACCATCCCCATGTCGGCCTTGAACTCGTCGACGACCTGCTGAGCACGAAGATCTTCGGCGTCCTCCTCAATCTTAAGGGCCTCCGTGTCGACCGAATCGAGGGCCATCTCCATGCGGGCCTCGTTCTTCGCCGACTGCTCATCGAGCCGCCGGACCATCTCGTCGTGGGTCTGATCCAGTCCCGACACCTCAAACTGCTCCATCGTATCGGCGATTTCGGCCTGCCACTGCGCCCGCTCGTGCTGTCGGAGGGCCTTCTTGGCCTCTTTGATTTTCTGCTCCTTCTCGCGCATGAAGGCCTTTTTCACCTTG
>CAYRPX010000502.1:0-1687 GCA_964426195.1 uncultured Salinivenus sp.
GCGAGCACGAGAAGCTCGAGAACACGCTCGGCGGCATCCGCGACATGGCCAACCTTCCCGGTGCCATCTACATCGTCGACGTGAAGCGGGAAGACATCGCGGTAAGCGAGGCGAATAACCTCGGAATTCCGATCATCGCGATGGTCGACACCAACGGGAATCCGAAGAACATTGACCATCCTATTCCGGTCAACGACGACGCGCTGAGCTCGATTGAACTCGTGACCTCTACGCTCACGGACGCCATTCAGAAGGGCCTGCACGAGCGCAAAATGGAGAAAGAGGCCAAGAAAAAGGCCGCCCAAGGATAACCCCCGTTGCTTCGTCCGGACTTGCTGAATTACACCCCGACTTTTCTCGACCGACGACATGAGTGTTTCCGCCAAACAGGTAAAAGAACTGCGCGACGCCACCGGTGTCGGCATGATGGATTGCAAAGAGGCCCTGAGGGAGGCCGATGGCGACTTCGATGAAGCCGTCAGCATTCTCCGAAAGAAGGGACAGGAGGTGGCGTCCGACCGGGCCGCGGCGGAGGCCGACGAGGGCCTCGTGGTAACGGCCGTCTCCGACGAGAACCGCGCCGGTGCTATTGTGGAGATCAACTGTGAGACCGACTTCGTGGCTCGAAACGACGACTTTCAGTCGTTCGCGGAGATCGTCGCCCAGCGCGTCCTCGACGAGAAGCCTGACGACCTGGATGAGCTCAAGGCGCTCTCCTATGAGGACGATGTGACGATTGAGGATGAGTTGGTTGCCCTCACGGGCCGCATCGGCGAGAAGCTCACGATTCGCCGCTTCGACGTTCTCGAAAGCGAGGATGGACAGGTTATTTCTTACGTCCACCCCGGGTCGAAGCTCGGCGTGCTCGTGGAGGTGGAGGGCGAGGGGGATGTCAACGAGGCGGGGCGCGACGTGGCCATGCAGGTGGCTGCCCTTGAGCCGATCGCGGTCACCCGGGGGGAAGTGCCTGAAGAGGTGAAAGAGGAAGAACGCGAGGTGGCTCGAGAGGCGGCCGTCAATGAGGGCAAGCCCGAGCACGTCATCGACAACATCGTAGAAGGCAAGCTTGAGCGCTTCTTCGAGGATCATGTGCTTCTGGAGCAGGCCTTCGTCAAAGACTCGTCGGTCTCTGTGAAGGAGATGCTTGATGAGACCGGCCTATCGGTGAGGCGATTTGCCCGTTATGCTCTCGGGGATTAATTTCGGCTTGCTTCTCCGAGGGGCCGTTGCTACTGCCTTTTCGAGAGGCCCCCTGCTCTCCGGCAGTCCGACGTTCCCTCAAATGGCCCCAACGGACCTGACGTTCAGGACGTTACTTGTAGGCTGTAGGGCCGGATGGACTGTCCAGTGGACAGGAGGCATCCGGCCTCACGTACGCTGGTATTCCTCGATCCTTTAGACGACGCAGGTGCTATGAGCGCTTCTTCCGACGATGATGCGGCCCCCTCTCTTGCTCACCAGCGGGTCCTGTTGAAGCTCAGCGGACAATCGTTGTTGGGGGAGAGCCGGAATTTCGGAATTGACGAGACGGTTCTTCGGAACTACGCGGAAGAGGTCAAGTCCGCCGTGAACGCCGGGGCCGATGTGGCTGTCGTGATCGGAGGGGGCAACATTTTTCGAGGTGTCGAGAACGCAATGAAGGGCATGACGCGGGCCCACGCCGACTACATGGGCATGCTGGCCACCA
>CAYRPX010000503.1:0-1682 GCA_964426195.1 uncultured Salinivenus sp.
TGGGAAACGTGACGATGCTCGTGGCCACGCTCGGCCTCACCATGCTCTGCGTGAGTCTGGTGGCCACGACGAACGGGGCGCTCATCCCGTTTGTGCTCACCTGGTTCGGCGTCGACCCGGCCAGTGCCATGGGTCCATTCGTCACGACCCTCAACGACATCCTGGGCCTGGCCATCTACTTCCTGATCGCTACGGCCCTATACCTTTAAATTTCGGGTTCTCCCCGCCACGTCAGCATTGTCCCTGCTGACCCGCCGTTTTTATTGCGTCTGGGTCCGTGTTTCGGGGAGTTCCCTGTCCACGGCGTCCAGCACGTTCTGGACGCGCCACCGGTTTACCTCGAAGTCGTAGAGCCCAATCCGGCTCGCGCTCCGGACGTGTAGCGTGCTCGTTTTCTCCTGTGCGGTAACGGCTGCGGTCAGGTCGTCCTTAAACACGCCCCCCACGCGGTACACCGCCGAAGCCCGGAGGGCATCCGAAGCGCGCCGCTGGGCGATGGGGCCCAGCGACGCCATGGCCTGCTGGACCGCTGCGAAGAGCGTGTCCGCCGAAACGGTGTAGGAGCGAGAGGTGCGTTCACAGTTGGTAGAGGTTCGGCATTCGGGAAGGGGGTGGTTGGGGGCAGGCGGGGGCAACGAGGAACTTGAGAGAAGATAGAGACCTGCGATCCCGGCCGCTCCTGCAAGCACGAGAATCTCCCACTTGGAAGACGAAACCGTTAAGGACAGGTTCTGAGGTGCGTCGTCGGGGGAAGAGGAGGAGTCCACGCGTCCCACACTAATTTCGAGACTCGGTATTGGCCGACTGGGCCGCCTTTTGCTTCAGGTCCTGGGTCTCGTTGTACTTCGACGGACACTTCACGAGGATATTTTCGGCCACGAAGACGCCGTCCTGCGTTCTGCCCTGGACCACAACCTGTTCGGCTTCCTCGAAATTGGCGGGTTTGGGATTGTTGTACTGCACCTTCCACACCGTTCCCGCCTCGTCGCGCATGTAGAAGGTGAAAACGTTCTGGGCGCGGTCGTACTGGGTGGGGCGATCCTCGACCCAAGTGCCCACTACATGCGCCGACGCTCCGGTACTAGACGCCTGCTCAAAGTTCATGTATCCGCCGACCTGGCTGCCGAAGTTGACAAACAGAAGGATCCCAAAGCCGAGCATGGCGGCCAGTCCGATGATGGTCTTCCACTTCATAGGAGGGACGGGATGGAGGAAAAAAGAGGCTATGCATCTTCTGAAATGTGCCGGTCGAGACGCCGTTCCAGACGGTCGATCTTGCGGTCGGTGCGGAAGAGGACCGTGAGAAGGCCGATCCAAATCAAGAGGACTACGGCGAGCACGACGTAGATCTTACCGTCCTGTCCCAGGAGGCGGTCGAGTCCCGTCGGTGACTCTCCCTCCGGCTGCTCCGTCCACGTGGTATCGTAGGCCGAAGTCGTATCTGGGCGGTCCTGGGCCGGTCGGAGCGTAGGGGGGTCGGAGGGACGAATCGGATGGATCGTCATGAAGGGAGGAGCAAGCCGCGCTCAGTCTAAAAACGTCGAAGAGGGCTGTCTAAGTAAACCCGAAAACGTATGTTAACGGCGGTCATTCTGAGTGACCGACGAGCGAAGGGAGGAGGGAGTCAAAGGGGCCCGCAGGGTCATCCTCTGGGAATCTTCCCGAGGCAAGCGGGAGCGTCG
>CAYRPX010000504.1:0-1678 GCA_964426195.1 uncultured Salinivenus sp.
AGACTCCCCGGAGCCGACGTCAGCCTGAGTTTTCAGAGCCGTGATCTTTTTGGTTCGTTTTTCGATCCAGCGAAAAATGAACGGTTCTGATTGAAAACAGGCAGGTGCCTCTTCGCGAAGCAAAAGGTTCGAAGAAAGCGGTTCTCCGTGCTGCGGTTAATCTCATAACTCCACACTGACGACCCTGGACGTAGCGTGCCGGCTTCGCTAAACAGATACGGTTCGCTGAACACATACACGCCTCGCGACGAACATCCCGATTCCTTCGCAACCGGTATACCCGTCACAGTTTCCTGACAGCCCCATGTCCACACTCCTCCCCCGTTGCCGGCACATTTTCGTTGGGGTCTTGCTCTCGATTGGACTTCTGTTCGGCGGGTGCACGACGGACTCCGAGACGGAGTCCCAGCCCCGTCAGCAGCTGGCCTCCGAAATCGAGACGGCCCTCACAGAGCACCTTCTGGACGTGTGGTATCCGCGGGTGATTGACGAAGAGCACGGTGGATATCTCAGCACGTTCAGCCACGACTGGACGCCAGTGGGCGATCAGGAGAAGATGATCGTCACGCAGGCCCGCCACGTGTGGACCCTGTCGGAGGCGTCGCACTGGTATCCGGAGCGCGAGTACCTGGAGGCGGCCCGGCACGGGGTTACGTTCCTCTCCGATCACATGTGGGACGAGACCCACGGCGGGTTCTATACGACGGTCGACCGAACGGGGCAACCGCCGCTCACGGACGACGAACCCGTCCTAAAAGAGGCCTACGGGCAGTCGTTTGCCATCTATGGTCTGTCTGCCTATTTCGAGGCTTCCGGAGATTCAACGGCGCTGCGCCTAGCCCAGAAGGGCTTTCGGTGGCTGGAAACCCACAGCCACGATTCGGAGCACGGCGGCTATTTTCAGTTTCTGCGTCGGGATGGGACGCCGTATACCGACGGATACGAGGGGACGCCGCCCAAAGATTACAACAGTTCCATTCACCTGCTCGAAGCGTTGACGGAGCTCTATCAGGTGTGGCCCGACTCCCTGGTCCGAGAGCGGCTCCGGGAGATGTTTCACGTCGTCCGGGATACCATGGTGGCAGAGAAGGGATATCTCCAGCTCTATTTCGAGCGGGATTGGACGCCGGTCACGTACGAGGACTCAACAGTGGCCGCTCAAGACCAGTATCATCTCGACCACGTGACGTTCGGGCACGACGTGGAAACCGCCTTTCTGCTTCTCGAGGCGGCGCATGCGTTGGGCCGGGAGGATCCGACGGCCACGCGGAAAATTGGGAAGCGCATGGTCGACCACGCGCTCCGGTATGGATGGGATGACGAGGAGGGGGGACTGTACGATCGGGGATACTATTTTGCGGGCGACGACCGACCCGCGATTACGGACTCCACAAAGACCTGGTGGTCACAAGCGGAAATGCTAAACACGCTTCTGCTCATGTCGGATCTGTATCCGGACGATTCGCGGGCGTACTTCGACACGTTTGAACAGCAGTGGGCATACGTTCAGAACTATCTGATTGATGAGGAGCACGGGGGGTGGTATCGGGGCGGGTTAGATGAGGCACCGGACCAGAAGGAGGCAAGCAAGGCTGGGATCTGGAAAGGAAATTACCACACCGCTCGTTCGCTCATGAATTCCCTTGCTAGGCTCCAATCAGACCGATCCCCATGAATC
>CAYRPX010000505.1:0-1664 GCA_964426195.1 uncultured Salinivenus sp.
ACGACGGAGCCGCACAAGGTGCTGCCCACGATTCTCTCGCGGTGCCAGCGGTTCGACTTCCGTCGCATTCCGGTGCCGGAGATCGTGGAGCGCCTCCGTGAGGTGTGCGAGGTCGAAGGTGTGGAGGCCGATGAGGAGAGCCTCATGCTTTTGGCCCGAAAGGGCAACGGGGCGTTGCGGGACGCCCTTTCCGCGTTCGATCAGGCCCTCTCGCTCTGCGGCTCGACGCTGGAATACGGGGAGCTCACCCAGGCCCTCGGCGTGGTCGACCAGGATCTGTTTTTTCAATTGACCGACCACGTGGCCACGCAGGACACGGCCGGCATGCTAGAGCTGGTCCGGCACGTGGTGCGCAGCGGCTACGACCTCCAGGAAGTGCTGGTGGGGCTGGCGGAGCACCTGCGCAACCTCCTCGTGGCCCGCTCGCTGGGCGGCGACGCGCTGGAGGAGGTGGCCGAATCCACACGGACACGCTACGCCGAGGAGGCCGAGCACTTCGCGGAAGCCGATCTGCTGCGCCTGCTCACGATGGCGGGCGATGCAGAGGAGGACATCAAACAGAGCCCACAGCCGCGTCTTCGTTTGGAGACGACGCTCCTGAAGATGGCGCAGCTTCGCCGCTCGGCTGATCTCCACAAGGTGCTCCAGAAGATCGATCGCCTGGAGCAGATGGCGGAGGCGGGGGAGTTGCCCGACACGGTTCCAGGCGACGGCGCTTCTGAAGGCGAAACGGCACCGTCCGAGGCCGAGACGCCAAACGCAATCGGAGAGCAGACAGAAGGGGAAACGACCGACGCAACGGCCGAGCCCGTTCCGGACTACGTTTCAGAAGCGGACCCCGCCCCAATCCCAAGCGACTCGTCTTCGTCGTCCGAGCGAGCAGCGCCCAGCGAGTCCTCCTCGTCTACCGATGAGGGCTCCCCGTCGGATTCTAGGGGGACCGAAACCTCCAATGATGGGGCGTCTCCGTCCGAGGAGGAGAATGAAGAGGACAACGATTCCGATACACCCGGCGATTCTCCCGAGTCCGACCCGGATCCATCCGTCGAGTACGGCGACCTGTTCGGGGCGCCGGCCCTCGCGTCAGATGAGCCGTCCGAAAAAGCGACCGATCCGGATGCGACAGATGAAGACTCTGCCCCGGAAAATGGCGGGGGAGAAAGCGACACCGGCGTGAAGGCCGCAGTCGCCGAGCCAGCCGTGGCCTCGGCCGCCCCCAATGAGGGACTGGCCGCCAAGTGGCCTCGGGTTGTGCAGGCCGTCAAAGAGGACCACATCAGTCTGGGCTCCCTGTTGGGCGACGCTGAGCCCGTAGAGTGCGTGAAAGGAACGCTCACCGTAGCCGTGCCCCGAGACCTCCACCGCGACACCCTTCGCGACCGGCGTCGTGTCCTGCTGCGACACGTCACCGCCGTCGTTGATCAATCGGTCGAGGAGGTCCAGTTTGTCGTGGAGGCCGAGACCGACGATTCTGACGCGACCACCGACGCGTCGGATGAACCGCTCAGCCCACGGGAGCAGCTCCAGCAGCTCCGCGAAGTGTACCCGGCGCTTGACGTTCTTTTCGGGGAGTTCGGGGCAGAGCCTGTGTGGTAACCGAACGACGACGTTTTGCGGACGGAGGATGACGGAGGGGGGCGAGCCTTGGAACGCCCCCCTTTCTC
>CAYRPX010000506.1:0-1662 GCA_964426195.1 uncultured Salinivenus sp.
GCGGGCACTATTCGAAGCGGCGCGTCCAGCAGATCGTGAAGTCGGTTGCTGAGGATGCGGGCATTCAGAAGCGGGTGTACCCGCACCTGCTCCGGCACACCGTCGCCCAGCGGCTCGCTGACCAAGGCATGCGGGAAGAACTTCTCCAGCAGTTCCTCGGGCACGAAGCTCCGGAGACGACTCAGCGCTACTACGAGCCGAAGCGTGCCCACGTCAAAGAGGCCTTCGAGGAGGCGATGGGCCCGTGAGGCCCGGTATGAGACGACTCCCCTTAGCAGGAGACGATTCAAGTAGTCGAAACGGACGGGGAACTGTGTCCGACTGCTATATATTCAACTTTTAAGTTTACTAGTCATATTTAAACACGTAGGCTAAGTAGGTGGATCAGCCCGTTCCGGATTTTACCAAAGAGGGGCTGCTTCCACCCGGTGACTACAAAGCCACGTTCGGGGAGCTTCGAGAGTCGATTCTTGTAGAAGGGCCTGGCCCGGAGTCTGTCTGGAGCGAGGAGTGGGACGCCGAGTGGAGAGAACATCTCACGCGGCAAGCCGAGACGATGTGCACCCAACTCTGGCAGGTGGGCATCGAGGACATCTATCTGGATGGATCCTTCACCGAAGCCAAGGCCCATCCAAACGATATAGACGGGTACTTCGAGTGTGACGCTCGGCGGCTGGCCACGGGCGAACTCCAACGGAAGCTGAATCAGATCGACCCGAAAAAGTGCTGGACCTGGGATCCGGAGGAGAGACGCGCCTATCGGGGGTACGCGAAGAAACAGCTTCCCATGTGGCACGCCTACCGCGTTGAGCTTTACCCGCACTACGACCAGCTTATAGGAATCACCGATGAGCATGGAAACCCGCTCACATTCCCGGCAGCCTTTCGCAAGCGACGCCGAGACGACGAGCCGAAGGGAATCGTAAAGGTCGTGCCGGAGGAATGATCTGGCTCAGCGAAGCTTCTGGCGTTCCCGCTCACATGACTTGACTACTCATAGACCCACGCTCCCATGATTCGCACACAGGCCGAATACAAAAACGCTCAGGAAAAGCTCGACCAAGAGCAGGACACCCTCCAGCGGCAGCGAGAGCAACTTGAGGAGATGGATCTCTCGGAAGAGGAGGTCGATCGGGCCCTGGAGCCGATGATTTCGTTTCGCGATCAACTCCGGGAGGAGATCGAGACCTACGAGCAGATGCGCCGAGGAGACCTGTCGGCCCTTCACGACCTGCGCAGTATCGGGCGCTGGCTTATCGGAGCCCGTATTGCAAAGGGGTGGTCTCTGAGCGAACTTTCAGACAAGCTCGGCGTGTCCGTCCAGCAGGTCTCACGGGACGAGCAGAACGAATACGAGGGAATCACGGCTCGTCGAGCGCAGCGCATTCTCGATGCACTTGGGGTGCGGTTCCGTTTGGAGGTTGAGGAGCCAGTTCTCGACGACGATGTCACCCACGATGCGGATGACGGGGAGGCAGTTCCTGCTTAACGGAGCACCCCGGCCAAAGCAGCTGCACGCGCGGAGTCGATCCAGTGAAGAAGAGGACTCGAAGCACGCGTCTTCTGGGATGGTTCGTTTGGACCTGGCCCGCTACGGGAGACGTTCCTTCGGGGGACGTTCCTTTATTTTCGAATCAACGGACAATCAACCACGCTAGGAAC
>CAYRPX010000507.1:0-1659 GCA_964426195.1 uncultured Salinivenus sp.
CGGCGTCTCCGTCCCCGAGCCAGCGCAGCGTTTCGGCACAGACCACGCGCTCAAATGAGCTCCGCTCCTCATTACGCAACTCTTTTCGAAAAAATGGAGCGGCCTCTTCCCCAACCTCGACCAGCGCGCTCACCAGTTGTCCGCGGTCGGCCCTGGACAGATGAGGAACCGCGCTCAACAGACGGGGGGCGTCCTCGGGACCGCTCCACTCCGCGAGGTGTCGAAATGCAATCAAGGCAACAAACTCGGAGTTGTCATCGAGGGCATCGTCGAGGGCCCCGGCCCGCTCAGGCCCACCGAGAAGCCCGAGGCGCCGTACGGCCTGCGCGCGCACCATTCGAGACCCTGCGCGCAAGTTCTTCTCGGCGATCGAGAGAAAGGGACGAGCCACCGCCCGAATGCGTATTAGGGCGCGGCCCTTTACGGTCGTCGCGTACGCAACGAGAAACGACAAAAACCGATGTCGCTGAGATGGATCTACCTGATCGGAAAGATCCTCAGGGGGCGCATCCTCCGCAAGTACGTCCAGGAGCGTCTGTTGCCATCGCTCCAGGTCGCGCTGCCGGGTCTGCGTTCGTTTCTTCGAAATGAGGTGGGCCGCGACCGCCGTAATGACCAACGCGAGGGAAAAGACTGTCAAAACACCGGACGCAATAATCAGCCCCCAGAGAACCCCGGAGCTTTCCCCAAACATCCATTCTACGAACAGCATGCCCGTTCCGAGGGACACTGCAAGCCCGGGACCGGATCTATCTTTCAACGTTAGTGCAGGATGACAGGCCACTGTGACAAACGACGGTCTTACCGCGGAGTGGCGTTGGAGGAAGGATCCACCGGCATCGTAAGAAACCGGAGGATGCGAGCTACGGCGATGCGGGGGGCAAACGGACGCGTAATGTAGTCGGCTGCTCCAAACTCGAAGGCCCGCACGATCACCTCGTCGTTTCCTTCTCGGCCGAGCAGGACGACAGCAGGGTCGAGATGCGGGACGTGCCGAAGCAGTTCCAGCCCCGTTCGGCCCGGGAGTCGAGTCTGTGCCACCATGAGGTCGGGAGATGCGTCCCTGAGGACATCAAGAGCGTCGTTTCCATCCTCTACGTGTGTGGTCTGCACGCCCCGCCGCGTGAGCCGATCCGTGATCAGCTGCGCGCTGGCCGGGTGCTCGATCGCTACGAGTACAGACGCATTCTTGAATGACTGCTCCTCTAAAACGGCCATGGGGGCTCCGTCAATCGGTGCGTACAGCGCATCTACGTGGGGGGCGGATCGGGTCCGAAGGCAGTCCACTAAAAAACGCCCCCGTGTCTTGCTACCTCCAATACCTCCGAATTCTCAAGGCGACGAAAGGTCTCGGGGGAACGTGTCCACCAGTGTCTCTGCCTCTTCCACAGGAACAGGTTCCGAGAACAGGTATCCCTGCCCGAACTGGCAATCGAGTTCGCGGAGTACCGAGAGCTGCTCCTCCGTTTCAATTCCTTCGGCGGTCACGTAGAGATCCAGAGAGCGAGCCATCTCAATGACCGATCGCGCGATGTGATACCCGCGTCCTCCCCCCACGATTTCGTTCGTGAGGCCCTTGTCGATCTTCAATCCGTCGGCCGGGAATTCCAGCAGAGAGCGGAGCGACGAGTACCCGGTGCCGAAGTCATCGATTTCTAC
>CAYRPX010000508.1:0-1624 GCA_964426195.1 uncultured Salinivenus sp.
AACGTCAGGCCCGAAATGTCATTGCCAGCGGCGGCACTCCGGACGCGACCTGTTCGATAGCAGCTAACTGCAACTGTAGTATTATAGCCGATTGATTTTCCCTTGGTGAGTCTTTCAGTGCTCAGCGGAGCTGTTTTGCGCCCAAAACCACGCCGTCACGGACAAGACACAACCCGGCACTGTCTCGCCGTCGACTAACTTCAGGTTGTAACAGGGCGATTGCACCTTAAAATTCTCGGCATTGATGCAACTTACGCAATCCGATTCAAACGGCAGAGATGCGGTTTGCGAAGAGCACCGTTGTGGTCGCTCAGCGCAATCCGGTTAACATGCGATTGCCCTGCAGGTTGTAATCGGACGATCACGGAGATACATTACTCATGGTGAATTGGCACATCATAACGAAATGATGTTAGCGTATTCAGCGCCGCACTGAGACCTCCACTATAAGGCGCATTGGTTGCGCTTTCCAAAAGAGAAGAATTGTCCATCGAAGTGGGTCTTCCACACGCCCGAGATCGCCTCTCCGGTCAAGACCTGAGTGACCCGGCCTTGTCTCGCTCCTCCATCATCGCGCCCCGAAACCGGTCAGAATCGTTTTGAGGGTAAGATAAACGATCAGCAGGTCCAGCGTGACCGACTGGTGTTTCACGTAGTACAGGTCGTGCTCCAGCTTGCGCCGCGTGGCATCCTCGTCGGCGGCATAGCCCTGCAACACCTGTGCCCACCCGCTAATGCCCGGGCGAACGAGGTGCCGGTACTCGTAGAGCGCCATGTCGTCGCTGAAGTGCTCGGCGAGTCCTACCTGCTCGGGCCGCGGGCCAATGAGGCTCATTTCCCCTTTCACCACGTTCCAAAACTGGGGCAGCTCGTCGATGCGGAGTGTGCGGAGGAGGCGGCCGACCCTCGTGACGCGGTCGTCCTCCGCGTCGGCAAACACGTCGCCCGTTTCCCCCTCGTTGCCCGCGTACATGCTCCGGAACTTGACCATCTGAAACGTCTTGCCCCCACGCCCGATTCGTTCCTGCCAAAACAGAACGGATCCTGCAGATTCCAGTCGGATCGCAAGGCCCGTGAGGACTGCCAGTGGGGCCGTGACGGGGAGGCTTAGGACGACGAGGAGCAGATCCATGCCTCGCTTAAAATAGGAATAGTACCGCCGCGTCTGTACGTTAACGCTGGTCTTACAAGAAGCCCCAAGAAAGACCCTTGCGGTGAGGAGCTCGTAGATGTAGCCTGCATGTAGGTCGGCAGGCCCCTCATGCTGTAGTCCGCCAGCGTGTCTGCGTAGCCGGAGAGGGACGTATGAAGGTCCGCCACGATGCCGTCGATGGGGCTTGTCCGAATCCATTCACCCGCATGGTAGGTCGGCAGGCCCTTCATGCTGTAGTCCGCCGGCGTGTCTGCGTAGCCGAAGAGGAACGTGTGAAGGTCTGTCACGATGCTATCTAGAAGGCCTGCCCCAGCCCCTCCATTCTCCTTCTCGACCGAAATGCCGGGATTGGCGAGCAGCCGATTTGTCGTCTCGCCCGGCAGGACAAGCAGGCAAGAGTTGCGGTAGCGGTAAAGTACCTTGTCTAGAAGGTACCAGCCGATGCTGCCAATCGTGGCGAGGAGCGCCAGC
>CAYRPX010000509.1:0-1612 GCA_964426195.1 uncultured Salinivenus sp.
GGTCGGTAATGGCGACGGCCGGAATGTCGCGGCGCTCGGCGCTCTCGATGAGGTTTTCGATGCCGGCAGCGCCGTCGAGGAGCGAGTACTGGGTGTGGCAGTGGAGGTGTGAAAAGCCAGGCATACGACGGGGAATACTTCAGAGACGATGCACGAACTGAGGAGAAGAGAACGTTCAAACCATTCTCCAACTAAAGAGATGCTGAGACGGGAATCAACGACTCTTCTTCCATTTTCCGTTATTGTATCTTCAGATGATCTTCTGTCTGAGCAGGGGACAGAAGAAGCAAGCTCGGGAAGCCCATGTGGACCAGGGGAAAGAGACGGAAGAAGGCGTTCTTAGCCGCACTTCCTCCGTTATTGCGAAAAGCAAAAGCATTCACGCCAGTGGCGAAGAATCGTTGTGCATACCTCCATTTCGGAAGGAATCGGGATGTTCGTCGCGGGACACGCCTCGCGACTTTTCGCTCCAGAATTGCCCCGTTCACATTTGGCATTGCCATCTCACGTACGTTTCGGTTACCTTGCAGTCACTTCCGACAATTTTTATCATTCCCGGCATTCCCATGCCCCGACGTTCTGCCGTCATCCTCCCCTCCGTCCTCCTGCTTCTTCTGGCCGCTTTTGGCTGTACGACCGAGCCGTCGCCCTCGGATGCAGGCTGGCCCGAGGCCTACGCCAAGCAGATGCGCCTGTGGTACTCCGAGCCCGCTGGGGAATGGAACGAAGCCCTGCCCGTCGGCAATGGACGTCTGGGGGCTATGGTCTTCGGGCGGACCGACACCGAGCGTATCCAGATCAACGAAGAGTCGGTCTGGGCCGGGACCCGAATGAACGACAACAATCCCGGGGCTCTCGAGCACCTCGATGAAATCCGGAAGCTGATCTTCGAGAACCGCAACGACGAGGCGTTTGATCTCGCGTCGGAGCACCTTCTCGCCACGCCTCCGCGGCTTCGGTCGTACCAGCCGCTCATGGACCTGACCCTCGATCGGCCCGATGCCGACCGGGACGCGTATGAGCGCTCGCTCGATCTGCACGACGGCATTGCGCGCACCACCTATGCCGTCGACGACGTGCGACACGTGCAGGAGGTCTTTGCCTCGGCCGTGGATGATGTGCTTGCGGTTCGCCTGACTGCCGAGGGCGCGGGAGACGTGACGACGACCGTGAGTCTTTCACGGTCGAAGGACGCCACCGTCGACGCGATCTCCGACACGGAACTGCTCTTGAATGGACAGATCACGTGGTCGGCGGGCGAGGAGACCGGCCCCGCCGGGCGAGGAGTTCGCTTTGCCGGACGGCTCCGAGCCCTTCCTGAAGGCGGCACCGTGGAGGCCGACGGGGGCGAACTGCACATTCAAGACGCCGACGCGGTCACCCTGCTCGTCGCTGCGGCCACCGACTACGACCGTGCTCGACTGGACGCCAATTCGTCCCAGGATCCGGTCGCCGAGACGGCCACTCATCTCGATGCGATCGACGGGGACTACGCGGCCCTTCGTCGGCGGCACGTCGACGATCACAGCCGTCGGATGGAGCGCGTTCGTCTTCAACTGGGGGAATCCACCCCTCCCGACACGATTTCCACCGCTGAGCGACTGTCGCGGGT
>CAYRPX010000510.1:0-1608 GCA_964426195.1 uncultured Salinivenus sp.
GGTCCGAGGGACTGGAATATCGATTTACATTCTGGGTCACGTACTCGACCTGCTCTTCCGGCGAACTGAAGCTCATCGTCCCAAGGCTCAGTCCTCCGAGTGACGCCTTCTTGAGAAAGTCCCGTCGATCATCTCCTGTAGGAGCATCCATGGTCCAATCAATCTGTTATTCGAAAGATGAATTGACAACACCCAAGACCTCAACTCCACTGCCGGTCCCAGGAGTTGCTCTCGTTCCACTCCGGCGTCGGGGCAAACATCTCCTCGCCGTCGATCAAGAGGTCTTCAATGACGTTCTCGTCGAGCTCCAACCCCAGGCCCGGCTCCTCCGGTACGGGAACATATCCCTCGTCGAAGGCAACCGTATCCCCCGCGATCAGGTTGTACCAGTTTTCATTTTCCACCGAATGATGCTCCAGCCACGTAAAGTTCTGGGTGGCGGCCGCGGCGTGGACGGAAGCAAAGTAGCCGACCGGAGCGCCCGCATAGTGCAGCATCATCGGAATCCCCTGGTGCTCGGCATAGTCGCCGATGCGCTTCGTCTCGAGGATGCCCCCGGCCGAGCCGAGATCCGGATGCACCATGTTGACCGCCTGTTTGTCGATCAGCTCCTTAAAGCCCCCCTCCAGGCCGAAGATATCCTCTCCAGTCACTGTCGGGGTGGTTGTCGACTCCGTAATCCGCTTCCACTTGTCAACCCACTTCCAGGCAACCATGTCCTCCATGTAGGAAAGCGTGTAGGGCTCGAACCGCTGGGCCAGCTTGATGGCCTCGTCGACGTCGAAGTGACCAGTGTGGTCGATCCCCAGCGGAATCTCGTAGCCGATCGTGTCTCGCATGACCCGCACGTATTCCTCCAGGGCATCGAGTCCCTTCTCTGTGATCTGAATGCGGGTGAACGGGTGATCGATCTGTCCGTACTCGCCGGGCGTGCCGGAGTACTGGCTTTGCAGCTCCCGGCTGCCCTTCGGCGCGTGCTGGCGGGTGTTGACCAGAGCTCCAGGCACGTCGGAGACCATTCCAATCCCGATGTCCATCTTTAGCGCCGTGTATCCCCGATCCACCCGCGTCTTCTGCATCCGGCGGGCAAACTCATGGGGATCGTCCGAACTGGACGTGTCGGCGTACAGGCGGACGCGATCGCGGTACTTGCCGCCCAGCATCTGGTAGACCGGCACCCCGTATGCCTTGCCCGCGAGGTCCCAGAGGGCCGTCTCTACCCCGCATACGCCCCCGGCCTGCCGCCCATGCCCCCCGAACTGTCGGATGCGCTTGAACAGCTGCTCGACGTTCGTGGGGTCACGGCCCAGGAGTCGGCTCTTCAGCATCAGCGCGTAGCGCTTGTCCCCTCCGTCCCGCACCTCTCCGTAGCCGGAGATGCCCTGATTGGTGTCGATCCGGATGAGGGGCACCTTGAACGGAACGTCGTCGATCACCGCCACCCGCAGGTCCGTGATTTCCAGGTCCGAGGGACTGGAATTGCGATTCACATTTCGGGTCGCGTGCTCAAGTTGCTCCTCAGTCGAAGAAAACTCCATCGCGCCCAGACTCAAGCCTCCAAGCGAGGCCTTTTTGAGAAAATCTCGTCGACTGTCTCCCGTATTCGAC
>CAYRPX010000511.1:0-1584 GCA_964426195.1 uncultured Salinivenus sp.
CGCTCCCCCTCGTCGGTCTGCAGGTCGAGCTCGCCGTCGTCATCGAGGACGAGGCGATGCTCCAGGAGCCCCTCGTAGATGGAGCCGAGCTGGCGCACGTCGAGCGACGTGTAGTCGACGGACGGATACGTGCCGTTCGGCCCTTTCGGCCGGTCGGGATCGACGTCGGTCAGGTTGACGAGGGCGTGGGCCACGTATTGTTCTCCGATTTCGTGCCCGTCGAGAAACTCGTTCGCAGCGTCCTCCTGGTCGAAGAGGCCGCCGTTGTAGGCGGGCACGTCGAACGCGGGATCGCCCTCGTTGATGGTGCCGAACAGCCCGTCCAGGTCGTTCCAGAGGTCCGGGTGGCGGCTGGAGAGCGGCACCCCGCCGGCAACGGCCTCCTTTGCGCGCTGGGCAAGGTGGGTGAGGCTGTGCTCGTAGTAGCCCTTGTTGTTGAGGGGAAGCAGGCCGCGCGACTCGGCGTAGAGCAGAAACAGGAGGCGGTAGAGGAGGCGCAGCGTGGCGCGGTACACGTCGTCGAGCACCGCCTCGGGGGCGCCCGCGCCGTTGGTGCGGACGTGATTCTCGTAGAGGCCCGTGGCGAGGGTCAGGAAGACGTGGTCGAACACGCGCTCCTGGAGGGCGTCCTCCAGCGCCTCGGCGTAGGTGTCGGACGCCGCGTAGACAACGTCGACGAATTTCTCGCCGTCGACCGTGGGTCGGTGCGCATCGGCCCGGAAGAGGGCGTAGAAGAGACGAAAGGCCCGATGCGCCGTGTCCCGCTCCGCCTCGGTGCCCGCCGCGAGGCGAATAATTTCCGGCAGGTGCACCTCGAAGTACGTTTCGAGGCGGGAGGGCGCGCCTTCGTAGTAGAGCCGCCACCGGGCGCCGTTGGTGAGAACGCCCCAGTCGACCCGCGTGATGCTGAAGTAGTCGAGGATCTGAAACGAGGGGTTGTTGCGCCGCATCTCGGTCGTCTCCTCCCGCCCCGGATCCGGGGCCGGGCCATCGAGGGGACGCCCCCAATACTTGGCCTCGGCCACCGCGTCGGCGTAGTCAAACACCTTCGTCTCGTCGCCGCCCGCGTGCTCGACCGCGGTGCTGCGGCGCGATTCGGTGGTGAACAGCGCGTAGTCGGGCCGGCCCACCTGTCCCTGCCGCTGGACGTGGGGCTGCACCTTGCGCGCCCAACCGAGCACCTCCTTCAGGACCGGCTGCACGAAGCGGTCTTCCGTCTGTGCCTCGTTCCACGTGTCCACCTCCCCGGCCACCGACTGGTATCGCTTGCGCACCCGCTCGAAAGCCGCGTCCGCCTCCTTCCGCAGCGCCTGCACGTCGTCCCGCTGCGGGAAGCGGGTCTTCAGGTAGTGGTCGGCGAAGAGGCCGTGGTTGTCGATCGGGGCGTCGAAGAGCGAGGGAGCGGCCATCGGGGGCTGGAGCCGGGCAGACCGGAGGACATTGGGACGAGGTGTGTCCCCAAGATAGCCGTTGCAGATTGTGCGTCAACCGTTCCCGCCCTCGCCCCCCTGTTCGTACGGCAGGGCGAACCCCCCGTCCCGCAGCGCCAGGAAGCCCAGCAGGTTGTTGAGGGCGTGGGCGAGC
>CAYRPX010000512.1:0-1577 GCA_964426195.1 uncultured Salinivenus sp.
CCATCTGGGTCTGGCGGTCCACGAGCGAGGACTTCCCTACAGACACCCGGGCCACAGTCCGCAGACGGTAGCCCTGCGGGGTCGTCGCCAGCGGAGCGGAATCCTTCGTCTTGGAAGCCGAGGCGGCCGCACCTGCCCCGTGAGGGGGCACGACCAAGGTGGTTCTCGACTCCGCTCGATTGAAAACGAAATAGCCTCGCCAGGGCCGAAGGACCGACACGTCAAATCGAAACCGCTCTCCCGGAGGGTGCGTCTCGTCGTAGCCGGCGATCTCACTGACGGCACCGGTTCCCCGAATGTCTCCCCACGCCACCGGAAAGGGAAAGGGAGTCGCAATCTGATTCCACCCCGGGTGGAGGGCGATGGTATCTGGACGTCGAGACGGTGCCGGGCGCGCATTTTCCACCACAGGGGGATCGCCTCCCCGTGTAATGAGCCAGGCAGACTGTCCCGAGAGTTGGGAGGCCCGGATCTCTTCGTTTTCCCGGTAGGCAGAGTCCGCAGGACTCCACCGGAGGAGGCGCCACTCGACTCGGTTATAGGCGCCATATTGCTCGACGAGCACGTCCCGCACCGAACGGGTGCCCAGATCCAGGGGGACGCTGATCATTCGGTAGGTCTCTGCCCGGAACGCCCCGGCGGCGGTCATCTCCTCCACCTGGGTCTGCACAAAACCGAGCTGCTCAGGCACCTGCGGGGGTGCGGTGACGTCGAGGGTGTCGTCGTTGACCACTGTGCGCATCCGAACGTAGTACTGTGCGCCCCGCTCGGTGACCGCCTCGGCGGGCACCGTCGCCGTGAGGGTCGTGTCCTCTTGGCTGGGGAGACCCGCCACAGAAAGAGGGGTCTCTCGAAAGTCAGGCCGGCCCGCCTCCCGGGAATAGAGCGTGCCCGTCTCAGGAGCAAAGCCAGAGGGGACGGTGACCTCGATCTCCGCGGCTGTGCCGGGAGAATACGGAGTCCCTGGAGCCCGGGTGGAGAGGGTCGGAATCGTGAGGCGTCCGCCGTCGCTGATCGTCCAGTCGTGATCGTCGATGATGGTCTGCCGGGCCGACTGGGCCGCCGAGGTGTACTGGCTGGTTCCCGCGTCGAAGGTGAGGCCGTCGACCAGGTCCAGCTGTTCCCAGCCGATCAATAGCGCGTCGTAGTTGGAGGGGGAGAGCTCGGCGTCCTGCAGAAATCCGCCGTAGACGCCGTGCTCGAAGGCGGTGACGTTCGAGACGTCCCACCCGCCGAGGTCCTGATCGAAGGCCGATGCCCGGGAGAACATTCCCCCCACGTGGGTGACGCTGGAGACGTCCCATCCGCTGACGTCCTGGTTGAAGACCTCTGCCCTCGAAAACATGCCGGCCATGTCCGTGACTGCGGAGACGTCCCAGCCACCGATGTCGCGGTTGAAGGCATCGGCGTTTCGAAACATCCTGCTCATGTCGGTGACGTTTGAGACGTCCCAGCCCCCGATGGCCCGGTTGAAGGCGTCGGTGCCCTGAAACATCCCCTCCATGTTGGTCACGCTCGAGACGTCCCAGCCCCCGATGTCTTGATTGAAGGCATCGGCGTCGTCGAACATCAGTTTC
>CAYRPX010000513.1:0-1576 GCA_964426195.1 uncultured Salinivenus sp.
GGGCGTGGTCGAGCGCCTGATACAACTCGTCCACCGTCGGCGGGCGGAAGGCGTTGAGCACCTCGGGGCGGTCGAACGCGATGCGGACTGTGCCGTGGTCGGCGGCGCGGTGGTAGGTTACGTCGTCAGAGTCGAAGCCCTCGACGGGCGTCCAGGTGTTGGGATCGAAGAGTTCAGAAACCATCGGGACGTGGGGAGCTCGAAGCGTGGAATTGGGAGTGTGAAATCTGGGATGCTCGGGACCAAGGGGGGATCGGGCATGGTGATCGCCGTCGGCTTCTCACCTCATCGTGCGGGACGAGGACCGTGGCGAGACGACTTCTCCTGAATCTGCGGACGCGCTTGTAAACCAGCGGCGAAGAACACGTTCGGCTGGCTTGCCCTGCGGCGTAAAGGCCGTAGGACGTTGGTCGTTGGTGTCCGGGTGCCACTTCCACACGATGGCGCCCGCGAACCACGGAGCCCCTTCCATGGTCGACAGAAACGCGCGGTAGCACCGCGCCTGCAGGGCCGAGTCGGGGGGCACGCCCTTCTCTTTCTCGGGCCACCGCCAAGGGGCCTCGGCGGCACTGGGGGCACTGCGGTAGCCAATCTCGGTAAACAGCACGGGAATTCCCGTTCGCCGATGAACCTGGAGCAGGCGTTCTCGGTGCGAGCGCCAGCGGACCTGCAGGCGTTTGAAGGAAGGATCCGATTCGTTTGCTAGGGGAAAATAGGCCTGCACGCCGACGTAATCCAGCGCCCCCCAGAATTCGATCAATCGGTACTCGTCGTGCCAATTGGCCGCGTAGGTGAGCTCGCCGTCGTAGACGGTGCGGGCGTCCGAGGCAAGCTCACGCCAGAAGTCGGGCCGCTCGGTCGCCGCCCGGGTCAGTTCGGTGCCCAGCACGAGCACGTCGGCGTCGACCTCCGCCGCGAGGCGGGCGTACGTCATCAAGAACTGGCGGTACTCGGCCTCCCACTTCCGCCAGCGGACAGCGGACTCAAAGCCAATCTCGCTGCGGTTCTGTGCCTCGTCGTACCCGCCGACCCAAATGTGCGGTTTGAGAATGAGGCCCATCCCCAGCGCGTCGGCCTGCCGGGCGAGCGTCCGAATGCCGGTGTGCGACTCGCTGTACCAGCCGTCCGACGTGTCGATGCGCACCATGGGCGCGTCCACGGCCCGCTGCCATCCGAAGGAGACGAGGGTGAGGTGCGTGACCCCGAGATCGCGGAGACGGACGAGCAGGCTGGAATCGGGCGGATTGCGCGCATCGAGCGTCACCGACCGCACGTCGAAGATGGACTCCGCATCTGGAAGCGTATCGGTCGCATGGGCGGAGGACGACGCCTCCATGTCCGCACATCCGGCGCCCGTGGCGAAAAGCCCCCCACACACGAGACTAGCGGCAAGACAAAACAGGGAGAGTCGGCGAGGCATGACCGGGAAAATTGCTGAGACAAGAACGCGCCGCCTAAACTCTCCTCAAAGATGGATGTTGCCTGAGAAAACGACCGGACAGCAGTCGGTAATCTTTTCCCTCTCAGAACCTGTTTTGCGAGTGGATGCGAAGCCGAGACACAGTAGGCGACGCAC
>CAYRPX010000514.1:0-1575 GCA_964426195.1 uncultured Salinivenus sp.
CGGCCAGGAGGCAGGGATGATGGGAGACTGGATTGCGCACGAGGCGCACGTGGGCGGCGCGCTGGCCGGCGTCGTGATCACCGTGGCGACCATTTTAATCAGTCCGGGAGTTCAGCAAATTTTTCTCCGCTCAATGCAGCAAATCTTCGGCTAACGGCCGATGTCGAATGCAAGCCGCTCACAGAAGCCGCTGGGTTAGCGTCGACCAGTCGTCGAACGTGAAGCCTCGCCCATTCGTCGAGCGGCCGTTCGCCCCGTTGCGGGCATACCATGCCACCCGCCACCCTGCGGGCTGAGCTCCCTCCACGTCGGACCGGTACGAGTCGCCCACGTAGAGCACACTCTCGGCCTCCACCCCTGCCTCCTGGGTGGCATGCTCGAAGACGGCAGGATCGGGCTTGAGGATTCCGACCTCCTCGCACAGCACAATCGCCTCGGATCGTTCGCGGAGCATCGGAAACTGCTCCAGCTTTTTCTCCTGCACCTCCGCGAAGCCGTTCGTCATGACCCCCACCGGGTGGTGCTCGGCGACGGCCTCGAACGTCTCCCGCGCCCCGGGGATAAAGGTCCAGTGCGTCGCGTAGCGCCTCATGTAGTAGCGCGCCACGAGGGTCGCGTCGGCGTGCGGCGCGTCTACGGCCTTCAGTAACCGCTCGAACCGCTGCTGCTGCACGGTCTGCTTGCCAATCTCGCCGTCGGCGTACTGCTGCCAGAGAGGCGCGTTGATGGTGTGGTAGGTCTCCTGCAATTCGTCGACCGACAGGGTGCCAAAGATGGTCAGGTAGCGGTCTCGCACGTCGGCCAGGGACTCCCGCTCGGCCGCCTGGTGGTCGAGGAGGGTATTGTCGAGATCGAAATAGACAAATTCGATTTCCATGGGCGAATGTTGGGGGCAAGATTCGCAGAATGAGGTCGAACTCGAAATTCGTCATTCGACACTCGAAATCGGGGTCTCGAACATGGCGTACTCCTTGTCCTGAGTGGTCCCGATCTCCTCAACCATGTTCAGGAGTCGGTCATTCGTGTCCAAAATCCAACTCGTCTCCCCCCCTACGTAGCCGTTGGGCACCATGCTCTCCATCGTTTCCAAGATGAGCATCGCGTCGATGCCCTTCCCCTGGTATTCGGGCCGCACTCCCATGAGGGGCATGCGCGTGTTTCGGACACTGAAGTAACTGTGGAGAAGCAGCTTGGGGAGACCGAACGGAAAGAGGCGTCCGTTGGGGACGTGGCGCAGAGCCTCATTGAGGTCGGGAAGCGTCACCGAGAACGCCACCGGCTCGCCCTCGTGCTCGACGAAGAACACGATGTTGGGATCCACGATTTGCTTGAGTTCGTCGACCAGTTGTTCGAACTCAGCCTCCGTCATCGGCACATGTCCCCAGTTGTCGGACCAGGCCTCGTTGTAGATCTCGCGCACCACGCGCACCTCCTCGTCGAAGCGGTCCATGTCGAGCGTGCGGAGACTGAGGCCGGGCGTGCGCCGCCGCGCGATGTCGACCCCGCGCTGCAGGCGGTCTGTCTCCATGTACTTGTCGTGCAGGTAATACGACCACATGGTCATGACGCGGTCGA
>CAYRPX010000515.1:0-1565 GCA_964426195.1 uncultured Salinivenus sp.
GACTGGTTTTTGGGAACTGGCCAGTGCGTCGGGCCTCCCAGGTGCTATCGAACGCTTCGGGACCGACGCGCGCCCGCCGACCGCCGGGAACCCCTTTACCGGCCTGTATCGGGTAGTCCGCCGGTGAATTCATCGCCGCGGTCCTCAATTCGCCTCGGGTCCGAGAAATTCAGCGTCCTTATCTCCCGGTGCAGTCGTTCCGTAAGATCCGCCCATCGTAGAAACGGAGAACGCGCTACGCAGCCGGCTTACGGCGACACGTCGACCCTGCCCCTCCGAAACAGAAAGGCCAGCGCGAAGAGCCGTGCCGTCCGGAGGAATGTCGATCCTCGAGGGCCTTTGCAAAAATATTGATCCTGGGAGGACCCTCTCCTATTTTCCCAAGCAGCTTCCGCGTCTCGCCGCCCCCTTCTCCATACCCCCATCACCACGCTGCTCCGCCATGAAAAAGCCCTACAACCTGCTCATCACCACCGGGAAGAGCCCGCAGGTCATCACCGAAACGATCTTTGAGATCCACCGCGACGAGGGTCTTCTCCCCGCCTCGGTGCAGGTTATTACCACTCGCTTGGGGCGGGCCTACGGGGAGGCCCAGCTCCTGGGACACCCCCGGAAAGATCCTACGACGGGGGAAGCGGTCGAGGGCGTCGAAAACCGCTGGCGAGAGTTTTGTGAGGAGGTGCTCGGCCGTCCCCCCAAAGACGGGGAGGCGCCGGTCGAACTCTCGTTTCACGTTCCGGAAGTCAACGGCCAGCCCCTCGAAGACATCCGTCTCCGGGGCGACGACACCCGCTACGCGAACCTCTGCTACCGGCTCGTAGAGCAGTACACCCGTGAGGACCAACTTCCCCTGATCGGTTCGATTGCCGGGGGGCGCAAGACGATGAGCGCCCACCTCATGGAAGCGCTCGGTGTTTACGGCCGTCCCGACGACCGCCTCACCCACATCCTCCTCACCGACCCTTCCCTGGAATACGAACCCTCCTTCTTTTATCCGGAGGAAGGGTCGCCCGGATACAGCCGACTTCTCAACCTGGTGGACATCCCGTTCCTCAAACTGAATGCTGTCCTGGAGGAGGACCTCGTTGAAGACCGACAGGACTTTGAAGGCATCCTCGACGCCCTCGACCCGCACGTGACTGCTGCCCGCGAGGTCACAGATGTCCGCCTCGAACTGGAGGATCATGGGGCCCGGCTCGTCTTCGAAGGCACTGAGGGTCCGCTTGCATTCTGCGACCTCTCGCCCAAGCAAGCCTCCACCCTTCTCGTGTTCGCCGAGCAGCGAGCCGACAACAACGGGCCGGTGCCCGTGTCCCGCTTTGTAAACCGAGAGCGGGTCGAAGATCAGCGCAATGCCGTGCAAAGCCTCTGTGCCAGGGACGAACTCCAGGAGTGGCAGGACACGGATGAGGTAAGCAAGGCCAGAACCGACCTCAACAGCGCCCTCGGCGAGGTCCCCCTTGCCACGCGGCTCCTTCAAATCGAGGGGCTCTCCAGCAAGCCCCGCCGCTACGACTGGCCCGGCGAGCCCCCTCCACTCCGGGTCGTCTCCCGTCACGCCGGAG
>CAYRPX010000516.1:0-1529 GCA_964426195.1 uncultured Salinivenus sp.
CCAACGGTGGCGCCGACATTGCCGGCGCCGATCACTGTCACTTTCATAAAGGTCTTGGAGCGAATTTGAAAAGGGATGAACAATACGAGTCACATTTTTTAAACAAAGAGAACCGGCGGGTGCCCTGCCAGCAATATTTTGCGAAAAGTCCCTCGTCTCAGGGGAGGGCGGAGAGGTGCTGGTTTCATGTCCACGGTGACGTTTCTTCTCCCCGATAATTACCGCTGCCCGTCGCGTTGTGAATGGACATCTCCCTCGTCTCCGAACGATTATCGGGGGACTCTTCGCCGGACTGGCGGGGCTTGGGGGGCTGGCCCTGGCGTCTTCGTTGCTCCTGCGCGTCGTGGTGGATGCAGATGCGCTGGAGCGCCACCTAAACACGGCCCTCGCCTCGTTCGAAACCGGGGAATATGAGGTTGCGGTCGATAGGGTGGAGTGGGGACTTCTGGCCCAGTCTCTTCAGGTAGAAAAGCTCACGCTTGCGCCAGACTCTCAGGCGAGCGACAATCGAGGCGCCCCCCGCGCCGGGACCGCTTCCGTCCGCGCGACTGTTCCAATCGTCCGCCTGCAGGACCTCCATTGGGGCACGCTCCTCTGGCACCGTACCCTCTCGTTCGACGAGGTGCTTGTCCAGAATCCTCAAGTGCGGATTTGGCGCCGGCACGGGACGAGAGAGAAAGAGGATGCGGGATTCTCCCCTGGACCCGACTCGACCGGTACGCGGGCGGCGGTGTCCGGCCTTCAGGTTCAGCAACTTCGTGTGGAGGACGGAATCGTGTCGCGAGGGTCCGCAGGGGCCACGTCCCGCGACTCGCTCTGGGGGCTATCCCTGCAGTTCGACCAACTCTCCACGGATGCGGCATCGGGCACGCCGCTGGCAGAGAGAGTCGCCGACCGATTGTCCAAGGGTACGTTTGAGGGGTATCGGCAACGGGTGGCCAATGCCCCGTACGCACTCCGGCTGGGCCGGGGCCACGTCTCGCCGCCGGATTCGGTGCTCCGCATCGAGGACGTCCGGTTCGCTCCGTCCGTATCCTCTGAGGAATTTCAACAGCGGCACACCTATCGGGTGAATCGCTATCGGGGCACTGTGAAGCAGGTGGCGGTGGCGGGGTTCGACGCCAATCGCTTTTTGGAGGCCGGGGCGTTGCACGCGAATCGCGTTCGGGTCGATACCCTCAGCCTGAGCGTGTATCGGAATAATCATCCGGCGGAGGATCCCAACGACACGCCGCCCCCGATGCCCCAGGAGGCCATCCAGCAGGTGGACCGGTCGCTCCGCATCGATACCCTTCGCGTTCGGGATAGTCAAATCCGGTACGCCAAGCGACCGGAGGGCGTCTCGGCGACCGGGTCGATCCAGTTCGAGGACCTCTGGGCGAGCCTCTACAATGTCACGAACCGTCCTGAACGCATGACCGCGTCTACGCCCGCGGTGGTCGAGGCTCGAACTCAGGTCAACGGCACCGGGCTCCTCTCGACGACGATCCGCATCCCGCTCCGGTCGGACGGCTTGAATGGATCGTTCG
>CAYRPX010000517.1:0-1526 GCA_964426195.1 uncultured Salinivenus sp.
CCGTCGTTCGAGTCCCCGACGGCGGAGCAGACGCCCCACACCGCCACGATGCCCATCACGAGAAGGAGCCGTCCCGAATAGAAATTTATGGACTTTGAGTACTCCAGGACCAGAAATAAAAAGAGACCGAGGCCGGGAATCCAGAGATTCGACCACAACTGTCCGGCCGACAGGTGCCACACGGCTAGGAAAAACGGAAACAGAACGAGACCGAAAAGCAGCAGAACGGCCACGACGCCTCCATCCAACCACGCTTGCAAGAACAGGTTGTGCGGGTAGTACCCCTCATGCGCCCCCGCCATCACGCCCGAGGATCCAAGGCCGTACCCCGAAATGGGCGCCTGCGCAATGTTTTCGAAAGACGTGGCCCACAATGCTCCCCGGCCTCCCGCTTCAAGCTCATTCCCATAGAACATGCGCCGAAAGCGCCGGGCCGTTCGTTCGACCTGGAGAGCCACCCCAACAATGCCGCCGATTAACAAAAACACCCCAGTCCCAAGCGCCGCCTTCTTCATCCGACTTCCGAGCCATGCCCAAATGCTCTCTCGACGAGTCTCCATTCGGGCGGACAGAAACAGGCCGGCCAGAAGCAAAATCCCCAGCGTCGAAAGGAGAGCCCCCCGTGCGAGCGACAGGGCAAGTGCCACGAGCGTCGTCAGCGCGATGAACCAGAGATGCGCGGGGCGCTCCCGAGACGTCAAAAGCTGCAGACTGGCAGCCACGGTTCCCAGCCCGAGAACCCGAGCGACCGTGAGATATTGGTTGTCCCCGAGCACCTCTCCGTAGCCCCGGAGAGAATCCACCTGCACATAGCGCACAAAGACAAAGATCGCGACGCATAGCCCAACGACGTAGAACGCGGGGACGAGCATCTGCACCGCCCGCGGCGAGAGCGCGAAAAAGGCGGCAAGCCCCACCCCGAGCATTACACTCAGCAGAATGGACTCCTGAACCGTGCCGATGCCTCGGGGTTTCCATAGCGTGGACAGCAAGAGCCAGCCGATGAGGAGGACCCATCCCCCAAAATAAAAACTGACGGGTCGAGGAATTTGCTGCTTGTATTTTGTCACGCGAAGTCCCCCTACTCCAGCGAGGGTGATCGCCGGGATTCCGTATACAAACACGCTCACGTCTAGAAAGGCGCGGACCACGAATAGGCCCCCGAGGATCGCAATCGAGTACGCGGCGATCCAATCCAACTTCTCTTTCATACCACACCTTCATTGCGCAAAGCGCTCACGATTCCCTTGAACCCGGCGTCTCTTGCTCGGACCGAGCTGCCCGCCAGAGTACGTCCTCAATCTTCGACAACTGCGTGTCCAGCTGAAACTCTTCACGGACGGTCTTCTGAGCTCGGGCTCCCAACGCCCGTCGTTCGTCTCCGTTCTGGGCGAGATCCACGATGTGCCGGGCTAGAGCCCCCGCATCTTCGACCGGAAACAGGCGCCCATTCGTTCCATCGAGGACCTCGTCCGGCCCCGTCTCGCAATCGGCCGCCAGCACCGGCCGGCCCAGCGCCATCGCTT
>CAYRPX010000518.1:0-1525 GCA_964426195.1 uncultured Salinivenus sp.
TCACCCCGGAGTCGCCCTGCATGTTGCGGTTGCCGAGGGCCGCGTCGGCCTCGTCAATCATCACGGCCACCGGCGTCATTGCCTCCAACAGGTTCAGAATTTTCTCCAGGTTGCCTTCCGTCACGCCCTGCCACTGGGAGCGAAAGTTCTTGAGCTTCACCATCGGAATACCGATTTCCCCGGCGAAGCAGTTGATCAGGAACGTTTTGCCGCAGCCCACGGGCCCGCTCACGAGGTAGCCCATCGGGAGCACCTCGTGGTGGCCCTGTTGTACGGCGCGCGCGGCCTGTCGCAGATGCTCCTTCGCCGCGGTATGGCCGGCGATGAGGTCGAGTGAGTTGTCCGTTTCGATGAACTCAAGCATCCCATACGCCTCCGCCTCGATGAACTCTTTCTTGAGGTCGGACAGCGTCGCGGCCGTGAGCCGGTTCTGGTTTTCCAGGACGTCAGCCAGGATGGTCCGGAGCTGGGTGTAGTTGAGGCCGGCGCTGTTGGCGGCCAGGGTCTCGGGCGTCACGTCTGAGTGGATACGGAACAGCTCGTCCCGCTCCTCCAGGGCCCAGTCGATGTAGGCCTGCCGGTCATCCTCCTCAGGGATGGGGACGTAAATCTCAGCAGTGTGCGGGCTCTGGACGAGCTGCTGGTTCAGGTCCGTCAGGTTTTCGGTGAGCAGGGTAAGGGTGAAGTCGCTCTCCAGGAAGAGCGAATCGCGCGACCACTTTTGCAGGTACACAAACGACTGGCGGTCCTGGGCTGAGTACATCGACGCCTCGGCCATCGGGGCCACGGTTTCTGCGTAGTCGATGACGCAGGCCACCCGCGTTCCATTCGAGAGACGGAGGCGAAAGTAGTCTTCGAGCAGCTCGAAGACCTTGTTCGGGGCCTTCGGCAGGTTGTCCTGATACTCCGTTCCAGCCAGGCTGTCTCGACCGGCAAGGGCCTGGTTGAAGTCTTTTTTCGAGGCCGCATCGGCGAAATGGATGCCGGCGCTCCGGTCGTAGAAGACGACCACGTCCCGGGCAGCGAAGAGGTCGTCGCTGAGAAAGGTGCGGAGGGGCGGGTAGATGCGGTTCCCAGCACGGTCCTGGGTGGGCACCACGTCGCGGATGTCCCCGTGCAGGATGAAGGTCGAGACCGTTTTGGTGAAATACTTCCGTGCCAGCTCTTGAGCCCACGGTGGATAGTGGGCGGTGTAGGGTTCAAGCGGTGGGGTTCCCTGTTCCTGGGGCTGAGAGTCAGACGACGACTCGGGAGAGGGTGTTGTCTGGTTTGAGAGTTCCGACTCAGTTGACTCAGACTCGGACATGGAGCGAGAAAAACTATGGACAGAGAGAGCCGATGAGAATCGAACGAGGACCTGTGGGAACGAGATTCGGACCTGACCAAAATAGAACCGGGGACGACCTCCCGCTGGAGATCGTCCCCGAGTTCCCGGACCAGAAATTCAGACGTTGCACCTACGCGACCGTAATGTCGTCGTCGAGGTACACGTCCTGGATGGCATTCAGGATTTCGATGCCGTCTT
>CAYRPX010000519.1:0-1520 GCA_964426195.1 uncultured Salinivenus sp.
ACCTGCGACTCACGGATTAAAAGTCCGTTGCTCTGCCAGGCTGAGCTACGAGGTCGAGTACCCAATACGGGCACCTCTATGTATGCCGGCCGTCCGCATCTGTTCGAGGCGAGGGGCGTGAAGCGTTCGTGAGGTCCACCCTTTTTCAGCAGGATGGGGGGAGGGAACGACCGCAGAATTAGGTCCGTCTGGTAGGGAGGTTGACGAAGCAAGAAAATCGAGTGCGATGCAAAACGGGCAGACCACGGGCCCCCAAAATCATTCGTCCGGTCCGCCGGGCCGTCTCAAGCGCCTGGGCGGCATCATCACCGGCTTCGCCGACACGTACTCGAAGGCCCTTCGGGCCTCTCGGGCCGAAATCATCGAGGCGATTGAGGGGGAGGGCCCGGTGAGTCCGCTCGTGCTGGTCAATGGGCACCGCGGAACGGACCACGCCGGGGCTTCTACGAACCGTATCCGGTCGGATGACCATCCCGAGTGCGCGGGCGTCGACAAAGTGTTCATCGCCGTCACGCCGGAGCAGTTTGAGACGCTCGCGGCACAGGTCGGGGCGAAGGCTCCCATGCGGTGAACGGAATGAGGACGAGGACAGAGTGGAACCTTTTGAATCGGTGGGAGAGCAGGGGGGCATGTCCACACCGAGAGGGACCCCGCGATTGCTGGTTTTCAATTTGGGTCACTCCCCCTCGTCCCAGAGCGTCAGCATGGAACGGCGGAGCACCAGCACGCCCTCCAGCAGGGTCCGGTCGTAGTTGATGAAGCCGTGGGCCGTGTAGATTTCGGCGGGCGTGCAGTCATAGAGCAGCTTGATCTCGCGGTCCCGCTGCCGGTGGTCGGTCGTCAAAATCGCGCCCACGAGGCCGGTCGTGCCCCGGCCCACGAACACGTCGAGAGGCTCCCCGTCGGTGCTCTGCGTATCGTTGATGCACCCGTAGTCGAGGGGATAGATGACGGACGGGTAGTTGGGATGAGCCGTTGTGCGGGGTCGTTCGATGGTGACGCCGTTCGCGGCGATGCATTGTTCCCATCCGTCCCATCGAAGCTGCTCGCGCACCAGGGGGCGGAGGGCCTGGAGGTCGAGCGGGGGAAGAGACGATGGACGCTTGGGCACGGGGGCTTGCCGGTGCGTGAGGAAAAGATCGCTCGATTGTCCCTGGGCTCAGCAGAGTAGGGTGTTCTCCGGCCTCGGATGTGTTTTCAGTGCCTTCGCCGCGCAGAGGGGCGCAACGGGCCCGTCAGGGTCCCGCTCCGAGGAAACGTCCAGCCTCGATGGGGAGGGGGCGCGATTGGCAGTGGTTACGAGGCCAAGCGCTTGCGTCGGGCAATCCGAGCGGGCGGTTCCACGTCGGGCGGAAGGTCGAGGCGGAGGGAGAGGGCCTCCAGCTGCTCCGGATCTACCCAGTCGGGCGAGTTCACCATCGGCTCCTTGCCGCTCTGCGTTTTGGGGAAGGCGATGACGTCCCGTAGCGAGTCGGCCCCGGCCAGGAGCATGACGAGGCGGTCGAGTCCCAGCGCGATGC
>CAYRPX010000520.1:0-1517 GCA_964426195.1 uncultured Salinivenus sp.
TTGGGATGTCACGTGCTCGTCGAGAAACCGATGGCGCTTACGCCGTCTGAAGCGGAAGAAATGGTCAAGGCAGCGGAGCAGAACGAGGTCCTTCTCTCAGTCAACCACAACTGTTATTTTGAGTCGACAGTCCAACGTGCACGCAAGTTGATTCGGGAAGGAGCAATCGGTGAGGTGATTTCCGCAGAGGTGGATTACGGTTTCGACCTCAATCGGTATCCGGCGATCACGAGGGAGGGCGCGACAGAGAGTCACTGGGCATACACGCAACTTCATGGTGGACCACTACAGGACCAAGTTCCCCATCCTCTCTCACTGATCGTAGGGCACCTTGGTGAGGTCGAGGAGGTAACGACACAGTCATCGAATCGAGGGCTGTTGCCAGAACCGTGGGCAGACGAAATTCGGGTGATGCTGCAGGGTGCTGAGGCACAGGCAGAAGTCTACTGTTCATTTTGCTACAAGCCTGACGCCATGATCTTCACTGTTCGGGGAACGGAAGGCACGATCGTTGCCGATATGTACTCCATGACGTGTACGGTTGATCGACAATCGTCGCTTCCTCGTGGGGCTCGTAGGCTCTTGTCCGGATTCCGGCGAGGAGTTCAGGAAATTGGGAGTGCCATTGGCAATCTTTCCCGAGTAGCGACGGGACGCTTCGACCAAACGAATGGTGTTTGTCCCCTAATAGAGAGATTCTATGAGGCAATTCGTGAACAAGACGAGCCCCCGGTGGCCCCGGAAGAAGGAAAGGAGGTTGTTGATCTGATCCATCAGATCTGGCCAGAGCCCCTTCGGTCCGTTCAAAAGAAGTCGGGACCTGGGATACGAGAGGCATCGGGCTCGGCCGACGTTCTCGTGACGGGAGGCACAGGGTTCGTCGGCAGTCATCTCGTGGAAGAACTGGGTGATCGGGGAAGGTCAGTGCGGGTGTTGGCCCGACCCTCGAGCAGCGGTTTAGGGCTTCTGAAGAAGATCGGGGAGGACGTGGAAGTTGTGACTGGCGATCTGGCCGACTCTGGATCCGTCCAAAAAGCGATGGAGGGAATTCAGACCGTTTATCACGTGGGCGGGGCTATGGGGGGCGGATGGGAAACGCATCAGGCGGCGACGGTGACCGGGACGGAAAATGTCATGCAGGCGGCAAAAGAGACAAATCCGCGGCGTGTCGTCTACTATAGCTCCCTAGTCGTATACGACGTTCTAAGCCATCGGAATGGTGCTTCGATCAGCGAGGACGCGCCGCTGCATGAGAATCCAAAAGAATTCGGTCCATATCCATGGGGGAAAGTAAACGCCGAAGAAATTGTGCGGCAGTCGTACGAGGAAGATGGTGTTCCCACCACAATCATTCGTCCTGGAATCATCTTTGGGCCTCGGGGCCCAGTCTTCTTCCCCCATCTGGGATTTCAGCTCGGAGATCAGACGTTCATCATGCTTCGGGGGGGACAGCTTGAGCTTCCTCTGGTCTACGTCGACAATCTGGTGGACGGCACGATTGCCGCAGCGCACAGTGA
>CAYRPX010000521.1:0-1515 GCA_964426195.1 uncultured Salinivenus sp.
CTTGTCTTGCTTGTGGGCAAGGAGGCCTTGGAGAAAACGATGGGACGTACTGCGATTAAACTCACAACCTCACACTGGAGGCCCTGTTAAACTCGAGAGGCCCCCCGGGAATGCACCTGCACTCCCACGATTCGGGGCGTCCCGCGTTCCGGGGAGTGAACCAGTATGCCGCTCCGGGAGACTGCGACAGCGAAGCTCCCGTTCCGTCCCCTGCGTCCTCTGACATTTCCTTCTCAAATCGGTATCAACAGAAAAACCCAGCCGGGTCTTTGGCCCAACTGGGTGGTCCGAAGCCGCCTCTCTGTCCGTCGGGGACGGGGCAGAGAGGAGGTCCGTCACGAACTCTTTTCTCGGTCGTTGATCCCGAGAGCTACCGGGATCGACCGACGGAGAACGTGCTACTGGATTTCAATTTGACGGCGCGTACTCTCTTCCGTCTTCGGCACGTTGATCGTCAGCACGCCCTCTTCATAGGAAGCTTCTACATTCTCCTGATCGACCGCATCCGGCAGAGTGAACGTGCGGTGGAAGTTGCCGAAGGCGCGCTCGACGCGGACGTACTCTTCACCTTCTTCCTTCCGCTCACTGGAGCGCTCGCCGCTCACGGTGAGCGTGTTGTTCTGGAGGTTGATGCTGATGTCCTCCTTGTTCATGCCGGGCACGTCCAGGCGGATGCGGAACGCGTCGTCCGTCTCCAACAGGTCCGTCCGCGGCGCCCAGACGGTCGACGTGTCGTTGTCGCTGTCGCCGAAGAACTGATCGAAGATGCTGTCGACCTCGCGCTGCAGGTCGCGAAGCGTGCGGTTCGGAGTGCGGCGGGTCAGCTGCGTCATGGTCGATCACCTCTGAACGTTCTGGTTCAACAGTGCGGCGAAGAGGTCAAGGACCGTGCGTCGGTGACGCCCGGATCCAACAAGCATTCCACTTGGCTTAAGAATCAAGACGCGTACCACCCGGATTCCGGCCCCAAAAACTCCGCAAATTCGGCACTGTGGTCTGTCGCCGTGGCAGAGGGCTGCAGATCTGGCGGGGGTCAAGTGATACCAGTTACGAAGGATCATCATTCAACTTTTCCGCCCGGAACGTCCGCTTCGCTCACCGACGGCGGTCGGTGCTATCTGTTCGTCGGTCTCCGTTCGGAGACGCAGTACGTCCCGACCGCTGTCGGACCGGAGAAGAGATAGCCGGGGACTGCACTGAATCGAGTTCAGCACAGGCTTGCGTCCCCGGCGGAAGGGGGATGACCAACCTTCGCAGATGGTATGAGTGTTGTCGACGGGCTGACGTACAGGAGCTCCCCCCGGCTCGGGAGATCTGAACAGGTCACCCCCGCAGGAATCCGTTTCCCGCTCGGTCGATCCCTCTCATCGGACCATTCGACCCGGGGTGCAGGTAGGGTGCAGTGAAATCCGAAAAACCTGCATTTCACGCACTCCCCTCCCGTCATGAGAGAAGTTGGCCGGAACGATCCCTGCCCCTGCGGAAGCGGCGTCAAATACAAGTACTGCTGCCTCA
>CAYRPX010000522.1:0-1503 GCA_964426195.1 uncultured Salinivenus sp.
GAGCGGCAAGAGGACGAGTTCGGCGACCTGCTGTTCGCGCTGGTGAACTACGCCCGCTACGCGGACCTGAATCCCGAGAATGCCCTGCGGGAGACGGTGGACAGGTTCACGAGGCGCTTCCAGCACGTAGAGCGAGAGGTGGCCGAGCAGGGGGCTACGATTGACGAGGCCGATCTGTCGGAATTGCGTCGACTCTGGGAGGGGGCGAAGGAGTAGGGAAGAGAGCGTGGGCGTGGAATATGGAGGGGAGAGCGTGGGTGTGGAGAGTGTGGGAGTGGAGAGTGTGGGAGTGGAGAGTGTGGGAGTGGTGACGGGCGGAGGGATGCAGGAGAAGGGATTGTACCGGCGAAGGAGTTCAGTGGGGGCGGTAGTGGGAGTGTGGTATTCCTGAGAATCCGGACATTTCTCTGGCGAGACCGGACGTGGCCGCTCTGTGCGGGCGTGTGGCCGGTTTTTCGGACGAAAGGACACGAGGATGGAGGTGCGCTGGAAGGGGCAATCCACGCTCTCAGCGCCGGCCACTTGTGCCGACTTCGTTTGTCCATTCCTCAATCCACCACGCGCCATGCGTCGATCTCTCCGTCTTGTCATTCTTCTTCTCGCCTTCGGAAGCGCGATCGCCGTCTCCAGCAAGGCCCGGCCGGCGCCCGACACCACCAAGGGCATCCACGGAGGGCGGGCGTTTTTGGGATTCCACGGGGGCCTCATGCAGATGCAGGGCCAGTTTGCGAACACCCTGGGCGCTCAACATGGGGGCTTTCAGGCCACCTTTGGCTTGCAGGCCCCGTCCGGACTCGCAGTCGGACTTCAACTGTTCGGGGGCGAACTCCAGAAGCGCTCGGAGACCGCCCATCTCGACTCCGGTTTGGACGTGGATTTAAAGACGACCACGTCTCTCACCCGGGTTGGGCTGTTTGGGCAGTACGGCCCCCGTGTTCACGCCTTTCGTCCGTACGCCGAAGGCCTGTTGGGTGTGCACGTGGTGAGTACCGACACCAAGATTCCGGACGACTCGGATGGGGCGGAGGACCACCAGACGGACAACAGAAAAACTCACAACGAGTCGGTTGCCCCCGCGGCTGGGGGTGCGGTCGGGATGGAGATTGACCTTGAAGGCGCCGTAGGATACTCCGTCGGGCTCCGGGTCGAAGGGCGGCGGACCTACGGCGGCTCCGTCGATTACTTGTTCTATGACGGGGGCGAGTTTGTGGAACGCTCGTCGAGAACATCCACCTCCACCCTGAGCGTCGGCCTCACGATGAGCTACTGACGAGGAGCGGAGGCGAGCCTTACCGCTTCCGAATCTGCTGCGGCGACGAGACAATGATCTGAGGCGTGCCCTCGTGCCGTTCCACGGTGCCGGTCACGCAAATTGACCGGTCCTCGTACAGCGTCTCGGGGGGCGTGGCCCACTTCAAGCGGTCCGATGCCCAGATGAGGGCCGTGAGGTCCTGGTCGGGATGCGCGTCGCCCACGTTGAGGAAGGTCGGCGACCCATCGATG
>CAYRPX010000523.1:0-1503 GCA_964426195.1 uncultured Salinivenus sp.
AATCTGCTCGTCAACCTCGCGGATGCGGGCCGTGCTCTCGGCGTCGAACAGCTCCTCGTCTCGTTTCCCCACTGCGTCCTCGGGCTCCAAGCCAAAGAGCGCCGCGGCCGCCTCATTCATGAGCTGGTACCGTCCCTCGCGATCCTTGAGATACACCGCCTGCGAGGTATTCTCGACCAGGGCCGTAAGGCGGCGGTTGGTCCGAGTGAGTTCTTTCTCCGACTCCTTTCGGTCTGTGATGTCGGTGAAGTAGATCGACAATCCGCTTTCGTCCGGATACACTCGCACCTCGAACCACTGGTCCCGTTCTGAATTATAACGCTCGAATGAGCGGTGCTCCTGGGTCGCCATCGCCGCCTCAATCGTCTCCTGCGTAACGGTGGCCTTCGTCTCTGGAAACACGTCCCACAGGCACTGGCCCATCAATTCCTCGCGGCTTTTGTCCAGAATGCGTTCAGCCTGTTCGTTGACGTAGGTATACCGGAGGTCGGTGTCGAGAGCCACGATGCCCTCCGTCACCCGCTCGAGGACTCTGCTCCGACGCAGAGTCTGTTTTCCGCTGACTGGGTTTTCTGCAGAGTCGGGCATGGGATTGGGGGGAACGGATCCAGGTTGGGGGATGCAGAGACTGAAAACGATGGAAAGCGGCTCAGGCTGCATCAGCTTTTGGCCGAACGGTCCGGGTTAGGAGGAGGTCCGGCCGACGAGCTCTCAAGCCAATGTATGTCCAATTGGTTTCATCGGAATCGGGGGCCTTCAGGTTTGTCGGAACGAGCATTCGGAGAAACGGACTGCGTTCTTACGATCGCATTTTGCTGGCCCCGGAACCCTGCCCTCGACCATTGTGGAGAGATGACTTGCGGCCAACATGGGCGGTGCAGGTTCAAGCAGTCTCTTTTGGGTAGAGTCATTTCGAGCGGAGCCGAGGCGCCGTGAACGAAGTGAGGAAGTGCTCCCCGGAGTGAATCTCTCCGAATCCAGCGGAAGCGACGGGGCAGGAGCCTTCCCTCCGAATGAACTTCTCTTCCTGCAGATCTGGAGAGCTTCTGACCCCAAAAAGACCGGGTGAGGATGCAGGCGGGTAAATCTGGGGGACGGAGCGGGGCTCACAAAAAGACAGAACCATGGGCGGCAGGGATGTCGCCTCGACAGCATGCCCCGCGTGCGCCCCGTCGTTGCAAGTTAGCTGTTCAGCCACCCGGCGACGCGACGGGCCACGGGCCGTGGCGTAAAGCGCACCAGGAAGGTCCCGATCTTATTGGTCCAGCCGGGCACGACGAGTGTCCGGTCGTTGCGGAAGGCGGCGTATCCGGTCTCCGCGACCTCCTCGGCCGTCATGGGGGAGGCGTTCTCGAAGAGGGTGGTGCCGTGCATGTCGGCCCGGTCCATGAAGGCGGTCTCCGTGGGCC
This sequence comes from uncultured Salinivenus sp., assembly GCA_964426195.1. Classification (GTDB taxonomy): domain Bacteria; phylum Bacteroidota; class Rhodothermia; order Rhodothermales; family Salinibacteraceae; genus Salinibacter. The sequence continues at coordinate 1,410 of CAYRPX010000523.1, forward strand.
CGGGCGCGAGGCACGTGACCGTGACGTTCGTGTCCGCCACCTCTTCGGCCAATCCCTCGCTGAAGGAGAGGACGTAGGCCTTCGTCGCGTAGTA
>CAYRPX010000524.1:0-1497 GCA_964426195.1 uncultured Salinivenus sp.
GTGGCTCATCTTGTAGGAGCACCAGCCGGCCACGATCATGAGGTCGGCCTGGCGGGGCGAGAAGCGCATCGCCTCGCTTCCGAAGCGGGCGGCGTCGTACTTCGGGCCCGCAAAGCCCATCATCTCGATGGCACAACAGGCCAGGCCCATCGGCATGGGCATCATGGAGTTCGAGCGCGCCCAGTTAAGAAGGGCGTCCACTCGGGTCGTGAAGAAGCCCTGTCCGTTGCTTCCAGAGGATCCAGCCATAGGTTTTTGCAGGCGTTTGGGAGTGATGCGAAAAACGGGTGCAACCACCGCCGGAGAATTGAGGACTCGTCTCCGTCGCGGGCGGCTTAAATGTTACGGGTCCCCCCCTGTTTCGCCATTCCCCGGAAAATTACCGACGTGTACCAACGCCGTCGAGCTCCCGTGCCTCTTCGATCTGTCCCCCGTTCTCGTCTGCCCCCCTTGAGGACTGCAGAAACGACCAACCGGACTACTCACTTCTCAAAGTCCAGTCCTCCCTTCTTTACGTCGTAGAGAAGCCCCACGAGAAGAATAATCGTGAAGAGCGAAACGACGGCGATCGCGCCCAGCGCGGCCCCGCTGTCGAGAAAGTTGTGGAAGCTCGCAGCCCACGGCCACATGAAGACGACCTCTACGTCGAAGACGATGAAGATCATGGGCGCTGCCGACCGGATCCATGCCGCTCTCGTAGGGCATGGTTTTCGTTCCACTGGGCCGATCGGGACCGATGTACGCGGCGGCCGCCAGCAAGGTCAGGGCAAGCCCAAGGGCCAGCGCAATCATGACGAAGAGCGGCACAAAGTCGCCAAACATGGCCGGATGCGGTTGAGCGGTTTGGAAACGGCGAGGACCTTTCCAGCACAGAAAGTGCGCCGGGATAGGGTACAGTACAGATCAGCCCTCGCGGATGCAACGGGGAGCCCCTCCGCCTTCCCAAAGAGCCAGTGAAACCCCGCCGCCGCTGCCCGACGCGCCGGGCCACAAGAGAGTGTAGATGGAAGCCTAAACGTCCGTCCATCCCCACACACCCTTCATGGCAGCTCATAGGTAAGCCGCACAATTGCCATGCGGCCCAGCGCCGGGGCCCCAACAAACTCGCGGTGATCGTTGCCGAGCACATTTTTGACCGTGACGTTCACGCTCAGTCCCGGGATCGAGGGGATCGTGGATCGGGCGCGCATGTCGAGCAGGGTATAGGACTCGACTGTGCCCACGTACGGCCCAAACCGGACCGGGAAGTCGTCGACGTGGTGCACGGTGGCGCCGATCGTGAGGCCGCGCGGGAGCCCGTAGTCAATTCCGCCTTTTGCCTTCAAGGCTGGGGCGTTGAGGGCAATGGTTGTTCCCTGGTCCCCCTCAAAAGAGTCCTCGCTCACCAGGGAGGTGTTGCCGAAGATCGTGAGTTCGTCGGTGGCGTTCAGCTCCGCGGCCGCGTCCAGCCCCCAGTGGTCGACGTCGCCCGCATTTCGATACTGCACGGGTGTGCCC
>CAYRPX010000525.1:0-1459 GCA_964426195.1 uncultured Salinivenus sp.
GCACCACGGTGCCCCAGAAGGCGACAATCAAGCCCCATTCGAGGCGACCGGGCCAGGTGTCGGAACGACGAGTATTCATCCGTGGAGCGACGCTTGGGAGGAGGCGAGCAAAATATACTGTAAGGCTCAACAGTCTTTTAAAGAAACCGATCCCACTTCCTACAGACGAAGTCTCCTCCTTTCAGCCCGAGGGCACTACTTCCCAGACTCCTCTTCCTCGAGAAAAGCAGACGCTTTCCCTCTCTGATCAGCGGAGGTCCGACGAGCGAAAGAGGCGCTATACACCCCGCCGAGGGCTACGTCCCAACGGTCCACAATTTCGAGACCAGTGTCAGACACCATCGGCTCGACTCGACAGGTCAGATCAGAAACGAGAAGTCGGGCCGTCGGATTGAGCGCGCGTCGCAGCAGCGAAGGTGACTCTCCTTCCGGCACGAATTTGTCATAGATCGACACGCGTCCCGCCGGGGCGAGCACGCGCGCCGTTTCGGCGATGACGGCCTCCGGATCGGAGACCACCGACAGAAAAAGGTGGAGCAGGACAATGTCGAAGCGCTCGTCATTGAACGGGAGTGCCCGGGCGTCCCCCACTCGAGTATCGACCTCCACACCCAGCTTCTTCGCCCGGGCGTTTGTTCGGCGAATCATTGCCGGCACTGCATCGAGAGCGGTGACCTCCACTTTCGGAGGAAGATACTTAAGATCCAATCCCGTTCCACACCCGAGGAGCAGGATGCAGTCGTCGCCGGTGAACGCAAGAGACTCAATGACCCGTTTGCGTCCTCGCTCCATCGGCCACGCTAGCCAGTCGTAGACAGGAGCGTAAAGCCGATACCGGGCCCGGTTCCACCAATGAAAGAGATCGGAATCGCCTGGCATAAAGGAATTCGTGGGGATAGACATGCTCCTTTGCAGGGAGAGTGAACAAAAACGGCTACGACTCCCTGAGAGCACTCCGCCAAAGGCCCTCCGGGCTTGTTTCCGACCAGAGAGGTCCCCTTGAAATGCAAGTCTGTGACGTCGATGGAAACGAGGGACAAGACGTCCAAACAGAGGACCTCGGCGGGAGAACGTCACTCTGAAATACGGGAGCGCAGTACGGACCCTGCCCCCATCGACGCGGTCAGCGTGTCCGATGCCCAGGTCCTCGTTCCATTCACCCAGACCCCTTTCATGCCCTGAGCATACCGATGCGGATGGGTAAAATCGGCTCGGTCTCGGACTGCCGCCGGATCAAACGCGAGGAGATCCGCCGCATATCCCTCGCGCACAAGTCCACGCGGCATCTGGTTCCCCTCCGGATCATTCAGTCCAACGATCGAGGCCGTCCGGCCCGTCATCTTGTGAATAGCCGTCTCCAGGGACAACGACGCCCCAGACCCGGTGTAACGTGCAAGGACGCGCGCAAACGCTCCGTGTCCCCGCGGATGGCGCATCGCGGGACTCCCGTCAGAGGAGA
>CAYRPX010000526.1:0-1444 GCA_964426195.1 uncultured Salinivenus sp.
TTCGACATGTAGCACAAGCCGTTCTCAGAGAGGCCTTGGAAGATGAGGGCGAAGAATATATTCCCTTTGTGGCGCCGGAACTGCCAGACGCAGGTGACGATGAAGCTAGTCCTCCGCCGCTCGATGATAGCCCATTTCCAGATGTTATAAACAACGATTAGAGCGCTATAACCCATCATTGCACCTGACCGTGGGCTGTGGCTGTTTTCCCCCCGGTGGCGTCTCCCTTACTTCGCTCGTACCTACGAGTCGCCCACGGCAGGTGAACTATTCCGTTATGCTATTGTGCTCAATGTACCTTGTAGAACATGTGTAGACATCTCTAAGACTCACTCTTCTAAGTACATGTGCAAGAAAACTTTATCGCGGTATACCCTCCTTTCTCGCAAGCAGGTGCGTCCTGCCATCCTGGCCGTACGTTGGGCTTCGGCTTCGGCATCTGAGGACGAAAGAATCGGGTCGAAATCTCCTGAAACCACCGTTTCTGCCGTTATTTTGGGCGGATTTGAGGCGTGAGCTTCGCTCTACGGGGAAAAGGCGAAAGCCCGGTCGGTGCCTAGCCCGCTCTATTCGGCAGCCTCCGGATTGCCGCCCAGATCGCCGAGCGCGCCGAGACGCTTCCGGGCCGTCTCGACGCGGGGCTGGAGCTCTTCGTCGGCCTCCGCCCACGCGGCGATGAACCGTTCGTAAGCATCGGCTGCGTTCTCGGGTCGGTCCATCTTTTCGTATAGATGTCCCAGCCGCTCGTGGGCGACCGGATGGCGCCAGGCCCCGAGGTACCAGCCTTCTGCTTTCTTCAGCTCCCCGAGCTTGCGGTACAGATCTCCCCGCCAGATCGCGCCCGGTTGCCCCGACTCGTTGTGCTCCCCCAATAGCTCCTCGGCCCGCTGCAAATCCCCGTCCTGCAGGGCCTGGTACCCTTTGAGCTCATCTATGATCGTCTGGACCTTTTCGTCACTCGCGTCGTGCCGGGCTCCTGCCTTGCGGATTCGCTCAATCAGGGCCGGGAGCTTCTCGCCTCGGCCCGTCTCAAGGAGGTAGATGCCACCGCACCGGAGTTGGCTGGTCGAGCTGCCCGTCCCAACGGTTGAGGGCTCCAAAAAGGTGCGCAGAGTGGAATCTGGAACCGGCGTGCCCAGACTGACCTCTCCGGCCAACACGCAACTCAAGAAAGGAAGCGGAGTCGCTCCGTAGCCTGAGGAGGGAGCCAGGTTCCGTTCCTTCATTTGGACGAGGGCCTTGTCGGCCTGTCCCCGCTCGAAGCTGTTGGCGACGAGCGGTACGGCCCAAGGGCTCCCATCAATATCGTCTCGCTTCTCAATTCGGAGTAGCACGTTCTCCTGGAGATCCCGATCCGTCGGGTGTAGCAGGCTGACGGGAACGGGCCAGAGCGGCAGCGCTTCCGCCCGATACGTCGCCGTGTCGAGGCGGGCGAGCGCATCCT
>CAYRPX010000527.1:0-1441 GCA_964426195.1 uncultured Salinivenus sp.
AGCCTCGTGGTCGGGCTCCTTCTTCTGGCTGGGCCGCGGGGGGCGGCGGGGCAAACGACGATCTTTGACGAGCCTTTTGACAATCAGAGCCAGTTCACCGTCACGAGAGGAGCTCTCGGTGGAGATGGGTCAAGCTACTTTAAGATTACAGATGGAAGCGACATCAACGAGAGCTACAGCGGCACTAACGGAAATTTCCTTGCTGGGTCAGACACCGATGGCGACGGTGATGGAATCGATGATCCCCAGATCACGTGGACAGGGATCAATGTCACTGGTGAAGGAGGACTTCGGTTCACGGGGAGCTTCGGAGCTGACGGATCAGGTTACGAAGAAAGTGACTTCCTCCGTGTCGAGTACCGGGTTGATGACGGAGCATGGAAGAATCTAATTGCCTTCAGGGGAGATGGAAGTGATAATCTTGGAGAAGATACAGATTTCGACGGTACCGGCGATGGTGCAACTATTGATGACGGGTCGGTGTCAACGTTTTCGAAGGACATTGGTGGATTTGCGGACTCCCTCGGCTTAAGGCTCACGACTGAGATGAATGCGCAAAGCGAGAGCTTTGCCGTTGAAGACTTCAAGATCGAGTCGACGACAGCGGTTCAGTTCACAGCAGACAGTGGAACGGTGAGTGAGGGGGAGGGATCAACCTCACTTACAATCCAGATCTCGGAGCCCAGTGGTAGCGGCGACGAGGACGTGACTCTGGAGTTTGATACCGGAAACAGTGACGTACAGCAGAGCGACTTTACCAGCTCCTTTCCCAGCTCGAATATGACCAAAACGGTCACCTTTTCTAGCGCGAACGATGGGGATACCGAGACGGTCACGCTGGATTTCGCGGACGACAGCGACGAGGGAAAGGAGACAGCACGTTTCAGCCTCACGAGTCCCTCCAGCGGTCTAGGGCTTCATCCTTCTACTCAGTTTGACCTCACAATCGAGGACGCCGTGAGTGACCACGACGGCGACGTGCTGATCACAGAGCTCATGCCAGCACCCTCAGCCTCCGACACGGACGCCGAATACATCGAGCTATATAATTCCACGACGAATGAGATTTCTTCGGGCACCCTGACCCTTAGCGTTGGCGGAAGCACGACGACTATTGACGTCGCAATCCCGGCCCGCGGATTCGTAGTTCTTTGCCGAAATACTGATCCGTCGAGCAATGGAGGGGTCGAAAACTGCGACGTGGAGTACACCGGAAGTCTCAACAATGGGGGAGAGACCGTACAGGTGCTGGATGACAACGACGACGTGGTCGACAAGGTGAGCTACGACGATTCCGCTTCCTGGCCGGACTTCGATAACACTGCCATGGTGTTCACCGGAACGAGTGAGAACAACGTTGGGGGCAACTGGGAAACGGCCTCTCGGCGCGAGCGCGGCTTCGCTCTGAATCAGAGCGGCGACGATGGCTCCCCCGGGCGCA
>CAYRPX010000528.1:0-1426 GCA_964426195.1 uncultured Salinivenus sp.
CACGCTCCACCTCCTGTCGGGCACCAACACGGAGGAGTTCATCGGGCGCAGCGTGTCTGACCTCAACCTGCCGGCGGGCGTGCTGGTGGCCCTCGTGCGACGCGAGGGGCAAATTACCGTCCCGTCCGGCTCCACGAGGCTGGAGGAGGGCGACCGCGTGACGATCATCGGGAATCCGGCGGGCATCGACCGGCTCTATGAGCTCTATCGACGAGGGGAGCGGGAGGGCGTCGTCCAGTAGTCTCGGGCCCCTGCCCTCTTAACCCGATCTCCGCAGGCGTATCTACGTTGCCGCAATGCTGGGTGCATCGCAACGACGGTGCGAGAGGACATTCCGCACACCGAGATGCCGGAATGCGAGCCTCGTCGAAGCCGACCGTGCCGACACCGATGATTCCGGCGTGCATAGACCCGGAACGTGCTCGTGCAAGAAACAGAGCCCCCGAAACCCCTGTGCCCTCGCCGGAGACAGGCGCTAGGAGGCCGGTCAAAAATGGGGGCGAGATTTCCTCTTCGCAGAAGCTCCGATAGTTTCCGTTCGACCTTCGGGCGCCTGCGGTAGCGCTGACCAAACTCCTCGGTCTCGTTGTAGGCGCGGACATCCCGGATTTTCTCCTCATGGTAGTGCAGCGCAGGGGGCCGCCCATTTTTTTGCGTTGTGCAGTCCAGGCGAAGCGGGCACTCCGCACAGGTGTCTCCGTCGAACTGAAAGCGCCCCGGCAGGCCGATCCTTGTGATCGCGCGCCTGATGAGTTGTCTCGGTCTTCTGGCCCGCCGGGCACGTTACCTTCTCCTCCTCCAGGTCTACCAGAAAGTCGGTCTTGTCAAAGCGGGCGCCCGTCGATGGGCTTAGTTGGAGACTGCTACGAGAACGCGATGTGTTCTGGGCTCACTTGTTCCCCTCGAATGCGGGCTCATCGAGCGCGAAACGTATGCAGGCCCGATCGGAGGCCCGCCTTGCCGTCTTCGACTTCGGCGAGGGATGGTATAATCCGCATCGATTGCACTCGGCCATAGACTACCAGTCTCCAGTAGACTACGAAGAGGAGTACCTCCAAGAACAACCGCTCCCCTCGGAGCGTCTATCCCCTGTCGCAGCATGAAAGCCTGCGACTGTCCACTTTTCAGGGGAAGTCCAGTTCAGGCATTCGTCTTCAAGGTTGTCCTCGCCCGTCCCATTCGGTAACTTGCCAGACGAACCCTCTTTTTGCCTCCCGATCCTCGACTCTCGATTCCCGATCTAGCGGTTCCATGCCCCTTCCCGACCTCCGTGCCCAGGCCAATCCTCTCCGCTCCGAAGAACGCCTCGAACATCTCCGCACCTTCGACCTCGATCTCACATTTACGGCGGGCATCTGGTACTTCACGCCGTTCGACAGCCGCTTCCACGACAAGTACAAGGATGAGAAATCCATCGAAGAACGGT
>CAYRPX010000529.1:0-1421 GCA_964426195.1 uncultured Salinivenus sp.
GCTCCACTGAAGGGTGATCTCACTTGGGGTGGCCGAGGCCGAGAGTGCGGTCGGCACATCCGGAGCCGCCGCACCTTCATCCATATTCCGGTAGAGGGTCGCTGTCTGGCCGTCGCCTCCGTCGGCGCCAGTAACCACCAGGTCCAGGTTCCCGTCCCCATCATAATCTCCCCAGGCGACTGAACTTTCGCTTACGCCCGTAAACTCAACTCCTACCTTGTTGAACGTGCTCCCACCCTCATTCCGGTACAGTTTCGTGACCGGCCTGATCTCACCATCGAAGCCGCTGAGTACAAGATCCGGGTTCCCGTCTCCATCGTAATTCCCCCAGGCGACCGAACTTTCGCTTACACCCTTGAGCTCGACTCCTACCTCGTTGAATGTACCCCCACCCTCGTTCCGGTACAGTTTCGTGACCCGGTCGTCGCTCGCGTTCAGGCCACTGACTACCAGGTCCAGGGCCCCGTCCCTGTTATAATCCTCCAGCGCGACCGAACCGGCGTACACATCTACCAACTCCGTTCCCGATTCCGTGAATGTTTCTCCGTCTTTGTTCTCGTATATCTTCGTGACCGGCCCGCTGCCGTCGTATCCACTGACTACCAGATCTGGATCTCCATCTCCATCAAAGTCTCCCCAGGCCAGAGAACTCGTGCTCAAGCCCGTCAGATCTTCCCCCACCTCCGTGAACATTCCATCTCCCTCGTTCCGGTACAGTATTGTGAATCGCTCACCTACATTTCCGTCCCACCCGCTAACTACCAGATCCAGGATCCCGTCTCCGTTATAATCCGCCCACGCAACGGAACTGCCGTCCACACCCATTAAGTCCGCTCCCACCTCCATAAACGTTCCGTCATCCTCGTTCCGGTACAGTTTCGTAACCGGCTTGTCACCGTCAGTGCCGCTGACTGCCAAATCTGGATCTCCATCTCCATCAAAGTCCCCCCAGGCCAGAGAACCGGCCCTGACTCCCGTCAGATCCGCTCCGATTGCCGTGAATTGCTCATCTCCTTCGTTCCGGTAGATCTTTGTTGTCGGGTTGAATGAACTCTCCCTACCAGCGATTGCAAGGTCCAGGTCTCCATCTCCGTCAAAGTCTGCCCAATCCGCTGCGGCTTTCTCAACTCCTGTCAGGTCCGCCCCGACCTCGGCAAACGACTCGCTGCCACCCGTCACGGCCATGAACCGGCCCGTGGCCGTCCCGGTCGTGCCACCGGCCTCAACCGACACCTCGACCAGCCCCTCCACGCCGCTCGGCACCTGCGCGTAGATCGCTGCACCCTTAGCGCTGTCGACCGTCGCGCTCGCAGTCCCAAACGTAACCGCGTTGTCCGGGGCCGTGGAGCCGAAACCGGCCCCCCGAATGCGCACCTGCGTGCCCGGCGCCCCGCTCTGCGGTTGTAGCGATGTGATGGCAA
>CAYRPX010000530.1:0-1412 GCA_964426195.1 uncultured Salinivenus sp.
CCGCCAGGGGAATCAAGGCCACTGTAATCGGATCCCCGACGGCAGGCTGTTGCTGGACGATCAGCGCGAGGGCGGCGATCGAAAACCCGAGAAACAGGCTGCCACAATCGCCCATGAAGATCCGCGCGGGTTTAAAATTGAAGACGAGAAACCCACCGGCAGCACCTGCCACGGTGACGCCAAGGGCTGCCCCCCCTTCGCTCCCAACGAGGGTCGCGAACACAGAGAGGACGAGGGCCGTGATGCCCGCCACGCCCGCGGCAAGACCGTCCATGTTGTCGAGCAGATTGATAGAATTGGTAATGCCCACCACCCACAGGAATGTAACGGGCATCGACAACCACACGGGCCACTGGTATCCGAAGGTGTACCCTGCATAGATCAGAAGCCCCGCCGCGACCACCTGCGCGGTGAGTTTTGCCGCGGGGGGAACGCTCCTCAAATCGTCGACGAGGCCTGTCGCAAAGAGAATGAATGCGCCGAACCACAGGACCCTATACTGCTCCCAGGAGCCCCCCCAAAAAACGCCGAGCGTGGCCCCTCCAAAAATGGCGATGCCTCCCATGAGCGCCGTCGTGCTCTCGTGCCACCGATTGGCCTGCGGCTGGTCGACCCATCCATAGTGACGCGCGATTCGAATGACGAGTGGGGTGAGGACGAGGGTCGCGACCAGGGCGACAATTCCACTCCAATATTGACTCCACACTCTGGATGCGATCATGATGATGCGTGAAGAGATGCGTGCTCCTGTCTACTGAAATGTACTGGGGGAGCAGCTCTCGGAGCGGAAATTCCCACCGTCGAACCTTCCGGCGGAGTTCACTCGAACAGTTCCAGAAACGCAACTTGTGCCTCCCAAGACGAGACATTCCGTCTCCACTTTTCTCTTCTCTCTTCCTCCGGAGACCTATCTCGTATTGACAGAGCCCCTTACGGCGTGGTAAATGAACGAAGTACAGAACCGTTCGCAGAAACCGAGTGTTCCTCGGACGAGGAATGCTCTTTCGTATAAGCAATGACGTCCCGAAGAATCTCGTCCGTTGAGTACTCGGGCTCGAAGCCGGTCACGGCCTGGAGCTTGCCGATGTCCGGGGTCCGGCGTTCCATGTCCTCAAATTCCGGTCCATAGACTTCTTCGTAGGGGACGTGCGTAATGTCGGACTCGGAGTTGGTCATCGAGCGGACGCGGTGGGCCAGCTCGTTGATCGAGATTTCCGCATCGCGTCCGATGTTGAACACCTCCCCCTCCGCACTCGGAACGTCGAGCAACGCGATGATCGCCCGGACGGTATCGGCCACGTGGGTAAAGCAACGCGTTTGCGTGCCGTCGCCGTGCACCTCAATGGGCTCGTCGGCGAGCGCCCGCGTCACGAAGCTGGGAATCACCATGCCGTATCGCCCCGACTGCCGGG
>CAYRPX010000531.1:0-1397 GCA_964426195.1 uncultured Salinivenus sp.
CTGCCGCCCTGCTGTAGCACGTCGACCGCGATCTTGGAGGCGAGCGGCTGGCTGGTGGCGGCCATGCCGTGCTCGGCGACTACGGGGCTCCGGGCGTAGTCGGGACCGGTGAGGCGGTCGCCCCCGCCCGTTTCGGGCTGGGCCACGGCGGGCATGGTGGGAAGGAAGACAGTGAAAAAGAGAGGAAGGACGGTCCTCAGCAGTCGAGGCATAGGAAGGAGGGAGGCAAGCAAAAAGGGGATGCATCCCGCAATATAGGAGTTGGCGGACAGACAGCAAACCCTCCAGGTGTCGGGGCACGGCAATCCCATCTTGACGGTGGCGGTCTGCTTCTGCCATTCTGCGGGACCCTGCGGTCAGACATCCGCGCTCCCACGCCCTCCCGGCAATCGACCCTCAGCGGCGCGGAGGGGCTCGCCGCCGCCGGGGCGGCCTACGCTGCGCCCCGTCTACGGATTCTGTTTGGCAACGCCGGGGTCGAGCTGGGGATGGGGAACGTCCAGAACGAGATGCTTCAGGCGGAAAGGCCCGGCCATCTTGGACCCAAATCGGGCACGAATGTGTCTGCCTGGGCAAGCACAATCCTTCTTGATTTCTTCACATATCGCTCGCGTAAATTCCGCTTCTCGTGCCCGTATCACATTTGAAAAGGGGAGACGTGGAATTTTTGCGGACAGAAGGGGGCCTCCGTTCAGTCCGGAAGCCGTTCAGCCAATAGGAAGACGTTTTCGTCGTTCTACCATCCGTGGAGAGCCTTCCTACCATGCACGAGCTGTTCAGCCGATCTGCCGCCTGTCTGCTCCTCGGTGCGTTGCTGCTGGGGCCCACCGCGGCCCAGGCCCACCAATGCGGTGACGACTCGATTGTGCTGTTCGTCGAGGAGATTGACACTTATACAATCACTGGCGACCGCCAAACGACCTATGAGGTCGTAGACAACACCAATCCGAACGTGGCCAGTACTCTTCCGCAGGGGCCATTCGACTCCGAGAGTGGGGAGTTCGTTATTACGGGGGAGAGCCCGGGAACGACGACCATCACGATTTTCTGGGACGCCACCGATGCCGGCGGAGAAGAGGGAGCCTGTGAAGTATTTGTCGAGGTCCTTCCGGAGCCGGGGAATGAGACGGGGGAGAACGCGCCGGAGGCCGGCACCGGGGGCGATCCGGTGAGCACCTTCACCGGCGAGCTGTTTTTTACCGAATCCCCAGATCTTTCGCTCGGCGGACCCTTGCCGGTTCGCTTTCAGCGGTACTACGGCTCGTTTTTGGAGCGGGACGGGAAGGTCCAAAGCGCCCTCGGGTCCAACTGGGCGCATAACTTCGACTGGCGCCTGGTCGAGGTGGCCTCGCTCGTCGGGGTCGAGATCGTCGAGGTCGTAAGCTGGCGCGGGCGCG
>CAYRPX010000532.1:0-1381 GCA_964426195.1 uncultured Salinivenus sp.
GGACGCCAAAATGGCAAGCCGCCTCAAGTCGGCCCTCCTCGCCAACATGAGCCACGAGGTACGGACGCCCCTGACCTCCATCCTCGGCTTCGCGGAACTGATTGCCGACGCCGACCCGGACGACCCGGAGGCCCTGGCCCACAGCATCCGCCGGAGTGGGCGTCGCCTGCTCGACACGCTGGACTCGGTGCTCCAGGTGTCGCGCCTCGAATCGGGAGCCGTCGACCTTGATCCTGAACCCCTGGACCTTGCGACCGTGGCGGCCGAACGCGTGGAGGCCTTCCAGTCGGTGGCCGCGGAACATGAGGTCCGACTCGACGGGCCGCAGACCGAGGGGCGCGTGGTCGCGCACCTGGGCCTCGACGCCACGGAGCGCATCCTCGACGAGCTGGTAGACAACGCCATCGACTTCTCCGAGCCCGGGGACCACGCCCAGGTCCGCGTGGCGACGAGGGCCGAACGGGTAAGAATTACGGTGGAGGACACCGGAGTAGGCATGGACGAGGAGCGCCTCGACGATCTCCTTCGCCCCTTCGAGCAGGCGTCCGTAGGACAGGATCGAACCCATGAGGGTACCGGGCTGGGACTCACAGTGGTCCACCACCTCGTCCGACTCATGGACGGAACGATCGAGGTTGAGAGCGAGAAGGGCGAAGGCACCCGGATCACCGTCACGCTGCCGCGACGCGAGTCGCCCACCACCACAGCGTAGCGATTCACTGTCGGGGCGGGACCCCGAGTGCTCGTCAGTCGTAGAGGCGGTAAGAAGAGTGGGGCGGGGGCTGTTTGCTTCCCTGCACGCACGATCCATTATCCATGCGTACCGTTTTGCTGCTCACGCTCAGCACCCTCCTGCTCGCGGCCTGTACCACTGTGAACGTCCGCCCCGGTGAGACGACCGACGAACCGGAAACGTCCTCGGCGGAGACGACTAAGGCCGACAAGAAAGACGACGAGAAAGATAAAGAAGACGATCCCTTCAAGCCTTGGGACAAGACCCTCAAGGAGACGAAAGAGGTCGATGGCTTCCTCCCCCTCCATCGGAAAGAGGACGGGACGCTCTACGCCGAAATCCCGAAGGAGCGGCTGGGCAAGTCGTTCGGGCTCATCATGCACATCAGTCAGGGGGTGGGCGTCTTCAACCTGCACGATGGGCTCCCTCTCAGCGACACACGCCTAATGGAGTTCCGGCGGGTGAACCAGAAGGTCCACCTCGTCCACCGCAACGTTCGCTTCCGGGCGGACGAGGGGCCGATGCGAACCTCCCTCAAGGAAAACACGGCCCACTCCACGGTCGAGGCCTTCGACATCGTGAGCCAGAACGATTCGACCGGGCACCTGCTCGTCAAGTTCTCTGACTTCCTCGTGTCGGACTACCCGC
>CAYRPX010000533.1:0-1380 GCA_964426195.1 uncultured Salinivenus sp.
ATCTCTACCCGTCCAGCACGAAATGGGATCCGCCAGGCCTGTCTACGAGAACCTCACTGTCGGCTCTTACGAGGAGGCCGGGCCGCCCCCCGAGGGAACGGGTGCCCTTCTGAACGTCGCCGAGGAGCATCCGCTTCCCGAGACCAGCCTCCCGGCCCATAAGGTCCCGATCACGGACATTCCCGATCACGGACATGCAGCCGATTCCGACGGGTCAGCTCGAAGAAGCCGCCTAGTGGATCGACTCCCGCATCGACAGCCATCACATCTACCTCTTTTGGGGCGCCGGGGCCGGCCTGTCTCCGTTGCCATCGCGCAGTTTTGCTGCTACCGGGGATTCTCATTTGGAGAGGCCACAGGGCACGTCGCGCGGCGGAAACCAGACATATCTACGCTTCCCCGGCTTACCCGAGCGCATTGAGTGCGTCCGGCCCAGGCTCGAAGGAGACCGGGGAAGCACCTGATGCTCCTCCCTGGTTGATGCTCCTCCCCGGAAGGCAGCGTGAGCACATTTTCCCGAGCTGAGTGGAACGGGAGGGGTGGTGCCGGGCGTTTCTATTCCAACAGCTTTTCCCCGCAGGCTTGCCTACAGTCATGCCCGAAAGCAGCCCCGCGCCCAAAAGCAACCCCAATTCCGAAAGCGAACCTGAGAGAGAGGAGGTGACCTCCGATTCGGTCACGTATGATTCGGTCACGTATGATTCGGTCACGATCCACTACCGGGCCGATGGCGAGGACCCGCTCACGGTCGAGCGTGTGATCGAGTTTGCCGACAGTATCTTTCCCGGCTCCAGAGAGCGGGCACTTCAGATCATCGACGATCCGCGGAAGGGGCCGCCGAGAGGCCTCTTCGCGGCGAAGCTGATCTTGATTCCGCCCGAGGAGATCAGCCACATCACGTTGCGCAAGGGCGAGCAGGAAACGACCGCAACCGTCGAGGAGGTGCTCGGGGACGGCACCCCCGACCCTACGATCTGACTGGCCCAGTGGCCTACCTAGGCAGACGATCCATCCGGCCGGACGGTTCAACTGAACTGGCGGTCCGTTTGGCCCGATGTCCTGTGTCGCACCCCGACGGTCCCTGGAGTGTAACTTGGCAATTTGAGAGAAAGAGAGGACGACCTTGGCGTATCAGTGAACGAACTGGCTCACCAACAACGCCAAGGCATCCTCACACAGGTGATTCAACAGCTTACATTGGCTTAGATGTTCATTCGCGCACCTCTGCGTTGGCCTGGATGAACGAGGAAGGCACGTATCGGAGCACGACGACTTTCGAAACCAGCGGTCAGAACCTTCGAGAGCAGGTCGATCGGGTCAAAGCGAGGAAGAAGAACCTGACTCTGGAGGAAGGCCCACTGGCCTTTTGGACGGCCCGCG
>CAYRPX010000534.1:0-1372 GCA_964426195.1 uncultured Salinivenus sp.
ATCCCTGTATCAGTTGCGTCTTCTCCCGGCACGAATTGCGGATACGTGAGATCATCCCCGCTCGGAAGCTGATCCCAGTGTACCGCGAAGGTACCGGGCGAAATGACCATTGGCGACCCATTCACCTGCGTAGCCCCCCCTACGTTCTCAATGCGAACCGTGAATTCGTACCCACCCGTGGACGCCTCTTCACTCTGGATCGTCACCTCGATGCTTTCGCTGACCTGCGGATACTCGAATCCATCGTCCATCGGCTGGCCGCCGCCGTCGGAGTTCTGGACCAAGACGAGATCGTTGCTGTCGTCATCTCCCTGGTTGAGAGTATCCTGACGGGGCGCCTGGTTGTCTCCGTTCCCGGGCTCTTCGTCCTGCTCGGTTCCGGCGTCCCACATGGCGACCTGGTCGATCACGCTGCCACTGACGGGCGTACCGTCGTCGTTAAACAGCGAGATACCGCCCGGTTGGAAGGCGTAGAAAATGTCGTTGGACTGAACGAACATCGTGGCCATCGACAACTGCATACCGGACCCAGGAATTTCGTTCGGGCCGGCCGTAAACGAGAACTCGTAGGCCTCACCCGGAGTCAGCGGATTTTCGCCGTCCGAGACCATTCCGGTCTCATTGCCGGCCGCAAAGACGCCGCTCTTGAGAATGGGGGCCGGCGGAGACACGTTTTCGATCGCAATTTCGAAGGTCGTGAGGCCGGTGGAGACGTCCATCGTTTTCGAGTCGGTCGCCTCCTCGTCGTCGGTCACCGTAAGGGTCACCTCGTACGTGTCGTTCTCGTCGTACGTATACGACGGACTTTCGTCGCTGGAAGCCTCACCGTCTCCAAACTCCCATTCGGACGACACAATCTCGCCGTCGGGGTCACTGCTCGTATTTGTAAAGTCGACCGTATACTCGTCGACCGAGGCTTCAAAGTTAGCGGTCGGAGGTTCATTGCCGTTCCCTCCTCCACTACTATCGCAGCCCACAAAGAAAAGGCCGACACAGACCAAGCAGGAAATGGCGAAAACAGAGCGCAAGCGCAGAGTCATACTGGTAAGAAGTGTTGGAAGAAATGACAGCGTGTAGAAGCGATGTTGCGGAAACAACATCACGTGGTGCGTTTGGTGTTCCGAATCTGCCGGTATTTGGGAAGGATTTCTTCACAGAGGTCGAAACCACGCTAACATTCCTCTCACATATTCTAACAGACGAATAACATCGCCGCCTGATCTCCGTTTTCGTTCTCACGAGAGACGGTCGACCGACGCTTCTACGGGGAGGCGAAAACGGAAAGTCGTCCCCTCGCCCACGGTGCTCTCCACCTCCAGCGTGCGGTCGTGGAGCTCCAGAATGGTTTTGGCGATGGCGAGGCCGAGGCCCG
>CAYRPX010000535.1:0-1360 GCA_964426195.1 uncultured Salinivenus sp.
CTTCCCTCCAAGCCGGACCTCCACGTCTCCTCGTCCCTCATCGAGACCGAGCCGACGGCCCCCGTTCCGTCCGACGAGCTAAGCGTGACGGCCCGCCTCCAAAACCGGGGCCTCATCCCTGCCGATAGTGTCACTGCGCGCCTCACGTGGGAGCAGCCGGACGGCACCACGGACCAACTCCCGCGCCGCTTCGACCGCTTCGCCCTCGAAAAACCGCTCTCCTTCTCGTTCTTGTTAGACGAAAATGCCATCGGCACCAACACCTTCCGCGCCACCGTGGACCCTGCCGACGAGTACGACGAGGTAAATGAGACTAACAACGTGGCTGAGCGCGAACAGGTGGTCTTCGATACCGGGGTGTCCCTGCTCACTCCGTCCGACTTTGGGACGGTATCGTCCGAACAGCCGTCGCTCGAGTTTACCGTCTCCGGCCAGACGGAAGACCGCATTCCCGTCGTCCTCCAGCTCGATACCGTGCCCGATTTCTCATCGCCCGCCCGGCGGGAAGTGCAGCGCGAGGTCAACGACCTCCGCGGGACCTGGAGCCCCTCGGGCCTTTCGGCAAATCAGACCTATTACTGGCGGGTCCGGCTAGCCGACACGGAAACCGAAACCTGGCGAACCGCTCGCTTTCGCATCGACCCGGCGCTCCCCGACCGGTCGTGGCAGCAGCAAGGACGCCTGTTTGCGGACAATGAAGCCCGTCGCCTCCAGCGCACCGGTCAGTCCTGGATATTTGACTCCTATTCCCGAAACGTACTGGTGAATTCGAACCGCGCTAACGCCTCGATGGTGCACGGTTTCCGCATCGACGGCACAGCAAATTATGAAAAGCTCCAGTTCGGGTTTGGCGTACTCGTGATGGACGGCGCTACCGGGAGAGTTCGGGACAGTGAGTCGTTCCCGACCCACGACCTGCGGGACGATCTCGAAGACGACGTGGGAGATCAACAGGAGGCTGTGAACGCCCTCGCAACTTTCCTTGATGAGGTGGCTCGACAGGGTGACTACGTATTCGTACGCACTCGATATCGAGCTCGTCAAAGTGGCCCCACCATTCCCGACTCAGTAAAGGCCCTTTTCCGGAACCTAGGAACGTCGTCAATCACTCAGACTCCCCACTCTTCGGCGATTGACAGTCTTACCTATCGTCACCTGTGGATCATGAAGGCGCGAAAAGGACATCCTGATGAGACTGTCGAGTACGTATCTCCGCCTTCAGAAATAGACGACGTGAATGAAATCGAAGCCGTGATGGAGCCGTCGTTTTCGCATGCTTCCGGCACCATGCTCTCCCCGCGCATTGGGCCGGCCAGCGACTGGGACTCGCTCCGTTGGAGCGGCACGGCTCCGGACGCCG
>CAYRPX010000536.1:0-1360 GCA_964426195.1 uncultured Salinivenus sp.
TCTGGACGATCTTCCGAACGAGTACGAATCACAGCTCGGCGACGACGGGGTGCGTGCAATCCTCCGCATCCGCGACGACGTGCAACTCACGGAGGGCACCACGGCCTCTATCAGCGGCCTTGCGGCCCTCGACGACGTGAGCGTGTCGCTTCACCGAACCCCTGGCGGGGCGCCGCTTGAGCCAGGCAACCGCATTCCCACGTCCGGCGGGGGGACGTTGGAGCAGCTCCGAAACCGGGCCGTGCCCATCGCGCAGCAAGTGGACAGCGTGCTCGCCGAAGCCACCGGGACGTTTTCGGAAGCGCGACGCGTGGTGGGGGGGTCGGAGCCGGAGGTGAAGACGCTTCTCTCAAATCTCCAATCCGCCTCGGCCGGGGTCGAGTCCTTCGTGCAAAACGAGCGCGACCAGCTGCACCGGGTGATCGGGCACCTCGAAGAGACCTCCGCCTCCATGGAGGATCTCGTGGCCGACCTCGAACACGTTACCTCCGGCAATCGCGACACGCTGGCCCAGACCGTGCAGGATGCCGAGCGCACGTTCCAGCACACGCGTCGGGCGGCAAAGTCTCTCGAACAGAGTGCCGAGGACCTGGAGGCCATCTTGTCCGACCTTCGGGCGGGAAACGGCACCGCCGGACAGCTCCTCACCAATCCGCACCTCTACCGGCGGCTGGACTCGATTTCGGTCCGCGCCGACAGCATTCTCGCCGACTTCCAACGGCGCCCCGGCCACTATCTCGATACGACGGTTGAGATTTTCTGACGAGGCCCCTTCCGCTCTACAACGGACTCGACGGATCCGAAAACACCATTTTTGGGCCGAATCTAGGCTCGCTCCGATCACGATGTGCCCATCAGGGTGTGCATTTTCCAAAAAAGGAACTCCATTCAAACCGGCGTGAGAAGACACTCCGTAGTAGCGATCTACGGAATGTTTTTAGCAACTTGCTTGCCCGGCGAAATATGGCCGGTCCCTGTCATCCCGCAACTTCCTCCTCCAGGGTGTGTTGAACAGTTCTAAGTCCACGCTCCTTTCTTCGCGTTGAGCGTCGTCCTTTCATGTCGTACCCTCTTCCCGAGAATGAGACTGGGCGCCTCAACATGCTCAGTCGGCTTAACGTCCTCGACACCGATCCGGAGGAGGAGTTCGATCAGATCGCAGATACCGTCCGGGAATTTTTGGGCACCAAGTACTCGGCTATGCATCTGATTTCCGACGATTGGCAGTGGGCAAAAGCCGCCTGTGGCATCGACCTCGGGGAGGTCCCGCGGGAGCAATCCTTTTGTACATACGCAGTGGCCAAGGGGGATGTGCTCGTCGTTGAGGACCCGCAGAACGACGAGCGGTTTGCCGACAATC
>CAYRPX010000537.1:0-1353 GCA_964426195.1 uncultured Salinivenus sp.
ACGACATGGGCTTCACGAACGTCGTGCTCATGATCCCCTTCTGCCGCACGCCCGAGGAGGCCGACCGCGTGCTCGAGGTGATGGCCGAAAACGGCCTGAAGCGAGGCGAGAACGGCCTCGAGGTGTACGTGATGGCCGAGATTCCGTCGAATATCCTCCAGGCCGACGAGTTTGCCGAGCGGTTCGACGGGTTCTCCATCGGCACCAACGACCTGACGCAGCTCGTGCTGGGCGTGGGCCGCGACGCCGAGCGGCTGTCGTACCTTTTTGACGAGCGCAATCGATCGGTGACGCAGACGGTCGAGATGCTGATCGAACAGGCCCACGACGCGGACCGTCCGGTGGGCATCTGCGGGCAGGCCCCCAGCGACCACCCCGACTTCGCCGAGTTTCTGGTGGAGGCGGGCATCGACTCCATCTCCGTCATCCCTGACAGCGTGGCGGATGTGATTCAGCATGCTGCCGAGGCCGAGGGAGAGCGGAGTGGGTAGTGCGGAGTTCGGATCGCGTAGTACGTATTGCGTATGTCAGCCCGACTCCTTGCCCCAATACGCAATACGAAATACGCAATATGTTAGGGGGACCTGCCGAGAACAATCGCTATGGGCAGGCCCCACAGGCGCAGGGTCTCGGCCTCCTCCACGTCAAAATCCGCCCGAGAGAGCGTGCGTTCGACGTAGATGGGACGACAGTCTAGAAGCTTTGGCCATCGGGCGTGGGCCCATTCATACACCCTCTGCATCCGCGTTGACGGCCCCGACTTCGTGAGCGACACCACGCAGAGACGACCGCGGTGTCTGAGTGCCCGCCGACACCGCCGAAGGACACGGGGAATTTCCGGCGTATCGAAGAGCTCCAGGGTAAAGCTCATAAAACCCCCGTCGTAAGCGGCCCTCTCTAAATCCGCCTTCAGTACGTCTCCGTCTTCGACGTTACTTTGATCCGCCACTCCTGCCTGCGAGGGACGGCGCCGGGTAATCTCCACCATCCGGGGCGAAATGTCGAGCCCATCGGCACGTCCCTGATGCCCCACCGCCCGGGCAATTTGGACGAGGGTGCATCCCGTGCCACAGCCGGTCTCAAGGATGCGCTCGCCAGCGCAAGCATTCAGGATTTCGAGTCCCGCTTGACGGGCCCGCCGTCCCCAGTGTCCTTCAATCCAGTCGTAAACAGGCGCCAATCGATCGTAGGTCGCCCGGGCCTCTTCGGTGGATCGGGGAACCCGACTAATTTCGGGACTCGAATCTGTCATCAAATCGCAGAAATGGAGGGAGGCAGTGGGCTTACTGACTCTCGATCGCGTCTTCTGCTTTCAAAACCACCCGTTTACAGCACTAGGACTCGCTCAGATCG
>CAYRPX010000538.1:0-1094 GCA_964426195.1 uncultured Salinivenus sp.
CGGCCCGCCCACTGCGGGCGCCGCCCACCACGGTCGCTCGTTTTGTGCGGACCTCG
Source organism: uncultured Salinivenus sp. (assembly GCA_964426195.1). Lineage (GTDB taxonomy): Bacteria > Bacteroidota > Rhodothermia > Rhodothermales > Salinibacteraceae > Salinibacter. Next base: position 57 of record CAYRPX010000538.1, read on the forward strand.
TCCGGGGTCATTTTGGGGTCTGCGTGTGTTTCCATGGGTTCCTCATCTTCCTGTAGAGACATCCCGGCAGAGACATCCCGGCGGGACGTCTCTACAATCAATTTATTTTCCAAAAACCCTTGCAAAATCAACGGATGCGGAGAACAAGCAAGGCTGCGATCACAGTGATGGCGGTCACGATCCAGAAGCGCGTCACGATTTTCGCCTCATGCATGCCCAGGGCTTCATAATGATGGTGGAGAGGGGCCATCCGGAAGACCCGCTTGCCGGTCCCGGTGCGGCGCCGCGTGTACTTAAAATAGCTCGTCTGCACGATGACCGACACCGCCTCGGCAAAATACACGATGCCGAGCAGTGGCAGCAGCAGCTCTTTGCGCACCATCAGAATGGTCGTGCCCACCGCTCCACCGAGGGCAAGGGCCCCGGTATCCCCCATAAAGACCGTTGCCGGATAGCCGTTGTACCAGAGAAACCCAAAGCAGGCCGCTGCAATGGCCGCGACGAACACCGTGAGCTCCCCGGTGCCCGGCAGGTACATCACGTTGAGGAACTCTGCGTATTGGACGTTGCCGGAGATGTACACCAGCGCAATCAGGCCGAGCGACACGAACGCTGTGACCCCCGTCGTGAGGCCATCGAGGCCATCAGTCAGATTGACGGCGTTGGAGACGGCCGTGATGATGAACACGACCACCGGAAGGTACACGACCCAGCCCAAATCGACCCCGAGTTCCCAAAACCGGAAGACGTCATAGTCGACCACCTGATCTTTCAGAAAGGGCACGAACGTAAACGTGTTGTACGCCACAAAGTCCGGATGGAAGTACAATACCCCTCCCACGAGCAGTCCCACGCTCACTTGACCGGCCACCTTGTAGCGAGGAGGAAGGCCCTCCCTCCGGCTGCGCACGGTCTGAAGGTAATCGTCCGCAAATCCAACGACGCCGAGCCCGACGGTCGCCGTCAGGACCAACCACACGTACGTGTTGGCAACGGCGCCCCAGAGCAGCGTCGCCCCGCCCACGGCCAGCAGGATAA
>CAYRPX010000538.1:1104-1326 GCA_964426195.1 uncultured Salinivenus sp.
GACCCCGCCCATCGTGGGCGTGCCGGCCTTGTGGACGTGGCTTACGGCCCCCGCCGCCTCGCCTTCGCGCACCTGTTCGCCCAGCTGCTGCCGCCGCAGCCACCGGATGATGCCCCGGCCCGCGCCCATCGCAATGCCGAGCGCCGTAATGGACGCCAGCGCCGCCCGCACGGTGATGAACCGAATCACCTGAAACCCCGGCGGGTGGTACATCTGCTCAAT
>CAYRPX010000539.1:0-1313 GCA_964426195.1 uncultured Salinivenus sp.
CCTGCTCCCGGCTAATGCGGCTGAGCGTGTCGAGCCGGTCGTGCGCAAACACGAGGATGGTGTCGAGTGCCCCTCCTGCCTCCTCGAACGGACGCGCCACCGTTTCGAGGGCGGCCTCGGCCTCTTCCTCGAACTGATCGCGGGCTTGGGCGGGCAGCGTCTGGTCGGGCACGGCGTACCGTCCCACGAGCACGACGCGAAGGGACGCGAGAAGGTCGACGAGGGCAGGCGAGAGAGGCTTCGGCTCCGGCAGCTCTACGGCGACGAGAATTGAGGATGGACCGGCGGGCTCAGGCATGGTGGATGGTCAGTGTGGTGGCATGTTCAACGTGGAAAGATGCGCGAGGGCCCGTTGGGACGGAAGTTGTCGTTCAGGGGCAGAGCAAAAACCCGAATCCAGACGGCACTGATGAGGAGGGGCTCCCCATCTCCCTGTTTGGGCGTATCCGTTCTCGATAGACGCCCAAAGATTTCCACGAGTACTCCGACGACCACTTTCCGGAGTGATTTCCCGATCTGTCCTCCAACACTGGATTCACACGGCGCCCCGGAGAACAGGTCAGATGTTCCACCGCTCTCCCTGAACCGGCCGTCCCTCTCGATGCCGGAGCGGGGCCGGCCGCCAGAATGCGAAGAACAGAAGCACGGTCCAGAGAAGCCCCCAGATGATGAGGTTCGCCCAGTATGGAATGAGTTCGGCGATTCCGGCCCGACGGATCACCTCCCCCCACCGCTGGGCTGGAGTGGGGTGAATGATCAGTTTCAGTCCCCAGACGCCTGTAAGAATCGCCAGCAGGAAAATGTACGTGCGTCGAATGCGGGCGCCCAGCGCCTCGCTGAATCGCAGTTGAAAGGTTGGGGTATGGAGGCTCTTCGCGATGAGGTCCTGCCAGTCCGGAATGCTCTCCCCTTTCTCCGAGGAAAAGAGCGTCGAGTAGTAGTTTTCCTCGAGAAGGCGGACCCGGCTCCGGTACAGGTCGTATTTTCGGTAGCGGCGGGCTTCGATGTAGAGGAAGAGTAAAATGACGGGGATCCCCGCCAGAAGAACGCTATGGGAGATCGTCGAGGAGCTGAAGGCCACGGAAATGAGTACCCCCGTCGTCGCCACGGCCCAGTTCGTGGTCGTGTCGAGACGGGTGCGCCAGACGTTGGCGCGTCCGAGCTCGCCCCGGTAAAAGTGATGGATGTTTCCGACGTCCTTTTCGGGAAACGCCCACTCCTCGACGATCTCTTCTTTCCGCTCCTTCTCGGGACTGGACGAGTCGTTGTTCGTTGCGTCGGGCATGACAGGCGACTCCTCGCTCTGGAAAAAT
>CAYRPX010000540.1:0-1308 GCA_964426195.1 uncultured Salinivenus sp.
GCCAGAAGCGAAACTGGTCCCCGAGATCGTGCCCCGGAAAGTCTGGTTTGGTGGACATACCGAAAACTGCTGATTCGTGAGAACGCCGGAACGCAAAGCCCTTGACGCGAACGAGATGACGGCGGCGCTACGCCGACCCGTCCCCGGGGGACGGCTCCTCGTAGCTCTTGACGGGCTTCGATCCGTGGGCGGCAGCAAAGGGATCCATCGTAAGCTCGCCGTCCGGCGTCTGCGGGGGCAGGGGCAGAGAGCCCGGCACGCCGAGTTGCGGAAATTCTTTGCGTAGCGGATGGTAGTCGAAATCCTCCGGCATGTACATGCGCCGGGGATCCGGATGGTCGACAAACGTGAACCCGAACATGTCGTAGGCCTCCCGTTCGTTCCAGTTGGCCGCGCGGTACACCTCCGTAACGCTCGGCACGCGCATGTCCTCCTCATCGACTCGCACCTTGAGGCGGATGCGCTTTTGCCGTTCAGTGCTCACGAGATTGTAGAACACCTCGTAGCGGTCTTCTTCGGTGAAACGGTCCATGCCGCCGAGATCGACGAAATAGTCGAAGTCCTCCTTCTCTTTGAGGAAGCGACACACCTCCCGGATGCGACGCTTCTCGACGTAGACGGTGTCCTCATTGGCGTACCGTTCCACATCGAGGATGCTCCCCCCAAACTCGTCCCGCAGCGCGTCGATGACCTCAGGAATGCGGGTTGTATCCTTTGCGTGCGGGTTCTCGGTCTCCTGCTCGGGGTGCGGCTCGTCGGTCGGAGTGTATTCGAAGCGAAGCGCCTCGGGATCTTGCGGCTCCGAAGCGCGGGGATTGTCGGGTTTGCTCATCGGGAATCCAGGATCTTGGGGCGTCGCAATGGGGGCGCCATCGGGGCGAAAGACGCCGCGAAGGGAAAACCGGAACGACCCGAGTGCCTAGGCGGCAACGGGCTCCGCCGAAGACGCGTCGGCGTCGTCGGGGGCCGCGTCCGGGGCTTCAAGCGTCATGGTGGGGGCCTTCGGCTTTTCCAGCTGACCCGGGAACTTGTCCGAGTTTTCCGGCATGATTGGTGCCCGCTCCCGGGCCGTCCCGTAGGCGTAGTCCTGCACCACGGAGTACTCATTGCGGACCTTCTCCTGGATGTCCATCAGTGCGTGCAGCACCGATTCGGGGCGCGGCGGGCAGCCGGAGATGTACACGTCAACGGGGAGAAAGTTATCGACCCCCTGCACCACGCCGTAACAGCGGTGCATGCCTCCGGTGGAGGCACAGGCGCCCATGGCGACACACCATTTGGGGTCGCCCATCTGGTCCCACACGCGGC
>CAYRPX010000541.1:0-1308 GCA_964426195.1 uncultured Salinivenus sp.
GATGGCGGAGATGGACTGGCAGGTGGCCATCGGCGGCATCATTCTCTTCGTCTCACTGATTCTCTTCCTCACGGTGCTTGTGGGAACGTGGTGGAAGGCCGAAGCCGCAACGGAGGTGGACGACACCATTCCGCCCCCGCTCTCCGGCCCGGAGTACTCGCCGAAAATCCTGGACAACCTGAAGCTGTGGATCGGCGTGGCCGTAGTGCTGGTGATTATCGCCTATTCGATCCCGCTGGCCGAGATGGTGATGGACGGGCTCTTCTCGCCGGGGGCGCTCCCGTCGCCGGTGTAAATAGTTCGTGAGTTGAGCGTTGTGGAGGCAGAAGGGGAAAGGACGAGGGGGGCAGTGCGTTTGGACGCCCGCACTTTCGGCGGTTGTCTGAACGCTCCCTCATTATGAACACCTCCTCTTCCGAGGCCGATTCTGCCTCCTCCGATGAAATCGAAAACAGGGAGGAGGTGGCGAGCAAATGGGTGGTTCGCTTGTTCTTGATCTTGGCCTTCGGGCTGGCGTTCGGCATCGAGGGGATGACGCTCATCCGTTCCTATCTTCTGGTGGATGACGAGGAGACCCAAGAGCAGGTGGACCGTGAGCTGGAGGAACGGGGCGAAGAAGCCTCGCCTCTACGTGTCGGCGACGACGTGCTGCCTGCCACCGATGTGACGGAGCAGGTCACCGAGATGAAGATCCAGGGGCGATCGGACGAACCGTGGGTCTTCCGCCTGGTCGTAACGGTGATCAACGACGGCGACAGCGCATACCGCCTCTCCCTCCGCGAGTTGGAGGCAGACGACGGGACGAGATTTGACGACGTGTTTGCGGCGGAGTGTGCTCCCGGCGACTCCACGCGGCTCGTCGCGACGTGGCCGATTGGGGCCGATGCACGCCCGCTCGCCCTCTCCGCCGAGGCTAAGGTGCGAGAAACTGCCGATTCGGCCCGAACTGTGCGTCGGCGGAGGTCGTTTGGGCACGTGCCCGTGCAGATGGAACGCTAGTCGATGATCGATCCGTCGAGGGGGCTGGGGGAGCTGACATTTCATCAACGGAAGTTCCAGTTCTACGAAATGCGTTGCCCTCGTGAGCCTTGGCACTTCCAACGACGACCCACACGCTCTGCTGCGGGAGTAGTCTGCCCCGGACGGCGCCGGATCAAACGAGCCGCAGTTTTGGCATCGCTGTGCAGTTTCCGCTGCCCCAGGAGGGACCCTTCTCTATGTCTCCCTGTTGTGACATGGCTAATGTCGTAGTCCGGAGCGTTGTCGCCACAATCAACCGTCACCGTCATGGAGCTCGAATCGGGACGC
>CAYRPX010000542.1:0-1297 GCA_964426195.1 uncultured Salinivenus sp.
GCTCGTTTTACGACGACGGGGCCGGTGACCTCGGCCATGCACGCGAGTCGACACTGCCCCTCCTCATTGCCCGGCTCCAGGTCACACAGCGTCTCCAGGGTGTCCTCCTCCTGGTCGCCCGGGACACCCAGATGCTCCCCGCCCGACACGACGCACACGGCGTCCATTCCGCAGAATCCCGACTCGCATTCGTACTCAATGAGGCCCTCGCCTTTGATCGCCTCCAGCATCGTCTGGCCGTCCTCGACCGACAGCGTCGTCCCGTCCGGCTGAACGGTGATGGAAGGCTCCGTGGGAGGTTCTTCGGGCTCTTCGTCCGACTCTTCCGCCGTCTCCTCCTCTGCTTCTTCCGACTCCTCCCCGTCGGGCTTCATGCGGAAGACCGTCGAGCTGTCCGGGGTCACCTCCTCCACGCTCAGCCGAAACAGCTGCTGCCCCACCCGGAATACATCGCCGTGCTCGATCACGACGCCCTCTCGCACTCGAAGGAACGTGCCATTGAGGCTGTCGAGATCGCGGGCCGTCACCCTCGCGTCCTCGGTCACCTCCACGGCCAAGTGCCGCCGCGAAAGGATTTTGTCGTCCGGATCGAGAACGATGTCGGGCGCCTTACGCCCCAGAATGTACGATCCTTCGGAGAACTCGTAGCGGTCGACCTGCTGGCCCGTCTGGTCGTACTGAATAGCGTGGGACCGTCCGTCCTCGCGGCCAAAGACCAAGAACTGCCGCCCCACCTGCAGCAGTGCACCGGACGTCATCTCGGTGCGTTCCCCCGGCTGCAGCTTCAGAAAGGTCCCGGTATTGCTCCCATCGTCGCGCAGGACGTACCCGTCCGGCGTGTGCGTCACAGAGGCATGTGGGCTTGAGAGGCGGTTGTCCTCAGGAAATGTGAGATCCCCTTCCTTCCGCCCAATCGTCGTGGCCCCGTCCTCCCGGAGCGTAAACTCGTCCTCCTCCACGCCGCTGGGCGTGATATGGGCGAGAAACGCTTCCTCCTCGGCGGTGCGGTCGTCCGACTCATCCTCCTCGGGCGGTGTCTCCCCTTCGACCATCGTCTTCAGGAAGGTATCGGACTCTTTCTCCTCGGGCTCCGCCGGCTTCTCGTCCTCCTCATCGGCAAAGGTTAGATCCACCTCAATCGTCTGCCGTCCTTCCAGCTTCTGCTTGACGACCTCGGTGACAAAGACGCCGTCGCGGAGGGCCGACTTGATGTTGCCCCGGTGTTTGATCTCTTGATACGACTCCGGATCGGCGTCGAAGTCCTCCGTCTCCAGGTAGGCCTGGCTCAGGATGTCGC
>CAYRPX010000543.1:0-1292 GCA_964426195.1 uncultured Salinivenus sp.
CTCCACTGCCGGTCCCAGGAGTTGCTCTCGTTCCACTCCGGCGTCGGAGCAAACAGTTCTCCGTCTTCGACCAGATACTCTTCCACAAGGTCCTCATTCAGGTCCACGCCGATTCCCGGCTGTTCCGGAACGGTCACGAACCCGTCCTCCACAATGGGCTTGTCGATGCCCGTCACGAGGTCCTCCCAATCCTCACTGTCTACAGCGTGGTGCTCGAGCCACATGAAGTGCTCCGTCGCCGCCGCGCTGTGGACGCACCCGAGAAACGACACGGGGCCCGCCGCATGGTGGTGCATAAAGCCGATGCCATTTTTCGCCGCGTAATCCCCGATCCGTTTCGTCTCTAAAATGCCCCCCGCGGTGTTCGGATCGGGATGCACGATGTCCACGGCGTGCTTGTCGATCAGCTCCTTGAAGCCCCCCTCCAGTCCGTAGATGTCCTCCCCCGTCTGGGTGGGCGTCGTCGTCGACTCGGTAATCTGCTTCCACTGGTCGACGTAAAACCACGGAATGAGATCCTCCATGTAGGCCAGGTTGTAAGGCTCGGCGGCCTGGGCCAGCTTGATGGCCTCATTGTACCCGAAGTGGCCCCAGTGGTCGGTGCCCAGCGGGTGCTCGTAGCCGATCTCCGAGCGCATAACGTCGAGGTACTCCATTAGCGCATCGATGCCCCTATCGGTGACCTGGACCCGGGTGAAGGGGTGATTGGTCCAGTTGTACCCGACGTGCTCGTGCTCCCAGGGCTGAAGATTTCCTCCGGGCCTGTTCACGACGGCACCGGGCATATCTTCAACCAAATCGATCCCGATGTCCATCTTCAAAGCCGTATACCCCAGATCAATTCGCTCTTGCATCCGCCGGGCATAGACCTGCGGGTCCTCCGATTCCTGCGTGTCGCAGTACACGCGCACGCGATCGCGGTACTTTCCGCCCAGCATCTGGTACACCGGCACTCCGTAGGCCTTCCCGGCCAAGTCCCAGAGGGCCATCTCCACTCCGGACACGCCCCCGCCCTGTCGGCCGTGATCCCCGAACTGCCGGACGCGCTTGAACAGTTTCTCAACGTTGCACGGATTTTTCCCCAGCAACCGGCTCTTCAGCATAAGGGCGTACCGGGGATCTGCCCCGTCCCGCACGTCCCCGTGCCCCACAATTCCCTGATTCGTGTAGATCCGAACGATCGGCGTGCGAAACATCACGTCCGTCACCTCGGCGATCCGCATGTCCGTGATCTCAAGGTCCGAGGGACTGGAATATCGATTTACATTCTGGGTCACGTACTCGACCTGCTC
>CAYRPX010000544.1:0-1287 GCA_964426195.1 uncultured Salinivenus sp.
AAATCCATAGATAAGAAATCCTACCTCGCTCAAAAAGCATCCCCTACGTAGAGAAGTCCCGGCGGGACGTCTCTACCGTTACACCCATACAAAATCCTCGATCTTCGACGCAAGCTTCACGTCCATCTCCGTCACCTTCGCTCCCACGTCGTGGGTCGTCAGGGCGATCGACACGGTGTTGTAGACGTTCTCCAGCTCCGGGTGATGATTCATCTCTTCGGCGTAGAACGAAAGCCGAACGATAAAACTAATGGCGGCCCGGAAGTCGGAGAACTCGAACGTCTTCTGGAGCTTGTCATCGACGTGCGACCACCCCTCCAGGTCGGAAAGCGCGTCGTCAATGGCGGCGTCGGAAAGTGGCTCACGAGAGGGCATGGGCACGAAGAAAACTCTTGGTGTGAAGAAATATCGGAACGAACGCTGGTCTACGGGGTGCTGTCCGGGACCTCAACAGTAATCTCTTTGGATTCAAGGGGGGCGGCGGGCACCGTTTCCGGCTCGTCGGCCATAGACGGGGATTCGGTCGCCTGCGCCTCGACGGCTGCCCGCTTTTCCTCGACCGTCTCCAGGAGAAACTGTGTCGTCGGGGCCGTCTGCCGCAGGAAGGGGTTCGGAAAGAACCCGAGAACGAACATAAGCACCACCAGGGGGGCCATGAGCAAAAACTCCCGGGCGTTTACATCGGGCATCTGAGCGTTGGCCTCCGCCGTGAGCTCGCCAAAGAAGGTGCGGTACACCATGTGAAGGAGATACATGGCTGCCAAGATGACCCCCGTCGTGGCGAGGGCCACAAGCAGCGGACTATCGAGTACCGTACTCTTGAAGGCCCCGATCAGGATCAGAAACTCCCCCACGAATCCATTAAGGCCCGGGAGCCCGGCCGAGGCAAGGACACTGATTACCATCAGGGTGGTGAGGATGGGGACGGACGTGGCCAGTCCGCCGTAATCCTCCATCAACCGAGTGTGACGACGCTCGTACAGCATGCCCACCAGCAAGAAGAGCGCGCCCGTGGAGAGCCCGTGGTTGATCATCTGAATGACAGCCCCCTGCATCGCCTCCGCCGTAAAGGCGAAAAGACCGAGCACCACAAACCCGAGGTGGCTGATCGAGGAATATGCCACGAGGCTCTTGGCGTCTTCCTGGACACGGGCCACGAGGGCGCCGTAGATGATGCCCACGATGGCAATCACCGCAAAGAAGCCCGCGTAGCTCTGGGCGACGTTCGGGAACAAGGGCAGGCAAAAGCGCAACAGGCCGTACGTCCCCATCTTCAGGAGCACCCCC
>CAYRPX010000545.1:0-1270 GCA_964426195.1 uncultured Salinivenus sp.
GACAGGCCCTCGATGCCCCCAATCTCGACCGGGACACGCGGGCCCACCTGACCGAGACGCAGGCCCGCATTGACCGTGCCCTCAACGCCTCGCTGGATGTGAGTCCATAGATGCATGCTCCCTGTCAAGAAAACGGGCCGGATAGCGTTCGTGGTTGCCCCCCTCCGAAAACCGATCCGTGAAACGTGATGAGTGATTCGTGACCTTGTGCTGGAGCACCAATCGCACCTCACGTTTCACGCGTCACGCATCATTCTTCACGCATCACCCAACACACCCATGCCTTTCGACGACCAGCTCCACGCCGACACGTCCGCGTTGTATACGGACCTCTACCAGCTCACCATGCTCCAGGCCTACTGGCGAGAGGAGATGGACGAGCCGGCAGTGTTCGACCTTTTCGTGCGCCGCCTGAGGGATCGCAATTACTTCCTGGCCTGCGGGCTGGAGCAGGCGCTCGAATTTCTGGAGTCCCTCTCGTTCTCAGAGGAGGCGCTCGATTACCTCGCCGAGCAGGATCAGTTCCGGGCGGACTTCCTCGACTGGTTGGCCGACTTCAAGTTTACGGGCGACGTCTACGCCGTGCCGGAGGGCACGCCGGTGTTTCCGGATGAGCCCATTGTCGAGGTCGTGGCTCCCATCGGGGAGGCCCAGCTGGTAGAGACGTTCCTTCTGAACCAGATTACGTTCCAGACGTCCATCGCCTCGAAGGCGAGCCGCGTCGTCGAGGCGGCCCAGATCGGGGAGGACGACTGTCTCGTTGCCGACTTTGGAATGCGGCGTATGCACGGCACCGACGCAGCCATGAAAGGGGCTCGTGCCGCGTATATTGCGGGCGCGGATTCGACCTCCAACGTGGCCGCCGGGCAGGCGTACGACCTGCCGATTACCGGCACCATGGCCCACAGCTACATCGAGGCGCACGACTCGGAGATGGAAGCATTCCGTGCCTTCGCAGACCTGTACCCAGAGACGATCCTGCTGGTCGACACCTACGACACGCTGGGCGGCGTGCGCAAGGTGATCGACCTCATGGACGAAACCGGCGACGACGTACAGATCCGCGGCATCCGGCTCGACTCGGGCGACCTCGCGGAGCTGGCCCACGAGTCTCGCCGGCTCCTTGACGAGGCGGGGCTGCAGGATATCATGATCTTCGCCAGTGGCGGACTCGACGAGTACAAGATCGCACAGCTTCTCGATCGCGGCGCGCCAATCGACGGCTTCGGCGTGGGCACCAAGATGGGCACCTCCGCCGACCAGCCGGCCC
>CAYRPX010000546.1:0-1267 GCA_964426195.1 uncultured Salinivenus sp.
CGGTGTGACAGGCCCGGCGGCGCGCCTCGATCGTCGTGTAATCGATCAGTCGGGCCCGAATCGGCTTTTTCAGTTTGTAGGCGTGCGAGTCCGTCAGGAAGATCCAGGCCATGTGGGTTTCGATCGCCTCCTCGGGCTCCTCCTTGCCTGGATAGGGAGTCGGGCGGTGCAGGGCCGCGACGGTCGTCTCGAGCTGGTCTCGGGCTCCATCCGGGGCCTCTACGGCGGCGCGCATCGGGAACGCGTCGTCGGGCGACGAAGACCGATGGGGCATTGTCCCTCTGCTCAGATCGTTCGTCCGGCCTGCGGTGGCGCTGGGCATCCGCAAGCAGACCGTGGAGGCCGCTGTTAATAAGGGCGAGGGCGAGAGGGAAGCAGCGACGACCCCTCTATCCTTCGGAAAATAAAAGAGAATCCCAAAACCTTCCCTCGATTTGCAGTCGAGATTCGTCTTGATTTTTTATTGCACTGAAATAATTTCACATTCGAGGGCGTGTAGAACTTACCGATTACTGTGGATTTTCAGGCTGTCGCTTGTGAGCACCTCTGAGGAGCCTGTCCTGTCTTCGTCCGTGACCCTTGAAGGTCGGTCGCTTTGGTTCGGGACCCTCAAGCTCTACGAAGAGGAACTCGTCGTTTCAGGCTGGACCTGGACGGGCCCGGTGGAAGAGCGCATTGCCATCGACGACATCGCGCTGGTCGAGAAATGGACCGTAACCCTCGGCCCGAACTTTCGAGTTCACATTACGGATGACAGAGATCCCCTCTTCGGCCGTATTCACAAGGGAGCCAAATTTTGGGAGCTTGTGCTCGAAAAGCATGAGCGTATTGATTTGCGCTTGCGCCACTAATGATACCGTTTTTCTGATTTGGTGTCTTGGTGCTTGAGAGATTCTTTGTGGGCACACTCTTTGTCCCGACGGCGGTTGGGACAGGCTTGTCGGTACTCTGTGTGGGGCTCCTGTTTTTTTCTGACGCGGAGAACTCCCCGGAGCAACGCACGGGAAGATCAAAACGATAGCCCGACACAACGTACCGAAAGCCTTCGTGTACAGCGTGTCGGGCGGAATCGTGTCGCATGAAAGCGCTTTCCTTCACGGGTTCGTCATGGGAGAATGGGGGGAACCGGTTGACAGTGGCCGGTGCGCTCCCTATCGTGGAGGGTGCTATGAGACATCCGCCGATCTATACCGCCATGACGCCTCGACCTCCGGCTCGACGTGTGCGACGATCGCATACATCCACCGTTGGAACCGGCGTTCCAGGC
>CAYRPX010000547.1:0-1264 GCA_964426195.1 uncultured Salinivenus sp.
CTTCCGCATGGTCGACGACGACCGCGACCGCGAGGAGCTGTGTCAGGACGTGTTTGTGCGGGCGCACCGCTACCTCGATGGCTTTCGATTCGAGTCGAAGCTCTCGACTTGGCTGGCTCGCATCGCGCGCAACACGTGCCTCAATCACCTGGAGAAAAAGCAGGTGCCCCTCTACGCCGACGAGGCCCCCTCCCCGGAAGGCGAAACGCCCGATGCCCAGGCAGCACTCAGCCGGGTGCCTGATCCCGAGGAAGACGTGGCCGCAACAACCGAGGACCGCCAGCGGCGAGACCTCGTGCGCGAGGGCATCGAGTTCCTGTCGGAGCACTACCGAACGGCGCTCACCTTGTATCATTTGGAAGGCATGAGCGTATCACAAATTAGCAAGGTCATGGATAACCCCGAGGGCACGGTGAAGAGCCACCTGTACCGCGGCCGCAAAAAACTGAAAGATTGGCTACTCGACCGCTACGAACGCGAGGAAATTACATTATGACGAACCGCGATCGCGACTTGCAAGAGGCCTTCGACCGCCACCTTCAAGGAGATGTCCCTCCGCCCGAGACAGACGACGATCCAGAGGTGGCCGCCTACGAGGTGGTGTACGCCACTTTGAACGAAGAACCCGAGGGCGACCTCTCCGACGACTTTGCCGAACGGGTGGCCGACCGGGTCGGCCTCTCGCCCGAACCGGGCATGGGATGGGCCGAAATCCTCCTCCTGCTCCTCATTATCGCCGGAGCAGGCGCCGGACTCGTATGGGCGCCCCCGACCCTCGCCGGCCTGCAACAAAGCGTCGGGCGCCTTCTCATGTCGCTCCAGGACGTGTCCAGCGCCGTCCGACTCGACGTCATCTTTGCCAGTGCCTTGGCACTCATCTTTACGATCGGCTTCGACGCCCTCTTCAACCGCCTCCGTTCCGGCCACCACTCCCTCACGCTCTAACATTCAGCGGACAAGCATTCCACGACGTAGAAAGGATTCCCACTGCTCCCTTCCCTCCCTCCACACTTCCATTTCTCCCCCTTTCCCTCCTCCCACGGCAATCGCAGCTTGGCCTTAGCTGTCTGATTTCAACTTTATCCAGGGTAGTGTCACGCTCCCATACGCCCTCTCCCCCCGGCCTTCCCGGCAGTTTCGTCGATCGGAGGTAGAGGAAGCCTCAGCCCCTCCAAGGAAACTTTCAACATACGATTGCTCCGTCCTTCCCCAGCGGTTGCGCCGAGGCACGTTGGCTCCTATACTGAAGGTTAGACCTTGCCAC
>CAYRPX010000548.1:0-1259 GCA_964426195.1 uncultured Salinivenus sp.
GAGATTGAGTCGGTGCTCCAAGAATTGGCTGGCTATGCAGAGGAGAAAGGTCTTGAGGGCCTGCTGGTCATCTGTGAACCGACCGGGGGATACGAGCATCAGCTTCTCAAGACGGCCCGTCGGCTCGGTCACGAGACTGCCTACGCCAACGGAGAACACGTCTCGAAGGCAAGCACGATCGAGTCCGGGGATCCAGGCAAGACCGACTCGATGGACGCTCGGGTGATTGCGATGATCGGGGAGATGGACAAGACCCAGAAGGAGCGTGTGTTGGAGGGGGAGCACGCGCTTCTCCGCGAGTTGGGCCGGATGTACGAAGCAGAGGACCAGGCTGTCGTCCGGGCCCGGTGCCGCCTGCACGATCTGTTGCGCAAGCTGTTTTGCGATCTGGAGAAGGGGAAGAGTTTTGTGTTTTCCAACACCGGCGGGGCCGTGGCAGAGATATATGGGTGGAACCCTCAGAAAATCGTCGACGACGGACAAGAGCGCTTCCGGCAGAAGATGAAGGAGAAGGTAAAGGGGGTCCATGAAGCGACCCTCCAGGCGCTCTTCGAGCAGGCCGAACGGTCGGTCCGACAGCACCGCCCGCCGGCCGAGCGAGAGATGCTCGAACGGCGCCTGCGGCAGCTGTGGGCCGATTACACGCGTCACGAGGGTCGCAAGGAGGAGATTGCCGAACAGATGGGAGAGCTCTTCAAGCAACTGAACCGGAAGGGGGAGGCTCCCGATCGTGTCGGCAGCCTCGACGCGGCGATGATGGCCCGGCTGCTGGCCGAATCCGGTCCGCTCTCGGACTTCGACCACTGGCGGGAGGTGCTCCATTACTGCGGACTGAACCTCTACGAGCGGGAAAGCGGAACCTACAAGGGAGAGACCAAGATCTCGAAGAAGGGGAGGGATCGCTTCCGCAAGGTGCTGGGACAGGCCGCCTTCGCCCTGGTGCAGGGCGACGGCCCCTTCGCAGCCTACTTTGAGCGAAAACGAACCGAGGGAATGAACTACTGGAAGGCCATCGTGGCAACGATGCGGAAGCTCTGCAAGGTACTCTATGGCCTCGCCAAGTCCGGGGAGGTCTACGATCCGGCCCGAGTGTCTGCCTGCGAGAGCCAGTACGCGCCGGTTCGCTCGTAGCCGTCGCGCGAAGATGAGACGCCAACCGTCTGATTGCCATCCAAACTGAACAAGAAACTGAATAGGACAGAACCGAGCCGATTGGTCGACTTACCAGCGGGAGAGGATCGCGACTGCCACCGGGCCTC
>CAYRPX010000549.1:0-1241 GCA_964426195.1 uncultured Salinivenus sp.
ACCGAGTCGGTGGAGTATCTCCGGGCCCTCGAGAAAACGCGTCCCGAAAACCGGTCGGTGGCGGACCGTCTGAAGATGCTTCGTCTTTTGAAGAGCGGCCAGTGTCAAAGTCGGAGCCAGGCGGCCGCGTTGCTCGGCTATTCGGAGCGCCAGTTGGACCGGTGGTTTGAGAGCTACCGCCGGGACGGCTTGGAGGAGCTCTGCCGGGTGGGCTCGTCCGGCGGTCGAAGCGAGAAGGTGACGTCGGAGGCCTGGGACGCGCTCCTCGAGGAAGTGAAGGCCGGAACGGTCACCTATCTCAAGGATGCCCAGCAGTATTTGAAGGAGGAGTTCGGCATCGAGTACAAAAGCGTAAGTGGCATCAGCCGGCTTTTTGCTCGGCGGGGGGTAAAGCTCAAGGCGGAGCGTCGCCGTCACAAGGAGTCGACCCGGAAGCGCTGAGGGATTAATCGATGGGTTCGGTTTGGCCCCTGGAGAAGCATTTTCTGGACAAGCTGAGGAGGAGATGAATGAGGATCGGAGTAGGCGATGATATGAGAACAAGAAGCGTAGGCGTAGAGGACATTGATACTCGCTTGTTCGGCCTGAGATGACATCTGCGTAACCGGCGTAGCCTTCGTACCCGCCGGACGAAACGGAGGGAGGGGACCGAACGTGAAGCAGTAGACCGTTTTTTCAACCTGCCCCTCAATCTTACCGTTTCCCATGCGCAGCCTCATCGGTGTTCTCTCGCTTGTTCTGTGTGCCTGCACCCTCAATGGCGATCCTGGAGCCACGGATTCCGGAGAGACCGTGGCCGCTCCGGAGGGCGAGGTTGTTCTCGAGCGCGTCGAGTCCGAAGAAGAATCGTTCCGCGTCGTGCGGCTCGTCGACAGCCTCGAGCATCCGTGGGCCGTCGACTGGCTGCCGGACGGGCGGATGCTCGTCACCGAACGGCCCGGCCGCATGCTGCTCGTCGATGGCGAATCGACGACAACCCTTTCGAACGTGCCGGAGGTGTGGGTGAAAAATCAGGGCGGCCAGCTTGACGTCCGGGTGGCCCCCGATTTCGAGGAGACGGGATGGATCTACTTTACGTATTCGGCTTCGGAAGGCGACGTGCGGGGAACGGTGTTGTCCCGGGCCCAGCTGGAGGGCACGTCGCTGGGCGAAGTGGACGAGCTCTACCGGCAGAGTCCCTTTCTAAAGCCGGACAATCACTTCGGCTCCCGCATTGTGTTTCTGGGGGACGGCACCCTGGT
>CAYRPX010000550.1:0-1237 GCA_964426195.1 uncultured Salinivenus sp.
CCACGAGCCCGCCGAACGCCGATCCCGACGCGTCCCGAAGGGTCATCAGGTCCACATCGTGTTCCGCGCAGAAGACCCGCGCCTCCTCGACCGCTTCGTCGAGGGCGTCGAGCAGGTCCTCCTTGGGCCGGATGGGCGTCTGACCTTCCTCGGCCCGGTTGCCCTCGCCGGTGGTATAGAGGGCCAGCGCCTCCTGCAAATTGCGAAAGACGCCCACGTAGTCCACGATAATTCCGTTCGGCTTTTCCGGGCCGTCCTCTCCCTTGCGGTAAACCCGGTTGGCCCGCGCGATCGTTTGCATGAGCGTGTGGTCGCGCATCGGCTTGTCGAGGTAGATGGTGGAGCACGGCTTCACATCGAAGCCGGTGGTCCACTTTGCGCAGACAAACGCGATGCGGAGCGGGTCGTCCGGATCTTTGAACTTCTCGTCGAGGTCCTCCGACCGCATACGCTCTCGGTGCGGGCGAATGTCAGCGCCTTTCTTCCGCAACTCTTCGACCTCGTTCGGAGACTCGGAGACAACCACCGCCATGTCCGTCTCCTCCATGTAGGCGATGTCGTCGTCCAGCCGGCTGATCTCGGTTGCGTCTTCCGTCCGGGTGCGTTGATCCTTGAGGTCGTCGATGTAGCGCTCCCAGTGGGCCGTCACCTTGTCGTAGGTACGGATGGCGGTGGGCCGGTCGAGGCTCACGACCATTGCCTTGCCCATGAAGCCCCGGTTCATGAAGTGCTCGACGATGTCTTCGCCGACGGTGTCGAGCCGATCCTCGCGGGTGAGCAGGTGGTACTGTCGACTAAACTCCTGCTCGACCGCCCGCTCCTCGGCCTCGTCCAGGGCGATCTCGTCGAGAAGGGACTCCATGTCTTCATTGAAGTCCTCGTTCGTGAGCTGGAGCTCCGGGATCCGGTTTTCGTAGTGGAGCGGCACGGTGGCATTGTCCTCCACCGCCGCCTGAAAGTCGTAGACGCTCACGTAGTCGCCAAAGACCTGCCGGGTAAGCTCCTGCTCGGCCATGAGGGGCGTGCCGGTGAAGCCGAGGAAGGCCGCGTTGGGAAGGGCCGCCCGCATGTTGCCCGCAAACACGTCGTACTGCGAGCGGTGCGCCTCGTCGGTCATCACGATGACGTCGGACCGGTCGGACAGCTGCGGGTATTCATCGCCGCCCTCCGTCCGGAACTTCTGGATGAGCGTGAACAGGACGCGGTGGTCCTCGCGTAGCTTCACGCGGAGGTCCTG
>CAYRPX010000551.1:0-1223 GCA_964426195.1 uncultured Salinivenus sp.
CGAGCCCCACGTCCACCAGGTAGCGGCTCCGCTCGCGGAGCTCCTCCATCACGCGTCCGGCCACCTCTTCTTCGTAGTCCGACAGCGCCAGCCCCTCGAAGTAGTCGCGCGCCTCGCGGGTGGTCATCGCACAGATCTCGCCGATGTGCTTTTTCTCCACGGCGTCGCCCCCCACCTTCACATAGAGGGTGTCGTCGCACAGGCGGTAGCCCTCGCAGTCGGGACACTCCGAATATCCGCGGAAGCGGGCGCGAAAGATGCGGTAGTGGCGCTTGTAGGAGTTCTCTTCCAGGAACCGGAAGAAACCGTTGAGGCCGATGTAGTCGTTCTTTCCTTCCCACACGAGTTCTTTCTCCCAGTCCTCCAACTCGCGGTACGGACAGTCGATGTCGAGTCCCACGTTGGCCGCCACGGCGATCAGGTCCTTAAAGTGCTTCGACCACTTGTCGCCGCGAAACGGGGCAAGGGCCCCCTCCCGGATCGAGAGCTCCTTGTTGGGGATGATGAGGGCTTCGTCGAGCCCCGGCACGCGTCCGAAGCCCTGGCACGTAGGGCACGCGCCCACCGGGCTGTTGAAGCTGAAGAGCTGGGGGCTCGGCTCCTCGAAGATGATGCCGTCTCGCTCAAAGTGACTGCTAAATTCATACGTAGGGACGACCGGCCGGTCGTCCCTACCGTCATCGGGGAGATCACGGAGGGCCGGAATGACCGTGCATCGTCCGTCGCCCTCCTCGAAGGCCTGCTCTACGGATTCGGCAATGCGGGAGCGGGTGTCCTCATCGCCCGCCTTCACCTTGAGACGGTCGATGAGGACGAGCAGGCGGTCGCGGCCGTAATTATTCGCCTTGTCGGGGGGAGTCTGATTGAGGTCGAGGATCTCGGGGCGCTCCCCCTTTTCGGCTTGTCGCTCAGTGGGCAACAGCAGGATGCGAAAGAAGCCGCGCTCCCGAAGGCTCGTCAGTTCGTCACGCAGAGCCATGTCCGAGTGCTCGGGAATGGGGGCGCAGAGGTAAAACCGCGTGCCGTCGTCGAGCTCCTCTTCGAGTTGGTCCGCTACGTCGTGCGGCGAGTCTGTGCTCACGGGCTTGCCGCTGACGGGCGAGTACGTGGTGCCGATGCGGGCAAAGAGGAGACGCAGGTGGTCGTAGATCTCCGTCTGCGTGGCGACGGTCGAGCGCGGGTTGTTGCCCGAGGTCTTTTGCTCAATGGCGATGGCGCGGGCG
>CAYRPX010000552.1:0-1217 GCA_964426195.1 uncultured Salinivenus sp.
AGCCAGCGCCACGCCGTGCTCATCGACCAGGAAACCGGTGAGGAGTACATGCCGCTCAACAACTTGGGGGACGATCAGGCACGCCTCCTCATCTACGACAGCCTTCTGTCGGAGTACGCCGTGTCCGGATTCGAGTACGGCTACTCGGTGATGGACACCAACGCACTGACCTGCTGGGAGGCACAGTTCGGCGACTTCGCGAACGGGGCGCAGATCGTGTGGGACCAGTTCGTGAGCGCTGCCGAGGAGAAGTGGGGACAAACCTCAAGCCTCGTGGCGCTGCTGCCCCATGCATACGAGGGACAGGGACCGGAGCACTCGTCCGCCCGTCTGGAACGGTTCCTGCAACTCTGCGCCGAGCAAAACATGATCGTGGCCAACTATTCAACGCCGGCCAACTACTTCCATGCCCTGCGCCGGCAGGTGAAGCGCGACGTGAAGAAGCCGCACATCATCATGACACCGAAGAGTCTGCTGCGGCATCCGAAATGCGTATCGCCCCCCGAGGACCTCACCGACGGCGGTGTGCAAGAGGTTATCCCAGGCGAGACGGACCCGACCGATACGACCCGCCACATCTTGTGTAGTGGCAAGGTGTACTACGACCTCGTGGAAGCCTTGGCGGACGACGAGCACCGCGAGGAGATTGCAATTACACGCCTGGAGCAGTTCTATCCGTTCCCGAAGGAGGAACTGCAGGAGGAACTGGAGCGCTACGCCGAGGCCGATGAAACTGTGTGGGTTCAGGAGGAGCCGGAGAATATGGGCGCCTGGACCTTCGTTCGGTCCCGCCTCGACGACTTGCTCGAGGAGATTCATGGGCCCTGCGAGCAGCGCATCCAGTACGTCGGTCGGCCCGCCAGTGCGAGTCCCGCCACCGGCTCCGCCAAGGTGCATGATCGTGAGCAGGAGCAACTCGTCAGCGAGGCGGTCACCCTGTAGCTACGGGCAGTGGGTCCCTTAAATCTGGGGCACACCCATACAAAAAGGGACGGGCCCGGTCGGGGCCCGTCCCGCCACTTTTGTCACCGGACCAAGGGTATAAGGAATCCGGCGTCGAAATGTCCCCTGTTCTCAGAGACGCTTCCGGTTGTCACCCCGCTTCTCTTCGCGGTGGCGACGGCGCCGTGAACGCTTCTCCTCCATGCGTTTCTCTTCCGAAGGCTTCATGTACGTCATGTTCTGCCGGTACTCCTGCAGCACACGACTCCGGTTCA
>CAYRPX010000553.1:0-1202 GCA_964426195.1 uncultured Salinivenus sp.
CCGCCGTCGCTTCCTCCACCCCCACCCCCGCCGTCAGCCGGGCACAGGCCCTCCGGCACGATCGGCAGGCACGGCAAAATCCCCGTCGCGATGCCGGCGGCCGTCCCGCTGCTCCCTGCCAAAAACGAGCCGACCACCCATCCCCAGGCCCCCCCCTCCTCCTCGACGACCACCTTAAACCGCACGTTCGGGCTTTGCAGCCCGTTGGGAAAGTCCTCCAGCACGCGCCACCGAATCGTCCTAGGGCCGGGCTCGATGTCCTCGCCGACATCGCCGGAGACGGCCTTCGGCTCGTAGTCGTAGGTCTCCCCTTCGCTGGTGGAAAGAAGCAGGTTGACCTCGTAGGTCTCCCCCGGCTCGCCCGTGAGGTCGTAGTTCACGACCACGACGGGGCCCTTTTGGGTAAAGCTTGCCTCCGATGCGGCCGCGTCCTGTGCCCCTGCCCGGTGCAGAAGTCCACCGGCGAACAGGAGCCCACCGGCGAGCAACAGCCCACAAAGAACGACAGCGCTTCGATTCATTCTCCGGAGCAAAACGGAAGAGCAGAACTGAAGAACTGAAAAAGAGAAGAGTCCCCGTTATCGGATCGTTGTAGCGTTATTCCCTCAGAAATTATAAAGAAGTTAGATCTGTGCTTTTCAAGTGGGCGTCGGCAGAACGAGGAGTATGTTGGCCCTCTATCGCGTCATTGGTATTACAAAACGTAAAGGAATTTATATTACAAAAAGTATCATCAAGGCTGTCTGCCGGAGGCGGCTTTTCCGCCCCGGCAATCGCATCTGTCAAATGCTCCTCGGGGTTAGGACTGCTGGTAGGTTCCGGTCACCGAACGGAACCGGTCCGGGTCGGCGAACCGAACCTACTTGGAGCCTGAGAGTCCTGAATTCGGTGGTTTCTTGTGTTTGGACGCTCCGACGTTGCCACACGATTGGGGAAAACGCGCTCTCACCAACAGATGCGAAAGCCCTGGACTTCCCCACAAAATCAACGAACATCCCCCCGCGCCCCGGCGTTGAGATCTGTTGTTGATGCTTCACTTTCGGATTCCCGACGCCCCCATGGCGCAGTTCGATACGCCCGACCAGCTCTCGCTTCCCGACCTCGAAGAGAACGTCCTCGACTGGTGGAACGACCACGACATCTTCGCCCGCAGCATCGAAGAGCGCGAAGGGCAACCCACGTACACCTTTTACGAAGGGCCG
>CAYRPX010000554.1:0-1201 GCA_964426195.1 uncultured Salinivenus sp.
CTTGAACACCTCTTTGTCGAGATCGCGCATGAGGGGTCCAAAGGCGTCCGCCACGTCGTCGGGACAGGTAACTTGGACGCGCTCGTCCCGTTGCCGCTGGGACTCGACCCGGCGCCCAGCCTCGAATGCTGCGGCGAGCTTGGTGGCCTTGGCCGGACCGACCCCTCGCGTGCGCGTCAATTCTTTCGGTTTCCGCTGCGAGACGTAGTGCAGCGAGCCATACGTCTGCAGCAGAGACCGGCCCAGCTCGACGGCTGAGACAGAACCGTCGTTCGTACGGGTGCCGGACCCGAGGAGAAGGGCTAAGACTTCCGCGTCGGACAAGACGGTGGGCCCATGGTTAAGGAGCTTCTCGCGGGGCTGATCCGACGGATCCCACTCGTGGATGGGAACGTGATAGAGAAGAGCGGGCTCTTCCGAAGCATCGGCAGACGGCTCATTGGAGGCTGGATCCGAAGAAGAATCGGAAGAGGACATGGGAACTGCGGGGTTGAAGGAGAAGAAGACGTTCATTCTCCAGACACATTTCCCCTCGGGTTTATAACGTCCTCCTTTGGCTCCTCTTCTCCCCTCTCCGATCCAACGTACTTTCCCTGGCCGCTTTCGAATTTCCCCCTCCTTGTCGACCTATCAGGGCCCTGCAGCCTTGTGTAAGGGCCGGTTCGCTCCTGACGTCCCTTATTATCCTTCCCCGAAAGACCTCCCGACTCCTGAACTCGGGCACTTGTCCATCGGGACCAAATTCAGCGGCTTTCGAAGGAGAAGTTCATCGACTGAGCCTCCAAACAGCGTCCCGTCTTTCACTCCGGCACGAGTTCATTGAGAAGGTGGGCGTTCGACGGGCTGTTCCTCAGGTGCCGAAGGAGGGCCTGCATCGCCTCGATGGGCGGACGGGAGTTGAGCGCCCGGAACAGTTGATTGTGCTTCTTGCGCCGCACTTCGCCGAGAAGCCGTTCCTCGTTCCGCGTTCCGCTCTCCCGCAGATCGACGGCCGGAAAAATGCGCTTGTCGGCCATCTCGCGGTCGAGTACGACCTCGGAGTTTCCCGTACCTTTGAACTCTTCGAAGATGACCTCATCCATCCGGCTGCCGGTGTCGACGAGCGCCGTGGCGATGATGGTGAGCGACCCCCCACCCTCGATGTTGCGGGCCGACCCGAAGATCTGGCGGGGCACCTTGAGCGCCTCGGCGTCGAGGCCGC
>CAYRPX010000555.1:0-1198 GCA_964426195.1 uncultured Salinivenus sp.
TCGCCGATGCGCTCTTCAACATGGAGACCCCGGACGGCGTTTTCCCGGACGACATCCAAGACTACGGGCTCACCGACGAAAACGAGACGATCACCCTTACGACCGACGATTACGACATCGAGATTGAGGTGGTCACCACTTGAACGTGAAAGGTGGGAAAGTTGGAAGGTGGGAAAGTTGGAAAGTGGAAGGGGCACAGATGCCCTCTCTTTCACCTTCACACCTTACACCTTCGCACTTTCCAACCTTAATTTGCGGCGGCGTGGAGGGGAAAGGAGGGGGCGGACACGCGGAATTGCTCCCCATCGGCCCGCTGCACCAGGTAGTTGCCCTCCACCGTTCCATTAAACGATTCGATCGTGCAGGAGTCGTCGTGCACGTGGGTCTCACCGGGGGCAATCACGGGATGGGGGCGCAGATTGCCGTCGCCGGTGAGGTCCTGTCGTCGACCGTCGGATTCCTGAATAACCCATCGGCGTCGGAGTAGTTGGATCTCATCTGTGCCCGTGTTCTCGATGGAGATGGCGTAGCCGAACGCAAACTCCCGCTCCACGGGATCGGAGGGCTCATCGAGGTAGATGGGCCGGACAGTGACGGTGATGCCGCGGGTCGTCGACGCGTAGCTGATCATGAACTTCGAGAACGGCTTCCGGGAGGGGATTGAACGGTGCCGCGTAAACGCGGAGAACCCCGAAATTTTTGTTGGCACATTGTTACCGACCAGCAACGACTTGTTCAATGGACGGCGGTGGATTTCATAAAAGGCGGCTCTCGCATCGGGAGGACTGATGAATGCCGAGTCGGGGGAGGAGACCGGTCGTTCTCAGAGGACCATTTTCGAAACAATGTTGGGGGACGGGACAGGGCGAGTGGTCCGGTCTCCGAACCTTCGGTGAAGAGCAGATCCAGGCCGCTGGCATTCTGTAAAGACCCGGAAACCTTCGGTTGAACCAGAGGTCTCTTCCGGGCCCGCAACGAATCGTTTTTGCGGTGCGGACGTTGAAGGCCCGGCCAGTTTAGAACGAATCTAAACGATTGTCCCGAATGAGTGTGCCAGTCTCCGACACAACCGACGTTCAGGAAATTCCCGAGGCTACGGTCCTGTTCGCAGGTGATTCGGGGGACGGCATGCAGGTCACTGGCTCGCAGTTTACCCTCGCCTCCGCCTACGCCCACAACGACCTGGCGACGCTCCCGG
>CAYRPX010000556.1:0-1195 GCA_964426195.1 uncultured Salinivenus sp.
ACCGTGCTCGTCGTCACCATCGCGCTCGTGATCTGGCCGGAGGTGGACGGCAATCCGGCGACCGATCCCCTCGGCTTCGAGACGTGGCAGGGCATCGTCTTCGGCCAGTACGTGTTCAAGCTCGGCATCGCGGCGCTCGATACCCCCCTCTTCTACGTCGCCACCCACCACCTCACGAACTGGATCCAGGCCGATCCCCGAGCGCTAGACACCGACGGCGTGCCCGGATAACCTCGTATTCCTCTTTTTCTGCACGTGTCCACGGCACCGAATCTGTCTTCCCCATTAGACTATCTCGTCTTTGCCCCCTCTCCCACGACGAGAAGTCCCATGGCCGCAAGGATCGGGAAACTGAAGAGCGCGAGGAGCACCCACGGAACGAGACTCCGGTCCATCGACGATGCACACCAGCCAACGACGGCGATGAGCCCGAGGAGAAGCACGTAGATCAAGAGGTGGAGGGCGGCAAACGACATGACCGCACTATACAGCCAATGTTAAGTCGGGCTGAGGTAACGGACTCCTATCTCGGCCTTACGTCCTGAATTTCGAGTCGTGATGCCGGCCCGGACAGCGCTCTCTGCCGGACGCCCCAGAATGGGAAGACGAACTGGCACGTGTACCTTAACTACGGCGGTCTCTACTGTGGGCAGAGCAGCCATCGCACTCGACCATGTTCGTCTCCGCTGAGACAGAAGCAGTGGAAGCGACAATGGCCATGTGGAGACTCAGCCCGACCGGGCCGGACCTCAGAACCTTCCAACCTTCAACCTTCCAACCTTCAACCTTCCAATGTTCCAGCGCCCGATGCCTCCGCCGCCGGCACATCGACGAACGTGAGCCAGTCGTGGGGATCATGTCCCTCCTGCACGACCTCGAAGAACGCATCCTGCAGCTCTTTCGTGATGGGTCCGCGCTGGCCCTCGCCAATCGTGTACTCGTCGACGGTGCGGATGGGCGTGACCTCCGCGGCGGTACCGGTGAAGAACAGCTCGTCGGCCGTGTAGAGCGCCTCCCGAGGAATTTTCTTTTCCTCGACCTCGTAGCCGCGCTCCTCGGCCAGCGCGATCACAGAGGCCCGCGTGATGCCGGGCAAAATGGAGAGCCCAACCGGCGCGGTGTAGAGCGTGCCGTCCTTCACGACGAAGAGGTTCTCGCCACTGCCCTCGGCCACATAGCCGTCGGTGCTCAGCAT
>CAYRPX010000557.1:0-1188 GCA_964426195.1 uncultured Salinivenus sp.
CAGGAGCGTCTCTCCGGTCCTGAATGGGCATCCATACTCATTCAACCGGCGACACCCCTGCTGTTATGACCGAATGCGACACCTCCACCGAAGAGTTGTTCCTGATTCTCTACTGCATTGTTGACGATCTCTACCCAGAAGCTGCGCCCGACTGGGTCCGATTCCGCAACGGGGCCGATCGTATGGACATGACCGACCCGGAAATTATCACCTTGTCGATCATGCAAGAGGGCCGATCCAACGACTCGGAATTGAGTTTCCACCGAGTTGTCAAGAAGGACTATCTCCACTTGTTTCCGGACCTGATCTGCCGTTCCCGCTACCATCGCAGACGAAAAGACCTGATGGGCATACAGCGCGAGATGCTCCGCCTTCTGATGAACCGACTGCGCCTTCTGGCCGACTGGCTTGCATTGGACTCAGCGCCGATCACCACCGCCGAGTCTCCCCGCTGGAAATCGGCACAAATGTCGATTTGGGCCGCTGAGGCGGGGTTTTCTCCGTCGAAACAGCAGTTTTTCCTCGGATTTAGGCTCCATCTTCTTGTGTCCAGCACGGGGGCAATCTGCGATTTTGTGCTCAGCCCGGCCAACGTCGGGGAGCGTCGCGTCGCCGAGCACCTCCTGGCCGTCGAGGCAAAATGGCAAGCCCGACAGTCGTCGTTTTTCGCAGAAGCGCCTCCGGTGTTAGCTGACAACGGATATTGTGGCGACTGGCTCGCCAGCCTGTTTGGCAAAAACGGCGGGGCGCTCTGGTATGCGCTCCGGCGAAGCAAGGAGGCCAAATCCGAAGGCGAAGCAGCTCTTCGGGCCTGGCATCGCGGCCTCCGAGCTCGAATCGAGAGCATCTTCTCGTCACTCGAAGACCAGTTCCAGGTTGAGGAGACTCGAGCGCGTTCAGTCTGGGGAGTCATGACACGTGTGGTCGCGAAACTACTGTCCTACATGGTCGGCTTTGTAGCCAACGAGGCACTTGATCGGCCCGGAACGGCTCTGAAGAGCCTCTACCGATGATGCACACATATCATGCACCATAGCACAACCCGTTCTTAGACCGGTGGCGCCTCCCTCATTCCTCTGCTCTCTCCGACTCGCTCATTCCCCCACGCACAGACGCCCACACGTCCACACGCAATCACCCAATCACCCGCAGCTTCGCGAATTTGAGCTTCAGCTTCTTGTTGCCCAC
>CAYRPX010000558.1:0-1119 GCA_964426195.1 uncultured Salinivenus sp.
TCTACGTCGTCTCCGGCGGGCAGGTTCGAACGGCCGACACCACCGCGTACCAGGACCGTCTCTACCTCAACGACGGGACGGGGACCTTTCGCCCGATTCAAATGGAGCGTCATCCCGTGGATAATCTCATAATCCTACACCGGTCGACCCTTCGCCGATGATGGAGAAAAACGTGCACAGTGGATCGTGGCACTTGGTAGGCAAGCACCGGCTCGGTATGGCAGGCCCGGCGGCGCGCCTAGAGCGTCGTGGAATCGATCAGCCGGGTGCAAACCGGCGTTTTGAGTGTGGGGCCGTGCGCCTTCATCCAAATCCTTCTTTCGATTTGCAGCAGAGATTCATCTTGGTTTTCCATCAGAAAGTAGTAGTTACACGTCGGGGGACGTGTATGACTTACCAGTTTTCTATCGGTGTTCCGATTGTTCCTTGTGAGTTCCTCTGAGGAGCCCGTTCTCTCTTCGTCCGTGACCCTTGAAGGTCGGTCGCTTTGGTTCGGGACCCTCAAGCTCTACGAAGAGGAACTCGTCGTTTCAGGCTGGACCTGGACGGGCCCGGTGGAAGAGCGCATTGCCATCGACGACATCGCGCTGGTCGAGAAATGGACCGTAACCCTCGGCCCGAACTTTCGAGTTCACATTACGGATGACAGAGATCCCCTCTTCGGCCGTATCCAAAAAGGAGCGAAATTTTGGGAGCTTACGCTCGAAAAGCACGAGCGCATCGATTTTCGCTTGCGCCACTAATGATCTGTTTCGCGATACTGCGAACTCTGTACAGGGGCAAGGTCCCTGCTCGAACCAAGTCCCGAGTGGGAAGCTCGAGGCTGCTTCGCCGGGAACAGCAGCACACGCTGTTCCGATTCCCGATCCTCATTGTCCCCTGGAGCGGTACTTCCCGCCGACATTCTTCGTGCGATCCGTTCTCTTTTGTATGAAAGCGCTTTCCTTCACGGGTTCATCACGGGAGCGTGGGGGCGACCGGTTGACAGTGCCCAGTACGCTCCCTATCGTGGAGTCCGTTATGAGATATCCGCCGATCCATACTGCTCCGACGCCTCGACCCCGGGCTCGACGTGTGCGACGATCGCATACATCCACCGTTGGAACCGGCGTTCCAGGC
>CAYRPX010000559.1:0-1100 GCA_964426195.1 uncultured Salinivenus sp.
ACAACGTGTTCGTGGGGATGGAGGCGCTCGTACTGAAGGGCGTGACCATCGGCGACGGGGCGGTGGTGGGTCCGGCGCCTCCGAGAGACGATGGCCGCTCATGCGCTTGGCGACTCGGTTTCCTTTCTCGGGTTTGTCGCCGGGGCCGAAAAGCAACGGGTCCCGCGGGAGGCCTGGGCCTTCGCCCTGCCGTCGCACCAGGGGAACGTCGGGGGGGCGGTCCTGGAGGCCGTGGCGGGCCTGCCCGTCGTCATTTCCGGCGAGGTGCAGCTGCGGGCCTTTGTGGAAATCCACGGCCTGCGCGTCGTGGTGGACCGCACGGACCCATCGTCGATCGCGGAGGGGCTGCAGGATCTTCTTGCGGACGACGCGGCACGAGCGCGGATTGCCGAGGAGGGACCGGCGGCTGTGCAGGACACGTTTTCCCTCGATCGCGTCGGGGTGCAGCCCCTCCGGGCCCTGTACGAGGACGCCGCGGCGTGAGGAGAAACGAGCCCGCTCACCGGAGGATCGATTCCGCCGGATTCGAGGAGATGTCCCGACTCGCTGCGTTCGCTCGACATGACCAGTATCGGTAGGGGAGAGGCAACCCCGGTCGAACACAGGTCATTTCGACCGGAGGGCCGACATCGGTCGACCCGAAGTGGAGAAATCTCTCAGAAGCGAGGCACCTCGGTCGATCCCGGCACATTCGTGGAGATGTCACAACTCCCTGGCGGTCGCTCGACAGGACCCGTAGCGGGCGGGGAGGCACATCTCAACGAATCTAGGTCGCTTCGACCGAAGTCCCGACCGCCGTCGGGACGCAGTGGAGAACATGTCCCGCACGCCTTCGGGAGCCTCTTCGGAAGCGGCCAGCAGTGTGAAGTTGTTTGGTCTGAATGAGCATCGTCGATTGAAACGCGAGTATGACCGTCTATCGACTCCCTCCGGCCTTCAGAAAATAGCCGCTCGGAGGACCGAGCGCGCGGAGCGGCCGAAATTTCTCATGTCTGAGCGTAGTGAGTTCGAGAAATTTCAGTGTAGCGCGCACGGGTCTCAGGCTATTTTCTGCCAGCCACGCCCTTTTCGTCCATTTTGGGGCTGCCAAAATGGACACC
>CAYRPX010000560.1:0-1084 GCA_964426195.1 uncultured Salinivenus sp.
GCACCGCGTCCGGCCACGACTCCCGCTCGCCCTCAGGTTTGAAGCGGGCGGTGGCGTGGACGGTCACGGCATCGCCGCGGTGCGTGGCGGTGAGGCGCCCGATGCGGAGCCCGTCCCGCTGCTCGGTCGTGGCGGCGAGGAGCGAGTCGGTGGCGCCGGGAGCCGGCTGGTAGCGGCCAATCGCGCGCAGGCCGACGCCGCGGTCCTGACCGCTGTCGGGGGCGGCAACGTAGTCGGTGACGTCCAGGTGATAGGTGTGGCGCTCGTCCTTGAGCCGCGTCATCGTGCGGGCGAGGTGGGCGAGGAGGTCATGGACGACGTCTGCGCGCTCGGGCTCGGCGGAGAGGTGGTCGTCCACGGCGTCGGGCACGGCCGTGTCGGCGGGAGTGTCGCCGGCGGTGCGGGCGGCCTCGCACTGGTCGATCAGGGCCTCGACGTGCCGCTCGCGCTC
The DNA here is from genome assembly GCA_964426195.1 of uncultured Salinivenus sp. Lineage (GTDB taxonomy): Bacteria > Bacteroidota > Rhodothermia > Rhodothermales > Salinibacteraceae > Salinibacter. The sequence goes on from CAYRPX010000560.1 coordinate 452, forward strand.
GTCCTCGTTGGTCGTGAACTCGATTTCGCGGACAGGAAGTTGAGCAAGTGCTTCACCTGAATATTCCAGGTAGCCTGCTCGTTTCATCTTCGAGAAATTGGCGTGATAAGAGTTGAGAATTGTTGAATCCAGCACAGCAGTTACATAGGCCTCGCTATAGTCGTCATTCTCAATCTTGGTGACGTAAATATCTGTCATTCCAACGACCTCGTCCTCTGCAAACGCGAATCGGTTTTCTCTCGCATACAGAGGTACGAGAAGCCGACTCCCACCCAGTATAATTTCCCTTTCTCGGGGTCGCTGGAGTCTCCACCATGGATATGAGCCGCGATCCACCTCTGCCCTCTCCTCAAGCTCACTACGATACTGTTGCAGATATGAATGAATCTCGGGAAATGAGTCTATGTCTTCTTCTCCATCCAGATATATCACGTACTGGTTTGACTGGAGACTGAAACGACGCACCTCTCGGGCTTCGACCATAGGAAGCAGTCTTTCACGCTCAAGATTGTTGGCTTGCACCTCGTCTTCAGAGACCACGAACACGTCGTTATTCCCTGTCTTGATCCCCTGCGTATTCTTAGAAATACCGCCCAAGTCGAGTGAGACTTCTCGTACCTTCTTCCATATCTC
>CAYRPX010000561.1:0-1075 GCA_964426195.1 uncultured Salinivenus sp.
GCCTGCCGGAGCGCGCGGCCGAGAGAAGTGATCGGGGCACGGAGGCCGTAGACCTCTTCGCCGCGGTGTTGGAGCTCGAACGGCTTAACCCGACGGGCCGGCAGGCAAGACAAAATTTCATCCCGGTCCTGCCGCCGACCCGCGACGAGGACGGCCGACCCGCTCTCGCGGTCGAGATGGACGAGAGGGTGGCGGAGGCGGCTCTTCGAGAAAAGCATCCGGAGAAATGTCATATTCCTTGGTGGCTTTTTGTAGTTGTGTCGTTGCTTGAGTCCTCTCGGTCAAAAGCGACCCACGACGGCCGCAAGAATGTCGCATTCCGTTTTTTCTGAAAACGCCTAGCCCTGCAGCTCCGCCCACATCAGCCCTCAGAGGGGCTCAGCGGCGCTGAACGTCGATTTTTGCGATACTGAGGGCGAACGTGGGCATCCCCTGAGCAACCTGACGCCAGGTTCCTTAAGGACCGAGGTTTCGGCTTCAAAGGGGCTGCGAGCAGCGATTTTGCCGGTCAAGCCCTAAGGACCTTTCGACGCTACCTAGGCTGACAGCCCTCCGAAGAAGGCTCAGCTGAGGCGCCATTTTCTGCCTCGGCCAGTAGCAGAAGATCCATAAACGGAGCGGCGAGAGACTTCGAAAGCAGCCCTTTCAGCTCCGCCCGGACCTCCGCATCGAGGTCCCAAAAAATGCAGTGGCGGCGCAGGTTTTGGGAGGCCTCTTCTTTGCTTTGATTCTTCCAGATTTGGGCCAGGCCGGCGGCTACCTCCAGCACGCGAATGGCGTTCTGCCGGGCCAGGGGGGAGAGAGGTTCTTCCTCAGTTCCCCCTGCCTTTTCAGGTTCTCCTGCCTTGTCAGGTTCTCCTGCTTCCCCGGGCTCGGCCGACCGGAGATGCCGAATCGCCTTGTTCAGGGCAGACGGCTCGACCGTGCCGGTGACCTGTGCAACGTGCTCGTAGGTTTCGAAGGACACGTTTTGAGGGATCTCATCTCGACTCTCGGACATGGTCAGGTATTGGCTTTGAGGAGAACAGTTAGCGGGCCCGGCGGGGAAGTCCTGACTAGGGAGGTCCTGACTGGG
>CAYRPX010000562.1:0-1066 GCA_964426195.1 uncultured Salinivenus sp.
GGAGTTTGCGCCGCAGGCCACGTCGGCCGACATTGACCTGACCGTACACACCGGGCCGACGCCCATTTGGGGCCGGGCCGATAAGGGCGGACTACAGATTGTACTCCGCAACCTGCTGTCCAACGCCATCAAATACACCGACGAGGGGGGCACCGTGTACGCCCGGGTTCGACGGGGGGACGACGACACAGCGGTCGTGGAGGTGGAGGACACCGGCATCGGCATGGACCCGAAGACAGTATCGGAGCTGTTTGACGCATTTCGGCAGGCCTCCGAGGGCGTGGAGCGGAAGTACGAGGGCACCGGGCTGGGACTGACCGTGACGAAGGAGGTGCTTGAGGCGATGGGCGGTTCCATCGAGGTCAACACCGAAGAGGACGTTGGGAGTTGCTTTACGGTTCGCCTTTCTTTGGCGGTAGGGGATTCATCTTGACTCTGCTCACTGTGGCACGCAAGTTGCTTCCAACAATTCCCCCTTAGAAGAGTGGCATCTTCCTGTGGAATCGGTCTACCCGACCGTTCTACGAGGCGCATCGCGGAACACGCCGCCCTCCCGAGGGACGAGCGACACGGATTTTCCTTCAGCCGAGAATTACGCCGCCGTCAGGTTTATGGCTTTTCCATCCGCCCTGCTCTCGCTGCTCCGCCCGGATGATGGCGCGCTCTCATCGAGGGCGAGGACGCAGGTGCAGATCCACCGGGTCTTCTGCCTGCTTGGGGCCGTGCTGGTGTTTTTGGTGGACCTCCTTTTTGCCAGCGCCTACCCTGAGGCCCCCAGTACTCCCTGGGAGCGTACCGCGGTTGCCAGCGGGTTGACAGCCCTTCTCCTCGCCTCCTACGTGTCGCGGCACGTCCGCCGGACCTATCCACGTTGGCTGCGGGGCGTCCTGTACGTCTTGATAGGCTGGTACGCCCTGCAAGTCGCCCGGAGTGGATTTGTCGGAGGGCGCGACGTCGGGTTCCTGGTCGTTTACGCGGTGCTTCCGGCCGTCGTGGTGGTCGGCGCGCAGACGGTGGGGCCGGTCCTGCGGTTTCTGGGGATTGGCGGACTGGCGGGCCTCGCCGG
>CAYRPX010000563.1:0-1042 GCA_964426195.1 uncultured Salinivenus sp.
GCGCGGCGTCGTTTCGCATGCGGAAAATGCAGCAGTGGCAGATTGTGTTCTCGAACGATGGGGTCCTCGGGGGATATGCGCCGGTTCGATAGATGGGCCGCCGACACGCCAAAATAGCGGGTCCCCAACGGGATGATTGCAGGCCCTACCTCCTCCCACCGTCGGGACGACTGCCGTGCCGGCCTCGCCAGTCCCGACAAGGCACAGAGCCGAGAACCGGGAGCGAGCGGAAACGTCCTCGGGCGGTCTTGGTTCGGGGCTCTTCCCCCTACAACTCCGCCGTCCCGGCCTTCACCGCGTCATAGGTGCCGTCGAGGTGAGAAGGAACCGAAATGGAAGACACACCTGTCGGCGAAACGGCCTTTCGGCCGATTGTTACGGAAAGCCTTCTAAGCGTAACGCATGCGTGGCCTCGTACGGCATACCCGCCAATCGGTGGAATTGCGTAACGCATTCACGTATTCGTCCGACTTCGTGCTCCCCCCCAGAGGGCTTCCTATCGAGTCTCAAAAAGGCATTTTGGCGATGTGATTGGCAGATGTGATCAAGCAGTCGACCGGCGACCTCTCGCACATGCGAGACCTCTCGCGTGTGCGGAAGCCGCCGTTAGAGTCCGAGGATGGCCACGAGGGTCGTCCATCCGATTCCGAGAAAGCAGAGCACCGAAATCGGCCCGTGGACCCACCATCGGTCCGTAAAAGCGAGTCCTCCGAGCACCACCACAAAAATTCCGTTGTTCAAAAGCTCCTGGGGATTCGGCCTACTGTACTCCCCGAGCGTTCTTGCCGTCTGTCCACCAATTTGGCTCATTACCACGAAGGCTATGAAGATCCCGAAGTACCACTGCCGGTGAGCAGTTGAGAAGTAGAAGTCCTCCAGATCCAGCGTAGAAGAGGTGCCCGAGGAGTCTTCAGGGCTTGCCCGAGGCCCTTCCCAATCCGGATCCGGCAGCGCAAACGCGCAGGTCAGGTACAGAAGTAGGAATGCAATGAGAAACGGGAAGAAAAACGCCGAGGTCGCTCCTTTGAGAAGCGGAAACGAG
>CAYRPX010000564.1:0-1024 GCA_964426195.1 uncultured Salinivenus sp.
TGCCGTCGCAGGCCCGCCCGCCCATGTCCATGTCGCTGGCATCCAGCTCCAGGGTCCGCTTCACGAAGACGTTCATCCACTCTCGGAGTACCTTCTCCTCCTCCACGGAGAGCTTGTCCGTCTCTTCCGCCAGATACCGGAGGCGGCGCTGCCCGCGGTACGAGTCGGGGATAGAGTCGATGATTTCATCACAGACGCTTGGAAGATCGGCCGCGGAGAGGGTCGTGGAGGAGGTCGACGGTTCGTCGGTCGCGGCGTCGGCCGGTGATACGTCTTCTACGGAATTCTGGGGCACAAAACCAGTGGGGCACGTCTGAGAAAAGTTCGGTTCGCTGAGTGGATGGGGCAAATTCCGCACCAACCATCACTATATAAAACAAACCGCAGGCCGAAAAATCGACCTGCGGCTGCTTATCACCTACTGACCGTCTCGGAGGTGTATCGTGAGACCAAACCCCTTGTCTGGGGTTTCGAACATAGAGAAACGGCTGATTTTTTACAAATCAGGGGTACCGAAGCCCGCTCTGCGATTGGTAATCTCAACGCGCTCGGTCTGCACAGACGGCAGATCGTCAGTCAGGTCCAGAATCTTATTTGAATTGTATTTCACCAGATGACCGACCCCTCCTCCGTTCACATGAAAGTTCGTGTTCCTGTCCATGATCAATGAGCCGTTGATATTCTCTTCGTTTCCACCCCCATTGATCTGCACCGATCCGCCCTCGGCTACGTACACAATGCCGTCCCAATTTGCATTTCCATTGATCGTCAAGTCTCCCTTCACGTAATACACGCCGTCGCCACTCTGGGGCGGATTTAACTGACATCCACCCGGCGGGGGGGCACTCGGCGAAGAAAGACTCCGAGACGATCTGATACTCCCGCTCCAAGGATTAGGACCTCCCGGCGGACCCCCAGCATGGAGGACCATCGAAGATCCGGGTCCCCCACAGGGCGGATTTTCACAACCTTCTTCCTCCTCCTCTTCTTCCTCCTCCTCTTCTTCCTCCTCCTCTTCTTCCTC